>JBMDWN010000029.1:0-10169 GCA_048595275.1 Olivibacter sp. | reverse complement strand
GCCTTATATGTCCCAGACCAGTTATAATTTTGATATGCAGCAGGGTGCTTACATAAACGGACAGTGGGTGCCGGGCTTTGTTCCGGTGCGAAACTTCAATCCAGATCTCCGATGGGAAAAGAAAGAAGAGTGGAACTGGGGGCTGGATTTCGGACTTTTCGAAAATCGTCTGACAGGTTCGCTGGATTACTACACCCGAAATGTTAAGGATTTGCTGTACTCTTTTACAGTGCCAGTTCCGCCATTCCTATATAATAGCATGATGTTGAATGCCGGAGAAATGCAGAATTCGGGTTTTGAAGCGCTGATCAATTTCCGGGCAATCGAAAAGCCTTCCTTCTCCTGGAATACGAACGTAACCTTTTCAAGCAACCGGAATCGGCTGGTAAACTTGTCCAACACCCAATTCGATGTAACGTCTGAGTTTTTCGACTCTGGTTACACGGGTGAACCCATTCAGGTGGCTACGCACCGTGTAGCCGTCGGGCAACCCATCGGGCAATTCTTTGTATGGAAAAGTGTCGGACTGGACGATGACGGACGCTGGCTCATCGAGGACAGAAATGGCGCAACCATTCCAATAGCGGATGCCACACCGGAAGACCGACAATTTTATGGGAATGGTATTCCGAAATTCATGGCCGGATGGAACAATTCGATTCGTTATAAGCAATTCGACATGGACGTTAATTTTCGGGGTGCTTTCGGGCATCAGATCCTGAATATGCAAAGGCTTTACTATGAGAACCCGGTAAATAAGGCTTATAATGCCTTGAAAAGTGCCTATGAACCAGTCTACGGACGGCAGCTCAATAATGATTTGGTTTATGTGTCGCACTATATAGAAGATGGCGACTTTCTGAAGATCGATAACGTGACGCTCGGTTATACGTTCCCGAAATTCAGCAATCGCGTGAGCCGCCTTCGTATTTATGTATCTGCTCTGAATCTGCACACCTTTACGAAATATCAGGGGATTGATCCGGAAGCCGTCAGCTATACCGGGGAATTTACCTTTGCTCCCGGTATGGACCATCGTGACAAATACCCGACTACAAGAACGTTCACCTTTGGCTTAAACGCAACATTTTAATCCACTAATTTTTGAGTTATGACAAATCCACTATATCATCGTACGATCATAGGCTTCTTTCTGATCTTCCTCGCTGATGGCTGTACCAAAATTGAAGAAACGGTCTATTCGGAGGTTCTTTCCAGCTCTTTCAGGCCCACAGAACGTGATCTGCCTCAGATTATGGCTCCGGTATACGCTTCGTTTCGTACCCTCATGTTTGGCTGGCAAGGTTATTTCGACCTGCAGGAAGAACCGGGAGATGCCATCATTACGCCGGTACGCCCCAATGGTTGGGACGACGCCGGAACCTATCGCCGCATGCATCAACATACCTGGACTTCGGAACAATGGCAGCCGCAGAATACCTGGAATCAGGCGTACTCGAGCATCACCCGCTCTAATATGGTGATCATGCAGATTGAGGAGGGTACGCTTCCCCTTCCAACGGAACTGGCTGAAACGGCTATCGCTGAGCTTCGTGCCGCCAGAGCGCTTGCCTACTACCTATTGCTTGACAATCATGGCAATGTTCCTATTGTAACCGATTATCGGGATGCTTCCCTACCGCAGCAGAGCACCCGTCAGGAGTTGTTTGATTTTATCATAAATGAGTTGGAAGCATGTATGCCCCTGTTGTCGGATGAAGTTGCTTCGATGTACGGGCGCATGAATCATTGGGCGGCCACTACCTTACTGGCAAAAATTTACCTGAATGCGCAGGTCTATACGGGTACGCCGCAGTGGGAAAAGGTGATTGAACTAACCGATGAGGTCATCAATGCCAACGCCTATACGCTGGATGCGAACTATTCCGATGTGTTTACCTGGACCAACCAAAATTCAGGAGAAATCATCTTTGCCGTTCCTTATGATGAGATTTACGGACAGGGGAGCCAGATCCACATGAAAACGCTTGATCCGGCGAGCCGGCTCGTTTACAACATGGCTGCTGGTCCCTGGGGAGGGAATTGTGCGGTTCCGCAATTCATCGACAGTTATGACGAAGACGATACGCGCTTAACCGATACCTGGATTCAGGGCCCCCAATACCACGCTTCGACAGGACAGGAGGTCATCAATTACGTGAATTTTGTGCCCGGCATAGGCGGTGATGGTACCGTCGCCGCTGCGAATCATGGATACCGGATCGGGAAATATGCGATCAAACAAGGCGCAACCGCTAATTTGGATAACGATTACCCCATGTTTCGATATGCAGATGTCCTGATGATGAAAGCGGAGGCTTTGCTGCGAACCGGAAATTCCGGAGAGGCGGCACGGCTCGTCAGCCAGGTTCGCGAAAGGGCATTCCGGGATAATCCTGAAAAGGCAGTTGTCAGCGGTGCGCAATTAGTGCGGGGCAGTATCTACGAATACGGTTGGCAAGAAAAGGACGGAACGATCGGGGTGACAAACGGAGGAGCAGATATTCAGTACGGTCGCTTTTTGGACGAGCTTGGTTGGGAATTCGCTGCTGAAGCGCACCGCAGGCAGGACCTTATCCGGTTCGGAGTTTTTCAGACCAAATCCTGGTTCAATCATCGCCCGCATGCACAGGCACAGCAAAGGACCCTGTTTCCTATACCATTTCAGGAATTGAATACCAACCCTAATCTGACACAAAATCCAGGTTATTGATCCATGTTGAAATTGTTCATGATCCGGTGTGTTTAGAAGGCACACCGGATCATGAACGATTATTCGATCAGCACTCCGATATAAAAGTTAAAAGTATCTACCTCAAGATTCTCCTTACTCAAGCCCGGGATGTCCACTGCCGTCCAGTTCCGGGATGGCTCGATAAACTGATACGCATTTCCCTTTTTTCGTATGCGTACTGGCATGGCGAAATCTTCTGCATTGGCAATCCATCGCACCAGCAGCTGATCCTTCTGGAATTTAAATTCCAGCACGGGGAGGTTACTATGCTTAATGTACTGTTCGAAAACAGGCTGAAGATCTTTGCCTGAGTTTCTCGAGATGTAATCAACAACATCCTCATAATCGACCGTTTTGTGGTAGAAGGTTTCGTTCAGTCCGCGAAGGATTGTTCTCCATTTCTCATCGTCGTCGATTATCGTGCGGATCATGTTTAGTAAGACACCTCCCTTCGGGTACATGTCGCCGGATCCTTCCTGATTTACCTGGTACGGCCCCTGTATTGGGGCGTCATTACGGATTCCCATTCGGGTGCCATGTACATATTCCTGACCGGCTTCTTTCCCGTAATTATAATCAACGAATAAGGATTCAGAGTAGTTCGTAAAACTTTCATGGATCCACATATCCGCCAGATCATTCGAGGTGATGTTATTTCCAAACCATTCATGGCCGCTTTCGTGGATGATGATGAAATCAAACTTCATACCCCAGCCCGTGCCGGACGCGTCACGTCCGCCGTAACCGTTTTTATAACCGTTCCCATAGGTGACAGCACTTTGATGTTCCATTCCGGTGTAAGGCGCATCTACCAGCTTATAACTGTCTTCGTAGAAAGGGTAGGGGCCGAACCAATGCTCGAAGGCCTTGAGCATCGGAATCACATTTTTAGGGAAAAACGTTTTGGCTTTAAGTTCATTCTCCCGAAGCACCCAGTAGCTCAGGTCAAGCGGACCTTTTTCTCCGCGGAATGTATCCGTAAAATTCACGTAATCACCGATGTTGAGCGATACAGCGTAATTATTGATCGGGTTGCTGACAAACCAATCGAATTGAGTGAAATCACCCTTGTCTTCCTTTTTTCGGAGTCGCCCGTTAGATACATTCACCAGACCTTTCGGAACCCGGACACTGATCAGCATACTGTCGACTTCGTCAGATTGATGATCTTTATTCGGCCACCAGACACTGGCGCCCAGCCCCTGACAGGCGGTAGAAACCCATGGCTTTCCATGGCTATCCTTTGCGAACACAAAGCCTCCGTCCCATGGCGCCCGCCGGGCAACCTGAGGTTTCCCGGAATAGTAAACCTTCATGGAGTCCAGGCTCCCTTTGCGGATATCTAACGGAAAATCTACAAAAACGGAATTGAATTCGCGGGAGAAAGAAACTGCCGCCCCATGGTATTCTATTTTGTCGACGCTTAGATTCTCGAACAGCTCAAATTGCAGTTTACTGAAGTCTTCGTTCGCAGTGAAGCGAAACAAGTTACTGCCAGCCACAGACTGATCCTCAATATCTACCTGAACATCCAGGTGGTAATACTGAATGTCGTAACAAGTCCTCAAAGGGGTCAGCGTACCTCTGAGCGAATCCGCCCGGCTAAAGACCGGTTGATCGCCGACCAGCAGCTGCGCTGAACTAAGGGCGGGTAATAGACACAGGCCTAAGCCGGTTAATATATTGATGTAAGATTTCATTTGCTGCTTAATTTAATTTCTTCAATCTCCCGCCTGCTGCAGGGAAGATGCTTCCCAAGCTTACTGTACCCACTTTCGGTGATAACATAATTGTCTTCCAGCCGGACACCGCCGAAGTTCCGGTAACCTTCAACTGCCGGGTAGTTGATAAAGTCCTTATGCCGTGATTCTGCTTTCCATAAATCAATCAAATCCGGAATGAAATAGATGCCGGGCTCTACGGTTACCACATAACCGGATTCCAGCTCTTTGCCAAGGCGGAGCGATTTTAGCCCGAAGGTCTGCTGGTCTTTTGGCGCGAGATCCGTATAGCCAACATACTGCTCGCCCAGATCCTCCATATCATGGACGTCCAGCCCCATCATATGCCCGGTGCCACACTGGAAGAACAGCGTATGCGCTCCGGCAGCTACTGCTTCTTCCGTATCGCCTTTCATCAGTCCAATGGCCTTTAATCCATCGACCAAAGCACGACAGGCCGTGAAATGTACATCCAGGAAACGAGTTCCGGGCTTCATGCTGGCGGACGCTTGTTGAAGTGCGGAATGAACGATGTCGAATAGTTCTCCTTGTTGCTGACTGAAGCGCTCGCTAACCGGAAAGGTGCGGGTCAGATCACCGGCATAACCCATTTCGGTTTCCGCACCGGCGTCGTGCAGCACCAGGTCGCCCTCCTCCAACGTGTGGGTATGGCTGTGGTTATGCAGGATTTCCCCATGCTTGCTTAAAATGATCGGATAGGCCAACGCGCCTCCTGAATTCTGAGCGAATGCCTGAACGGCGTTGGCGATCTGAAGTTCTGAAACCCCAGGCTGCGCCATCTGCATAGCGAGCAAATGCATGTCTGCGGATACATTGACAGCCTTTTCAATCTCAATGAGTTCTTCCTTGCTTTTAACAGAACGCTGGCGCGCAATGGCTTTTATAAAGTCGACCGACGCTTTCTGCTGAGCAGCATCCGGAGAGATTCCCAAATATTCCCAAAGGCAGATTTTGTTTTGCGGCCGGTAGGGGGGCAGGTAATGAATGGCTTGCCCTCTTTTTTTAGCCTTGTTCAGATAATCGGTTAATGCTGCGAAGGGACGTACCTCATCTACGCCGGCTCTTTTTCCCCTCTCCGACAGGCTTTCCCTCTGTCCCATCCAGATGATTTCATCAATGGTCAGCTCCTCACCAAACAGGATGGATACATCCTCATCAATATCGATCAAGGCAGCGAGTCCGGGTTCCCGTATTCCGAAGTAATATAAAAAGCTACTGTCCTGGCGAAAGGGATAAGGATTATCGGCAAAATTTATGGCCTGCTCGTCATTCCCCAGGAACAACAACAAACCGGTACTCAGATCTCTTTTGATTAATGCTCTTCTTGTTTGGTACGTTTTTTTGGGAAACATATTATGCTCTTTTGATTTTTCGCCGCGGCCTGACGCCAAGCAAATGCGAAATTAAGGGTCTTTTTACATTCTCCTTCATCATTTTTTACTGATTTATACAAAAGTTAAAATTTCTGCAGATCGGTTTTTCCGTTAATTAACAGATGATGACCGTATTTTAACCTGCTTAAAGAAAGTATTTGCGAATACGGGTTAATATTTGGAGATTCACAAAACCTAAAACCGGAGGATTGAGTTATGAAAGCTTTACAGTTTACGATTCCGGTAGCGTACGATCGCACCGTAATTATTCAGGAAGATCAGATGCCTCACTTTTATCCGCACCTGCACCGTCACCAGGAGGCGCAGTTGATGTGGATTCTTCAAGGCGAGGGCACGCTCATAGCGGAACATGACATTCATCCCTTTCAAAAGGATGATATGTTTCTGCTGGGTGCGAACCAGTCTCATGTTTTTAAAAGCAATGCAGAATATTTCGATGAGTCCAATGCCAGAACGGTCCGTTCGATTTCGGTTTTTTTTGATCCCAAAGGGAAATTAGGATCTTTTTTCAGCCTTCCTGAACTGCATAAACTTCAAAGCTTTTTACGTGACCAGGAACAAGGGTTCAAAATCCCAAAAGAAGCTTTTCGCGAAATATCCCGCCGCGTTCTTCGGCTGAAGGCGGCGGCGCAGATGGATCAGCTGATGCATTTTTTCTACTTGTTGCGTTCGCTTTCACAACTTTCCGGTCAGATTGCCCCACTCTCAGGAGGGCAAAGAACGGCTTTATCTGAAGATGAAGGTCTTCGGATGAGTTCCATTTACAATTATGTTGTCAGGAATTTTACCAAAGACATCACGCTGGACGATGTCGCCAACCAGGCAAACCTCACGCCTCAGGCGTTCTGTCGCTATTTCAAAAAGCACACCGGAAACACCTTTGTAACTTTTCTAAACGAGATGCGCGTTCATGAAGCCTGCAAAAAGCTGGTGCACTCCCGTTGCGAAAGCATCTCCGGGGTAGCCTATGACTGTGGCTTTAACAGCATTACCAATTTTAACCGGGTGTTTAAGAGCATGACCGGCAGCTCCCCGAAGGAATACGTTTCCAGGTATCAGAAAAACATCCATTAAAGAGCTGTTAATATTTGCATAGGATTGATTAAAACACGGATGGTTGAGCACAAAACTTCCTGATAGTTTTGATAAAAAATAGAAACATGAGCAAGACACTTTGGAAAGGCGTGTATCCGGCCCTGCTGACCCCGTTTAAAGAAGACGGGGAGATCGATTACGATATGTTTAAAAAAAACCTGAACGCACAGCTTGATGCAGGCATACACGGGTTCATTATCGCGGGTTCCCTTGGAGAAGCGAGTACATTAAGCGTACAGGAGAAGCTTGACCTGTTGACCTTTGCGGTGCAGGAACTGGCTGGAGAACCGACTCCGGTGGTGTTAGGTATTGCCGAGCAATCCACCTTCGAAGCGGTCTACATTGCTCAACAAGCGGAATCGATCGGTGCAGACGCCTTAATGATTTTACCGCCCATGCGCTATAAATCGGATCCCCGGGAGACCATAACCTATTTCAAAGACGTGGCTTCTGGCACCAGGTTACCGATGATGATCTATAACAATCCGGTCGATTACGGAACGATGGTGTCTCTCGAGATGTTTGCGGAACTCGCTGAAATTCCCAACATACAAGCCGTGAAAGAATCTACTCGGGATCTGACCAACATCACCAGGATGATTAATCGCTTTGGCGATCGGTTTAGTATTTTCGGGGGCGTGGACACCATCACGCTGGAGGCTCTCTTAATGGGTGCAGATGGATTGGTAGCGGGTCTGGTGGATGCTTATCCCAGGGAGACCGTGGCAATCTATGACTTGATCAAAGAAGGCGATGTGGAAAGAGCTTTAGAACTGTTCCGTTGGTTCCTTCCCCTCCTGGAACTGGATATTCATCCGAAACTCGTGCAGTACATCAAATTAGCAGCGGCAAGCGAAGGAATCTGTAACGAAACGGTGCGCCGTCCAAGGTTACCTTTAGTGGGAGAAGAGCGCGAGCGCATATTAAAAATTATCCGCGATTGTCAGGCCAGCAGGCCAGTTCTGCCAATCCGGTCTGAAGTAAAATAGAGAAAATAAATGTATAAAGAAACAGCTCCGGAAGAAGTACAGCTTTTGCTGGCAAATGCAGCAGAGGCCTTTCAGTGGATCAAGAAAAAAAGCCATAAAGAACGTGCCGGGTTGATGTATGCCATAGCGGATTCCATTGAGAAATCCGGACCAGAGCTAATTAGCGTCGCCATGAAGGAATCTCATCTGCCGCAAGGACGTTTGACAGGAGAAAAGGCCCGGACGGTATTTCAGTGGAGGAGCTATGCAGACTGGCTGTTAAGTGGCAATTGTTTCGATGCGCGGATCGATACCGCCATTCCGGATAAGACACCACCAAAACCCGATCTCCGGAAAACGAAAATAGGGCTTGGTCCAGTCGTTGTTTTCGGGGCCAGTAATTTCCCCTTTGCCTTCTCTACCGCGGGAGGAGATACCGCCAGCGCCATAGCAGCTGGTTGTCCGGTAGTTGTTAAAGCGCATCCGGCACATCCGGAAACGTCGGCTTTAATGGCAGAAAAAATAAGGGATGCGGTACAACGAATGGGTTGGCATGAAGGAACTTTTGCGCATGTTTATGGAGACATCGAAGCGGGTGCCAGACTGGTTGTTGATCCAGTGGTGAAGTCCGTAGCCTTTACCGGTTCTTTTGCGGGGGGGAAAGCATTGGTTGATCTTGCCAGCAAAAGGGAAAACCCTATTCCGGTCTTTGCAGAGATGGGGAGTGTCAATCCGGTTTTCGCACTTCCGAAAAAGCTCGCAGGCGGAATCAAAGCTTTTGCGGAGTCATATGTAGCGTCTCTAACATTGGGTGTTGGCCAGTTTTGTACGAATCCCGGGCTCCTGATTGTGTTGAAAAGTGCTGAATGTGAGGTCTTGCAGGAAGCTTTGGCAGAAGCAGTCAGTGCCTCAGTACCAGCGACTATGTTGCACAATGGTATAGCGGAAGCGTTTGAAGCTAATACGGGAAAAATGCTTGGACTTCCCGGGGTGGAAATCATCGCCAAAGCGCATGCACAGGTTGAGGAAGGGAGCGGCGCAGCACGCATCGCCCGTGTGCAAGCGAGACACTTCTTGTCAGACAAGCGCTTGGCCAATGAAGTATTCGGGCCTTTCGGAATGCTGGTTATTTGTGAAAATGCGGCGGAAATGCTCCGTGTGGCGGCCGACCTTGAAGGGCAGTTAACCATTACGCTTGCGGCAACTGAAGAGGAGCTTGACGGGGCGGCGGACCTGGTTGACCTGTTAAAGGATAAATGCGGACGCCTGCTTTTTAACGGGATGCCGACAGGCGTTGAAGTGTGCTCCGGCATGCAACATGGAGGCCCTTTTCCGGCGACAAGCGACGCGCGCTTCACTTCTGTAGGCCCGGACGCGATCCAGCGTTTTCTAAGACCTTTATCCTATCAGAACTGGCCCGATGCGCTATTGCCGGATGAGCTGAAAAATGCAAATCCGCTCCGGATTCATCGTACGGTGAACAACGTGTGGTCCACGAACGCTATATGAGAAAAAGTTTCTATTGTATTGACGCGCATACCTGCGGATGCCCGGTCCGTCTGATAGCAGGCGGAGCGCCCCTGTTGAAAGGCGCCTCCATGATGGAAAGGCGCCTGCATTTTATGCAGGAATATGACTGGATTCGTCGTGGCCTGATGTTCGAGCCCAGAGGGCACGACATGATGAGTGGAGCGATGCTCTACCCGCCTTGTGATCCGGATAACGATATCGCGGTTCTCTACATTGAAACCAGCGGATGTCTCCCTATGTGTGGGCATGGAACCATCGGCACGGTAACCATTGCCATCGAGGAAGGCCTCATTCAACCAAAAGTGCCGGGAAAGCTGCGGCTCGAAACACCCGCAGGCCTGGTGTTGATTGATTACCAGTCGGATGGAAAACGGGTCCATTCCGTTAAACTTACCAATGTTAAGTCTTTTTTGCATTCGGAAGCGCTGGAAGTGGAATGCCCTGATCTGGGTTTGCTTAGCGTTGATGTAGCCTTCGGAGGTAATTTCTATGGCATCATTGATCCTCAGCCGAATTTCAGGGACATCAGTGACTTCACCGCTGCCCAGTTGATCCACTACGGCAGGATCATACGCCGCTTACTGAATGAAAAATTTAACTTCATTCATCCCGAGCAAAGCGAAATACAAGGCCTGACGCACATTCAGTGGACGGGTTCTGTACTGGATGCAGCCGCTACGGGGAGAAATGCGGTCTTGGTCGGGGA
>JBMDWN010000028.1:0-7805 GCA_048595275.1 Olivibacter sp. | reverse complement strand
AAAATGGCACCGCACCTCTTACCCTACATGACGCCGGAAGACGTACTCAAAACGGTAAAAGAGTACATCGCTATGATGCGAAATGGAGGCAAAATGGAAGTAAAAGACACTCGGCAGAGGCATGCCAGAATAAGAAAGCCGAGGATCGAAAATGACGCACATGCCATGGAAACTCCTACGCCTGGACCTTAAAAATAATGGGTGCTTGAACGCTTCCGAACGAGATAGTCCGTAGGGTTTTAAAACTTTATAAATGTATATTTGTCCTTTGTAAAGTTTTTAATAACCATACTTTGTATTTTAAAAATCTATCCTAAATTTGAGAAAACGAAGGATATGAGGAGTAGATCGAAAGCCAACAAAAACCCCTTAACGACTCAATCAATCTTAGATATACATTCCCAGATGGGCGGCCAGCTGTTAGCTTATATGAGCCCTGAGGATGCTTTTGCTACGGTCGAAAGATATATTGCTATGTTGCGAGCAAACTACGAACCTTCTACACTCTATATTAATCGGAAAGGTTTGCTTCAACACCTCGAAAAATAGTGGTGGCCTGGATAGGTAGGCGCTTAAAAATATTTACTTATGAACCATTTATATTCTGAAATTGTGTAATACTACACTAGAAATAGCTTATTGACTTTTATCTCGTAATTCCCTATATTCACTTACAACACAACGCAGGGGAAGTATTTTATTATAAGTAATTACCAGTAGTCATGAAGTTAAGACTAATGAGCAAGCAAGAAGAGGTGAATATTCATCTTTCAATTGTGGGGCATTTGCTGCCATATATGACACCGGAGCAAGCTTATCTTGTGATCATGACGCATATCCGTAATTCGAAAGAGCTTATTGACGCTTTAAATAGCGAGTGCAAGTAGGGTCAATATCTTGCGAAGCCACACATGTCTTCTCCGCGTCCGCCAACCGGATGATCCTCTTCTTCTGCTCTGAAGTTAGGAAGTACTCACTGAAATTGTTTATGAATGATCTTTAGGTTCGGGTAACGCTCTATTTCCAGCTTGGTGGTGTTTTTGGTGCTATTTTTTAGATTTAATTAAAAATGCCCCTCTAGTATCTTTAGAAGGGCATTTCTCCGTACCTAGGGCGGGAATCGAACCCGCACTCGCTTTAAGGCGAACAGGATTTTAAGTCCTGCGTGTCTACCAGTTCCACCACCTAGGCATACCAGTTTTATTTCAAACTAAAAACCCTTCTTGGTAGAAGGGCTTGAGCGAAAGACGAGGTTCGAACTCGCGACCTCAACCTTGGCAAGGTTGCGCTCTACCAACTGAGCTACTTTCGCTTTTCGGACCGGCTATTTAAGCCTTTTGTTCCGTTTTGGTGATGCAAATATAGGCAGATTTGCATTGTCTCCAAATTATTTTTCAAAAAATTAGCTGCCTGGATCTAAGTTGCTGGTATTCAGAATATCGAAAATAAGATCGTTCTCATAGCCTTTAGCGGCGGCGTATTGAGCTAGTTTAGCCTTACGCTTGTAAGGATCTCCTTCCCGGAGTAATGCGTTTCTCGAAGTCATTATTTTTTCCAGGGTTCGGTAGTAATCGTCAGCATCGATACATCGAAGAGCACTTTCGATCAGTTTAGGTGGAACGCCTTTCTGCATCAATCCTTTACGTATTTTATACCTGCCCCAGGACTTCATCCGGAATTTTCCGGATACATAGGACTCAGCAAAACGCTCTTCGTTCAAAAAGTCTTCCGAAATCAAATCAGCTATGATTTCCTCCGCTTCTAAATCATAGACACCCAGCGCATGTAGTTTCTGTCGTACTTCTTCCTGCGATCGTTCCTGGTAGGCGCAATAAGCCTCGGCCTTTGTTTTCGCCTGCAGCTGAGTCAATGGCCGGGCTCTCTTTCCTGCTTCGTCATTAAACATTTCCGAATTTCCAAAAAATTATGTTGATCCTGAAAAAAAGAGGAAATTAGCAAAAAATGGAAGAAGACGGATACCGGATCGGGGAAATCATAGACTTACTTAACGCAGAGAGCCGGCTTGCTGCTCCTGATGAACTTATCCAATATTTTGCTTACGATTCCAGAAGCCTTAAAGAAGTGCGGCATACGCTCTTTCTGGCTTTGGAAGGCCTGCGGGATGGCGCCGACTTCATCCACGATGCCTATGATCAGGGGGTGCGAAACTTTATAGTCAGCCAGGTCCACCAGGAGCGTTTTAAATCTTTGCTTGATGCCAGTTTCATCTTCGTGGAGAATACGCTTTCGGCTTTACAGCGGATCGCTTCTTACCACCGCCAGCGCTTTGATATACCCGTGATCGGCATCACGGGGAGCAATGGTAAAACCATTGTTAAGGAATGGCTTTACCAACTGCTTCAAGAGGACTTCAGAATATTGCGCAGCCCGATGAGCTATAACTCCCAACTGGGGGTGGCATTGGCTTTACTGGAGATCAGGAGGGAACATCAGCTTGCCATTATCGAAGCGGGAGTAAGCCAGCCTAATGAAATGGATAGCCTGCAGGCTATGATCCTTCCGGATATAGGGGTTTTGACCAACCTGGGGCATGCGCATGATGAAGGCTTCGGGTCGCGTGACGAAAAGGCTGTCGAAAAGTTGAAATTGTTCAGCGACGTTAAGCGATTGAGCCTTAATCCGGATTACCTGCCGGAAACCGTGCTCATTCCTCCGGCGAAGCGGTTGCTCACCTGGGGATCTGTTGAGTCATCAGATATCCGTTTTCTAGCAAGTGAACAGGTTGATGGAGGTTCCGAAATCCGGATCCTGTATGAAGGTAAAACGCTGAGCTATAAAATTCCGTTTAGTGACCCAACGGCGGTAGAGAACAGCCTGTCATGCTTTGCAGCGATGCTGAATCTGGATTATAAGCCGGAGCAGATATCGGAACGTATGCCTCAGCTGCAGTCGGTCGATATGCGGTTAAGCCTGAAGACAGGGATCAACCGGAATACGCTGATCGATGATTCTTACAGCAATGATCTGACCTCAATGGACTTTGCTCTCAACTTCCTGAGGCAGCAAAAGCAGCATCCGAAACATGCCATAATATTATCGGACCGGCCAGCGTTGGGTCACGGACAACAGGGATATATGGATCTGGCCGAACGTGTTCAACGCAGTTCGGTTGATCTGTTTATAGGGGTAGGACCGGACCTGAGTCGCTACCGGGATTTTTTTCCTGCCGGCAGCATCTTTTTTACGACAACGGAAGACTTAGTGAAGGAACTGCATCACCTCGACCTCAAGGATACTGCTTTGCTCATAAAGGGTGCTAGGGTTTTCGGTTTTGAACGGATCAGTAAGTCTTTAAGTCAGCAGGTCCACGATACGCGGATGGAGGTTAACCTGAAGGCGATTGAACATAACTTCAGACAATACCGGAGGCAGGTGGGGCCGGATACGAAGATCATGGCTATGGTGAAAGCCCTGTCTTACGGGAGCGGTTCTTACGAAATAGCCAATTTGCTGCACTTCAACCAGGTGGATTACCTGGCGGTAGCTTATCCGGACGAGGGTGTTCACCTGAGACGGAGTGGAATTGAACTGCCTATCCTGGTTATGAATCCGGATGCGGCTAGTTTTGATTTATTGATCGAGTATCGGCTGGAACCGGAAATATATAGTTTGAGGGAATTATCGGCTTTTGGAGCGCTTTTAAAAACACGCGCGTGGAGCGAATACCCAGTGCACATCAAGCTAAATACGGGAATGAATCGCCTGGGCTTTGATCCGGAGGAAATGAATGAACTAGCCGAAGAGCTCAAGGGGAACAGTCTCATAAAGGTTAAAAGTGTGTTTTCGCACCTGGTGGCCAGCGGGGCTCCTCAACACGATGATTTTACAAGAAAACAAGTACGTATATTTGAATCATCCGCCGCCTTTCTGAAAGATCAACTGGGCTATCCTTTCTTTCGGCACATCGCGAATACGGCCGCCATCAGCCGCTTTCCGGAGGCTCGTTTTGAAATGGTCCGGATCGGCATCGGCTTATATGGCCTGGACGAATCCTCCGTTTTAACGCTCGAACCGGTTGTTGAGTTAAAGAGTTCTATAACGCAGATTCACAGAGTTAAAAGGGGTGACACGGTGGGTTATAACCGAAGCGGATTGGTAGAACGGGATGGCTCTGTTGCGGTAGTGGAGATTGGTTATGCCGATGGCTATGACCGGCGTTTCGGCAATGGGGTGGGTACGATGAAGATCGGAAATGAACTGGTACAGACAATCGGGGATATTTGCATGGATATGTGTATGGTGGACGTGACCAATGTGCCCGTTGCGGAAGGGGATGAGGTACTGGTGATGGGGGGGGCAGTACCGATTTCCGAATTATCCAGACGGATCGGAACCATTCCGTACGAAATGCTTACCGGTATCTCCAGCCGGGTAAAAAGGATTTATTATTACGATTAATTAGACAATACCTATGAATAGCTGGCCTGAAAAAAAATACCGGTCGTTAAAGATCAAAAACCGGACCTTCCGCTTGCTGATAAATTATTTGATAAAGGGGGTTCTGGTTCTGGTGCCGATTGCCGGTGCTCTTTTTCTGATCCTCTGGATCGTCGCGGCGCTGGACACGGCCTTGAACGTGAGCTGGTTGTGGAGCGATGAAGCCAATGAGGTTACGTACATTCCGGGTCTGGGTATTCTGGTGCTCCTGGCTATTCTGATTGTTGCGGGGATGGTCTTTACTAACGTTATTACCGAACCGTTTTATAAGTGGTTCCAGGGTATATTAAGCAGGATACCACTATTTAACACGCTGTATTCTTCCATCAAAGATTTTACGGAGGCCTTCGTTGGGGATGAAAAGAAATTTAATGAGCCGGTACTGGTTGAAATAAACGAAACGGGCTTGAAAAAGATCGGTTTCCTGACTCAAAGCGATCTGACCAAGATTGAGCTGCCGGGTGAGGTTATCGTTTATTTCCCTTATTCGTATTCTTTTGCCGGGCAGGTTTGTGTGGTAAAGTCGGAAAGGGTGAGTAAACTTAACCTGAGCTCGACTGACGCAATGAAGCTGGTGGTATCCGGTGGGGTAAGCGGTCTGGATGACCCGGCGGTTTAGTAGTCTTTCTAAAAAGGATTAGTCTGCCTTTACGGCGTGGATGACGAGCAAGCTCTTATCGGGGCCGGTGCAGCAGAAAAGATAATCTTCTCCGCCTTCCTTTATAGAAAGACGTTTCCGGATCTCCCGGACTTCCACAGGAAAATTACGGGTGCTGATGTTGGCTTTTTTAAACGGATGCTTCTTCTTGAAGGCGGCATAACTGCTGCTGCCGATAATCCGGAAGCGACGGCCGGGGAAGGTAGCTGTAAGTTGTTCGTTGGTGTAGAGGTGGGTGTGCTGATGAAGTTTTCTTAACCCGAAGTGCGTCGCGAGGTATTTGAAACAGCCGGCCTTCAACAGGGCGGCATCGGCTTCGTAGAGGTATTGTTCGGGAAAACCATAGACGGGTTTGCTCACTTCTTCCTGGGCAACATTGAATTCAAATTCTTGCCTCGCGCCGGCAGGATCCAGTAGGGCGCAGCGGATTGGAACAGATTCCACAGGCCCCACAGGAGTTCTGTTCAGTCGGATCAGTAATTCCTTTACTTCGTTTTCGGTACTGACGATTACTATTGAGGCGACGGACTTCAGCTGACGGAGGGTTTGCCGGATGTCCAGCATAGGCGAGAGCTTGATCAGCGTAATTGGGGACTTTTCCAGGAAGAGTTCTTCTAATTGACTGACATCCGGCGTGCAATCGCTCAACTGAAAAACTTTTTTGCCGCTTTTGCGTCGTGCCGGATCGATGAAGATGAATCCGTAGTGATCTGCCGGAAGGCTTTTTAAATGCTCTATTCCATCGCCTGTATAGTAAGCGATGTTGGATGCTCCCAGAACGTTCATGTTATGGGAAACTAAGTCGACTAATTCCGCATCTTCCTCACAATACGTAAATCGTTCCGCGGCCTGTGAAAGGTAAAACGCGTCGACGCCAAAGCCTCCCGTCAGATCGGCCGCAGTCTTCACGCGTGGAAGGAGGTTCAGTTTGTATGCTGCACTAAGTTCGGAGGAAGACTGCTCTATGTTGAGCTTCTTAGGGTAATAAATACCTTTCGCCTGATGCCAGCCGGGAAGTTTCCGGCGGATCCGCTGACGGCCCTCCACCTGTTCGGCCAGCTCGTGCGGAGAAATGCCTTCGAACGGACTTTTTCCCAAGACTATGCTGCCGGCATCCTGATCGGCATGCTCAGAGAGGTAATCCTGAACCTCGGACCGCATTAAGCGTTCGTTCATCATGGCTTGACGGGTCTGACCAACAACTGACAGGTGTAGGTGTCTTCCAGTTTGACCATAACTTCCTTATCGATAAGCACCCGGTTTATGGTAGATTCGTTGTAGTAACGGATGGTGATCAATTCCAGATCGCGACTGATCTCTACATCGAATTCCCTTTTTATTTCCTTGATGAGCGCGGCAATGCGGTCTTCTTCATAGTCAACACTGACCAGGAAGCGAACAGCACTGTTGTGCATCAGGTTAATCTTCAGCCGGTGCTTGGCGAACAGGTTGAAGATGTGGCTGAAGTTGTCTTCGACGATGAAGGAGAAGTCTTTTGGCAAAATGGCGATCTGTACCTGGTTCACCTTGAAAATAAACGAAGGGACCGGCAATGCGGTGGCTTCTCTCCGGATGATCGTTCCCGGACGTTCGTATTCCAGGAAGGAGCGTACGGAAAGCGGTATTCCCTTGTTCTGAAGGGGCTTAATGGTTTTGGGGTGAATAACGGTTGCACCGTAATAGGTGAGTTCAATGGCGTCCAGATACGACAGTTCATTGATCAGTTCTGTATCGTCAAACCATTTAGGGTCCGCATTAAGTACACCGGGAACGTCCTTCCAGATGACCACGCATTCGGCATTCAATAGTGAAGCAAAAATAGCCGCGGTATAGTCCGAGCCTTCGCGACCGAGCGTGGTCGTGAAATTCTCGGAGGTGCTGCCGATAAAGCCTTGGGTAACGATGACTTCCCGCTGCAGAAGCTGGGGCAAACTGCTTGAGACATTCATTTCTGACTTTTCCCAGTTTACACTTGCCTCTCTGAACGTATTGTCGGTCTGAATATAGTTTCGTGCATCTACCCAACGACTCTCTACTCCTTTCTGGCGGAGCACGGCATCTACGATTCTGGAAGAGATAAGTTCGCCTACGGAAACGATCTGGTCAAAGAGGTAATCGTAACCGTCCATCGGCTCTTCTTCCAGGATCCATTCAATTTCGACGAAAAGATTGTTGACTTCATTGCTGACCTCTTCCAGCACGGTGCTTTCGAACAATTCACTAAGTAGCTGATCGTATTTCTGCCTGATGTTTCGGAATAGGTCGAATACATTATCTTCTTGACGCACATAGGATTTTGTAAGGGATTCCAGCTCATTGGTTGTTTTTCCGATGGCCGAAACTACAATCAGCAAAGGTGTACGCCGCGCCGCTACAATTTCGGCTACATGCCTGATCCGACCTGCATCTTTTAAGGATGCACCGCCGAACTTATAGATTTGAGTCATTTAAATGAGTTCTTTGGCTTTTTCGGTTAGCAGCGGGCGAACTTCTTCAGCAGGAATGATGAGTTCCGTTGTTCCGTCTGCGTAAGGTTTAATTTCATAGATGTTATATAAAAAGAGCAAACCGTCTTTTGTCAGGGTGAAATTTTCATTGAGCTTGAAGGTATTGTCTTCGAAGAAGTAGTCGTCTAGCGTCTGTTCAGGCGTCAAACCTTCCTGTTTCCTGAAGATGTTTTCAGCGAGCT
>JBMDWN010000027.1:0-6013 GCA_048595275.1 Olivibacter sp. | reverse complement strand
ACCGCTGGCGGCCATCTCTCTGACTACGGACACGTCCGCTCTGACGGCGATAGCCAACGATTACGGTTATGAACAGGTCTTCAGCCGGCAGCTCCGGGCACTTGCGCGACCCGGCGATCTATTCATCGCCATCTCCACCAGCGGTAACAGTCCGGGTATCCTGGCAGCGGTGGAAGCCGCTAAAGAAACCTCCGTGACCACACTCGCACTAACCGGACGAGATGGCGGGCCGCTGGCTAAGACCTCCGACCTTGCGCTTGTCGTTCAACACGATGTAACCGCACGCATTCAGGAAATGCACATTTTTATCGGACATCTTATTTGCGAATATCTTGACCAGCAGTACAGCTAAGCCGGCTCTTTTTCTCGACCGCGACGGTATTGTCAACGTCGACCGAGGCTACGTTTACCGGAAAGAAGACTTCGAATTTGTTGAGGGTATTTTCGATCTCTGCCAGGCTTTCCGGGAGAAGGGATACTTAATCGTGATCGTAACGAACCAATCGGGTATTGCCCGGGGATTCTACACGGAGCAGGATTACCTTATACTGAGCCGGTGGATGGAGAAGGAATTTTTGAAAGGGGGGATTGAGATAGATGGCATCTACCACTGCCCGGATCATCCCGATTTCACTGAAGACAGCTTTATGCGAAAACCCAACCCCGGCATGTTGCTTCAGGCGGCGACAGATTTGCACATCGACCTTGAAAACAGTTTATTGATCGGCGATAAAACTTCCGATTTACAGGCCGGTCAACGTGCAGGATTGAGGAATTGTTTTCTCCATGAAAAGAATACCCCTATTCAACCTGCTGATATTGCCAGATGGATAAGCGTTTCCGGAATACGTTAAATTTAGTTCTCTGACCCCGGATTTTGATTTACGACATCCTGGTCGCATGCGGTTTGATGTCGATCAGGTCTTCAATCCGGACTGCCCGGGATGACTCAATACTCTTCCTCGCCGCAACCCCAATCAACATAGACATGGCTCCATCCCGCACACCGGCCGCATGGTTATGCGGATCCTCTCCTTCCGGATCCAGAAAAATCTTGTCCTGCAGCCGTCGGTCTCCACCGCCATGACCAGCTCTTTCACCCTTTACTTCCACCAGTTCGTAATCTTTCCAGTTTCGGTGGACAATCATCGGTTCGACCATTATTTCGCTTTCCTGCTGTTGTCCCATTTCCGCGGCATGAAGGGCTTCCTGGCTCATCTGTTCAGCCTTCATCCAGGGAATATCCAGCCAGGCTTCAATCCGCCCCTTTCTACCATTAAAGGCAATTTTCCAGCCTTCATACGGTGAATAGGTCGTAAGCGAATAGTTCAATACCGCTCCGTTGGCATATTTGACCTGTGCCGACATTTTATCGTAGATGTCGATCTCGTTTCGGTAAAGGCATCCATCCCGGAGATAACCATCGTGTTCTTCATTGGCGACATACAAATCCATTTCATGCTGATTGCTGGTAATATCGTAAAAGTAATCGCACTCTTTCTTGTGGTCGCAACTCCGGCAATTCGTAGCACGGAAAGGGCCGTTTTTACCATAATGTTCCAACGCACCATAAGCAAATACTTCTTCGGGATCGGAATTCAGCCACCAGTTGACCAGATCGAAATGGTGGGTTGCCTTATGTATCCAAAGGGAACCGCTACTCTTCATTTCGCCATGCCAGCGACGGAAATAGGATGCCCCATGGTGGTTGTTCAGGTACCAATGGAAATCAATCGAGGTAATTGGTCCAATTACCTCATCCTGCAACAGCTGTTTAACTTTCGTCATATACGGGCTCCAGCGGTAGTTGAACCCAACGATCAGCTTCTTTCCGGATTTTCGTTCCGCATCCAGTATTGCCTGGCATTTTTGTTCATCGGTCGTCAGCGGTTTCTCTGTCAGCACATCGATGCCTTTTCCTAGTCCATTGATGATAAATTCATGGTGGGTGGAATCCTTGGTGGTCACAATGATCAGGTCAGGCTGGCTTTCCGCAATCATTTTATCAAAATCGGTGTAAACCGGGCAGTCGACACCCATATACTTTTTCGCGAAACGGACGCGTCCGGGATTAATGTCACACAGTCCGACGAAACTGAGCTGTTCCGGATATTGCTCAACCAGCCGCTTTCCCCAGAAAGAAATCCCGCGTACGCCGGTACCGACCAGGACAACTTTTAGGGGCTTGCGGCTGTTGAAGCCGGTTAGCGGACTGGTCAATGCCGTCCCCGCCGCCAGCATACTTACAGACGCCAAAAAGGATCTTCTCGAAATGTTATTCATAAGGTGTTCGTTTAGTTAGTATGACAAGCATACTAAAAAAAATCGAGAAACCTTATTTCGGGTAGTTCGGATTCTGCTTAACTTCCCTGATCTGGGCGGTGTGCCGCATGGCATGACCGGGCAAATAATAGCCCATCAATAAGCCACTACTGTAGTTTCCATCCTCTCCTTTGACCACATGACTTTCCAATGCTTCCGCATCGAACTGGTTAACGTAGTCCCAGGTTGTTTTTCGTTGTTTCTCATAAGCTTTAAGCAGCTTTTTCATTTCATAAGAAGATTGAGCGGGACTGATTTCCGGCGGCGCTTTGAACTTTTGACTCCTGTTCTCAATCATAGCGATCAGGTCTGTCGGCGCCATCTTTACTTCAGAGCGCAATGCGGGGTCGACCGGGGCTTCCATGGTTTTCTTTTCTTCGCTCAAAAGAGCTCCTTCCGTTTTGATGATGTGATCAAGACATTCAGCAATTGACCATTGCTCTGCCGAGGGCTTGAAATTGAACTGTTCTGCGCTAAGGCCTTTTAATTCTGCCTTTAGTTCTCTATCCGCTTTTTCAAAGTAGGCCTGCAGAGAATCTTTTTTATCCGCAATTTGCGGCCGCTCTGCGTGCGAGGGCAACTGATATCCTATCAGGAATAAGACAATCAGAAAAAATTTCGTTTTCATAGGCTTTTTTTTCAAAAATAGCAGGTCGTAGCCATTCTTTTACAGGGCTTAAAGGCCAAAATAAGGGGGTAAAACTGCCTGAATATAATTTGCACGAAAACGTTCTAAATTTTAGCTTAGCAATATAAATCGCTGACTATCTATGGACGCTAAATTATTGAGTGACGTTTATTATTATCCCACCATGAATCCGCAGGAGCTTCAGCGGATCATTAAACATCATGAGCAGGTCCGCTTCCAGAAAAATGAATTTTTACTGAAAGCTGGTCAGGTCGCCAATGCCTATTATATCGTGGAGCATGGACTGGTGAGAAGCTATCTGCATGATTTCAATGGAAATGACATCACCCGGGATTTTATTTCTGATGGTGAAATTGCCAACGAAGTTTCTTCTTTGTTTCAGCGCATACCAACCAGAGAAAATATGCAGGCCTTAACGGAGGTTGTCGCCTGGAAAATTGACTTTTACACCTTTCAGGAGTTGTTTCTCAGCATCCCTTCCCTTACGGAATGGGGACGGGAATGGATGACAAAACAGCTCGTAAAAAGTAAAGATAGGGCAACTGAGATGATCACCGATCCAGCCAGCATACGCTATGCAAGGCTGCTAAAAGAAAAACCACTTATTTTCAGGCAGGCGCCTTTAAAACATATCGCTTCTTATCTTGGCGTTACAGATACCTCCTTGAGCCGTATCCGGAAAGAATTTGCTTTGGCTCGCTAAAACTTGCCTTAGGGCAAGACGTTCGCTTTTCCGTAAGGCTACTTTTGATTCGTCCGATCTGGATAACGTGAATTAAAAATAAGTTATGGAAAAAAACATTGTATGTTGGTTTGAGATCTACGTGGCAGATATCGACCGTGCAAAAAAATTCTATTCGGCTGTACTTGGTGCTGCTTTTGATGATGCTGATATGCCTGGCGAAGAAAACTCCGATGCTAAAATGGCCTTTTTTAAATCTGATAGCGAGTATGCCGTTTCCGGAGCGTTGGTTCAAATGCCTTACCCGGAAAGCAGCAAAGACAAAGGTTTGTCGACCATGGTGTATTTCCCCTGCGAGGATTGCGCTACAGAAGAAAGTCGTGTGGAAGATGCCGGCGGTACCATCAGTACACATAAAATGTCCATCGGAGAGCATGGCTTCTGTAGCCTGTGCGTTGATACCGAGGGAAATCATTTCGGGCTTCATTCACTGAAATAACAGGTTATAAATTTTAACAACAACACAATTATGGGACTTTTAAATCCTTATCTGAACTTCGACGGCAAGGCTGAAGAAGCATTTAAATTCTACCAGTCTATTTTTGGAGGAGAACTTTACGTTCAGAAGATGAGTGAAGCTCCGGGTACTGAAAACCTGCCCGAAAATGAAAAAGACTATGTCATGCACGCTGCGCTCCCAATCGGGAGCAATACGCTGATGGCATCCGACTGCCTGAAATCGCAGGGTCATGAACTGAACATTGGCAATAATAATTATCTTTCTTTCGCGCCGGATACAAGAGAAGATGCAGATCGTATTTTCAATACTCTTGCTGAAGGAGGTTCGATAGAAATGCCGATGCAGGAAATGTTCTGGGGCGATTATTTCGGCTCGTTAAAGGATAGATTCGGCGTGCAGTGGATGATCAACTACGATTTGAAGCGCGGATAACACAATTGGGTGCCGAAGAGCTCTTCTTAGGATATAAACCGCTCTTCGACACCCCTTCTAACACCTGGACAGCCTTCTTTAGCCGGTTGTCCAATCGGTGAATTTATCTCCCGATTCATTCACCGACCGGATCAAGCCATATACCGATAAAGCCTGCTCTCCCACCTATTCCTACTCCCGCTGGTCGTTGTAGCTAAGTACCTTTGATACAAAGACAAACAAAATTTATAACCTCTAAAAAATAAATGCTATGAAAACGATCAGATTATTCACAATCGCCGCTATTGTCACTATCAGCAGCCTGGGATTCGCAGTAGCAAAGGGAAACGATGTCCGCGTGGCAAAAGCAACAAATGGTGTGGAACTCTATATTGACCTCCTTTGCGCAGGTGATATGGAATCAGTAGACTACCTCTTCGATCAGCAGTTGACCTATGAGGTCAGCAACAACGGTAAAGTGACGAAGTATTCCCGTCAGCAGCTGATTGACCATATGAAGCAAGGCAAGGGCATTCAGCAGGATTGCCAGACAAACTATGCTATCGTAGAATCCTGTGGGGATTACGCTTTAGCCAAAGTAGAGATGAAGTATGATTCTTTCTCCCGAGTAGATTATGTAACGCTCAACCGCTACGGAAATGAATGGAAGGTTTCTCAGGTAACGTCTACTTATCCGGATTAGGTCCTTTAAGCTAAATCTTTAACTTTTGCCGCACTCTAAAAAGGGTGCGGCTTTTTTGTTGAGTATTTTGCGGTCAAATAGTGATAATACTCCTCCTTGACAGATTTTTCATTTTCGTGTGGAATGATGCCAGTCAGGCTTTTGACAAGTGGACTGATTTCAAATTTCATTTGCAAAAAACATTTTATAAACTTATACATAAAGGTAAGAATTTTACAGCATTCCAATGCAATGACAGGCAAAGTCATTCACCGACACCTTCCCACCGTACACCGAAAAAGCTCTCGCCTTCACCTATTTGCACTGCTCATCCGTATCTACAACAGCTATCTTTGATACAAAGAAAAACAAATATTAACCGCTAAAAATAAAGGCTATGAAAACGTTAAAATTATTCACCATCGCAGCGATCATCAGTGTCAGTAGTATAGGCTTTGCTGCCGCAAAAGGAAAAGATGTCCGCGTGGCCAATGCCGCAAACGGTGTGGAACTTTACCTGGATATGGTAAGCACAGGAAAAGTTGAGGCAGCAGATTACCTGTTCGATCAGCAACTGAATTACCGGGTCAGCAACAACGGTAAAGTGACCAAGCATTCCAGGCAACAATTGATCACCTATTTGAAACAAGGTAAGGGAGTCGAGCAAGATTGCCGGACGACTTACGAAGTTGTTGACGCAAATGCAGATTATGCTGTAGCAAAAGTAGAAATGAAGTACGACGCTTT
>JBMDWN010000026.1:0-12440 GCA_048595275.1 Olivibacter sp. | reverse complement strand
TCCCGGGCTTCAGTATTTCATTTTGCAACCTTCGAGGGCACTCAGCAATGGTGCCAGCGGCAATATTGTGGTACATCCAACGGTAAGCAAGCAATTCGAAGAAGGTAAAGATTATGTTTATCCGCTTCCGATGAACGAATTGCAATTGAATCCTCAATTAATACAAAATCCCGGGTGGTAATGAAAAGTTTGATGTTGTTCCTTCTTGGCTACCTGGCATGTCCCATCCTGTACGGGCAAGAGGAAGATGATGCGGTCTGGAAACATCGCCTTTTTCCATGGATAACATTGGTAGAGGCCCAGCCGGGGTCTGGAAAATCCATGCGGGAGAGCCCTGTGCTGAGAAAGCTGGCCAATACGCAACTGGAGCGTGCCGAACGGGCAATGTCTTCTTGCCGAACGGCCACTTGTTACGCTCGGGCTTTTTCCTGGAGTGAAGATGAAAAGGTGCTGGCTTGCGATGAACTCCTGGCAGGCCTTAGTAAAACGGAAGAAAAAAGACTGGCCGATCGGCTCAGGTCCTCCGACTATTATTCTTTGTACCAGGATTTGCCGGATTCAGCGTTGATCCGCTCGGCATGGACGGCAGTAGCCTCTGGCATGAACCGCATTATGCAAACCTATGTTGCCGGGGAGCCCCCCGAGCGTTATGCAGCCATAGATTCCATAAGCTACCGGACGGATGACCCTCTGTTTCTGGCAAAGCTGGACTCGGCTTTTTCTGCGACGCTGCTACAGGCGCGAGCAGATGCATCCAGGCCCTTTTACTTCTTGCTTCTAAAAGCCTCGCTCGCTGCGCTTGAGGTTAACGGACGCGACGAGGCCGTGCGCTACGAACCCCTGACGGGAGGGCTTAACGCAAAGGCATTACAACAGGTGGAGAAAACAAATTGGGTAGGATACCCCTACAGTGTTCTGCTTGTTCCCGGATTCGGACCCGAAAGCGCCGATGTCCGCCTTCATGAAAAAGGCAGGCTACGCTGTGAATGGGCCGCAGAAAGGTTTCATAAAGGTCTGGCTCCCTTTATCATTGTGTCCGGAGGTCATGTATACCCCTTTCGAACACCTTTGAGCGAAGCGGTTGAAATGAGGCGTTACCTGATCGAAGAATTGCATGTTCCGGAGGAGGCTATCCTGGTGGAACCACACGCCCGGCACACCACGACTAACATCCGCAATGCCAGCCGGTTGATGTATCGATTCGGCATGCCGGAACAAAAGCCGGGACTGGTCGTGACCGATTCCGCCCAAACGAAAATGATTGAAGGACTTTCCGACCGGTGCCTGCGCGAGCTGGGCTATGTTCCTTACCAATCCGTCCGCGTGCTAAACGATCACGAGACAGAATTTCTGCCTTCCCGCAACGTTTTCCAGGTCAACCTAAAAGATGTCCTGGACCCTTAATATTGAATGACCAACAAACATAACATGAATCGAATAACTGAGCAAAGCTCCAATCATCGGCACCTTGAACAGAAGACGGTGGAAGAGCTGACGCGGCTGATCAACGCCGAAGACAAGACAGTAGCCCTGGCTGTAGAAAGGGCACTCCCGCAGTTGAACAGACTGATCGGAGAAATTGTAAACAAACTAATGGAGGGTGGACGGATGTTTTATCTCGGCGCGGGCAGTGGCGGACGGCTGGCTGTTTTAGACGCTATTGAAATGCCAACCACTTACGGCGTGCAGAAAGACCTGATTAATCCGGTGCTGGCCGGCGGCCTGGAGCATCTTGTAGAGGCCTTGGAGGAAAAGGAGGATGACACAGAGGCTGCCTGGCGTATGCTTCGTGAGGGAGGGATTTCAGAAAAGGATGTGGTCATCGGGATTTCAGCGAGTGGTACAACGCCGTTCGTGCTGGAAGGTTTGATGCAGTGCCGCGCGCATAACATCAGCACCGGGTGCATTGTGAGCAACCTGGAATCTCCCATTGCCGCTCAGGCAGATTTTCCGGTAGAGGTGATTACCGGGCCTGAGTTTGTTTCAGGAAGCACCCGCATGAAATGCGGAACAGCTCAGAAGATGATCTTTGATATGATCAGTACCACCACCATGATCCGCCTTGGTCGCGTGGAAGATAATAAGATGGTCCATGTAGCCCTGATCAACGATAAAATTGTGGACCGGGCAGTGAAGATCGTTATGGAAAAGGCACAGATTACGGATTATGATACGGCCAAAACCTTGCTGTTGACACACGGAAATGTCAAAGCGGCTGTGGATCACTCCCACAAAAAGGAGCTAAATTCTTAACTATGAAACTTGTATTCGCCTGGATGATGTTGAGCCTGCAGCTCATGGCCTATGGACAGCATGACTTTCTTATTGGAAGCGCTTCCAAGAGTATAGAACCCGGAAGCTCCATGGTTTCCGCAGCATTGGCAGGATATGGGGTTCCCAGGGAAGGACGCTTCAGCATGAGCTGGGAGCCGGCGCCTGAAATGGATCGTTCACGAATCGAGTCAGCCCGGCCAACGAAACTGGAAGGTAATGCGAAGAGAAACATCGTTTCGGTCACGAAAGAGGGGCAGCAGTATTATGCCCTCGATACGGGCAGCACGATCTGGCTTGTGCGGCCAGCCTTGGGCGATAACGCCTGGACCATGATCGGCCGGTATAATGGGGCAACTTTCAAAGATCGGCTTTTACGAATTGCGATGGTTGACCATCAGCTTTATGCACTAAACGATCAACACGAGGTCTTGAGAGCATCCCATCGGAGTAAAGGCGACCTGGCTGTAAATACCCTGGCGATCAGCAATGGGAAGGAGAACGTGGTTATCATAGGAGCGGACCTTTGCGGTTTTGATGGCTCCTTCGTTACTGAACTGAAGGAGACACTTTCCCAAAAGCATCGGCTGCCCCCGGCCGCTGTACTCATCAACGCTTCGCATACCCATTTTGCTCCGGTTTCCCAATCCTGGAAAACCTGGGCGAAATGTTACCAGGTCCCGGACACCAATTATTTGTACGGGGTAGTGAAGGAACGTGTGCTGGCTTCGGTGGACGAAGCGCTGAAAGCGATGCAGCCGGCAGGGCTTTGGTTCTCCCGGGGACAAACGGATATTGGCGTCAACCGAAGAAGTACCGCGGTTAAGGAACGACCTTATGACCCGACTTTAGATGTGCTGAAGGTGGTGGATGAGGACGGAAAGATGGTGAATGTTCTGTTCTCCGCCGGGTGCCATCCGGTTTTCGAAAATAAAGGGGAAGAATCGTTCACCATCAGTGCCAACTACCCGGGAGTAGCCAGAAAGGCCGTCATCGGGCACAGACAAGTTCCCCATGCTCTGTTCCTGCAGGGCTGCGGCGGGGACATCAATCCGAAGGATAAGAGCTATGAGCGGACAGGACAGCTGCTCGCCCGGGATGTAATGGACCTGCTTTCTGGTCCTATGCAGGCGCTTGAGTCAGACATAAGCTTCTACCTGGACACCATTGAAATCCCCGTAAAACCTTGGTCGCTGGAACGCGTGCAAGCGTTTAAAGCACAAAATCAGCGCATCGGAGAGGATATTGAAGCAGAAAAAAACGTACGGTGGGCGAACCTGATGATCGAACGCTACAAAAAGGGCGGGCTTAAAGATTATTTGCCGATCTACGTACAGACGATCAATATTGGCCAATGGAAGCTGGTAGGACTTTCCCGGGAGGCGGTAAATGAATACGGCCCAGCCATACGATCCTTATGGCCTGACAAATTCGTAACTGTGCTGGGTTATTCCAACGATGTGTCGAGTTATCTGCCAACGGATTGGCATATAGAAAGTGGTGTTTACGAAGGGTTCGGGTCTTTCTTTTGGTACGGTCAGCCAGGACTGCCGCCATCAGATATTCTAAATAAGATTGTTGGAGGCATTAAAGATAGAAAACGGTAGTTGGGAGCTAAAGACATCTACATTAGAAGAAAGGCTTACAGAAGTTGTAGGCAAATTACTTTGTTTACATAAATGTTGTCAGGTAATAATAATTCTTTGTTCCAATTGTCTAATAGCCCGTATAGAATTTTTTAATAATTTTTAACTGTACTCTTGACAATATCATTTTCCGTTATTACCTTCGGATAGGTTTATAATTGGTTTATGAAGCCCCGTCGCCGCCCGGTTAGATGGGGCTTTTTTTTAAACTTTTGTACGGAGAGCATGTTCCTATCTAAGGATAACAATCAAAAGATTATGCAACTTTCTACAACGTACTATTCAATTATTGTTAGTTTTTTGTTTATCGGCCTTCTAAGCTCTTGTGAACGAGCCGCTAAAGACGGAGGTGCTCAGTCTGCCTCTAAAGATTCCCTGGAAATTGCTAACGCTGATATCCTGGAGAATACTGTTCTTACGGCCGATCAACAAACCGCCCTGACTCCGGAGGCGATCTTGCAAACTTTAAAAGATGGCAATGCTGATTTTGTAAACGATCGTCTTACAATCAGAAACAGCTCTTCCAGGGTTCGGAATGCTGCACTGGGCCAGTTTCCTAAGGCGGTTATCCTGTCATGTCTGGACTCACGGGTGCCTGTAGAGGACGTTTTCCATCGGGGGATTGGCGATGTGTTTGTCGCCAGGGTAGCCGGAAATATCGAGAACGACGATATCTTAGGTAGTATGGAATTCGGAACCAAGGTCTCCGGAGCGAAGGTCATTCTGGTTCTCGGGCACGAGTCCTGCGGCGCCATTAAGTCGGCAATTGATGATGTTCGCCTGGGCAATATAACGGCGTTGCTCTCGAAAATTAAGCCGGCAGTGGAAAAAACAGATTTCGACGGGGAACGCAATTCCGCAAACCCGGAATATGTACATGAGGTATGCACAAAGAATGTTCAGGTCACGATGGAAAACATCCGACGTAAAAGCCCTATTTTGAATGAAATGGAGCGTGACGGACAATTGAGAATTGCCGGTGGTGTCTACGATATGGGGACGGGCAAGGTGTCTTTTCTATGATCTGGAACAGCCATAAGATCTGGAAGATCCTTACATTTTTTAATTACAAAAATTGTAAACAAGATAGTTTGATTACAAAAATTCATCAAAAGTTGTAAACAAGAGTTTTTGATTATGAATCTTGTAATCTAATAAACCTCCTTCTACAACAAATTCAGGTGTATTAAAAGCGGCTGTTCGCCCATTTGGATGGCATCGAGATAAGGTTTCACTTCGTTTTTATACCAATCGTTACGCTCTTTAAATCCAGCTGATGCCCTGGCCTCAAAAATTTCTGCATAGTGCCTTGCCTTTTCGATTTGATTCTCCAGCATGGCCCGGTGAATGAACAGCAAAAGAATGTTTTTCAGGTCGCTTGATAATAAAAATTGACTGATGACACCATCAGATTCGAAAAGGCCGATATAGTGATCAATGTCCCGCGAATAGAATTTCTCCGGAAATTCCTTGTCTATTTTTTTAAGGTACCTTGCACCGGCCTGAGCTGCGCTGGAAATGGCCAATGCGGATTTCCGCTCGATTGTACGTAGCGAGTGATTCAGATGGACATCCCATAAACCCATGAAGTTTAAATATTGCTCGGCCTCATCGGGCGACAAAAACTCGCCCAGCGAGGTGCTGAAATGGGTATCTTTTAATTGCGTACTGTGTTTTTTGCCTTGCCAGCCTGAGATGGTCGGGTGTTGCACATAAAAGCGTATATAAATCCCTTTCAGATCGTTATCGAGTCTGAATTCTATAAATAAACGCTTGCCTAAAGCCCAACCCAGGGAATCTGTATACCACAACCAGTTACTATCGTTTGCCTTTTCAATGAACTCCCAACCGTACTTACTGGCTTCCTCTAAAAGACGACGATCAAGAGCCTCCATTTTTTTTGGCCTCTCTTCCTGTAAACGAAGGTTTTTCTCGTAATCTTTTTGAATGGTACTGACTTCTTTCCGCGGATCCATGAGAAAAAGGACTTGAGCGCGACGGGCGGGGCTGTTGGCCAGCTCCAGTTCGTCCGAAAGACGAAGTAGCTCGAAGGACGTTTCTTTTTTCTTCAGGCTGAGCAATTTGTGTTCTACGAAAAGCTTTCGTATTTCAAGCAGCATTTCATTGCTGAGCCAGCTTCCGAAATCTGCAGGTATACCGGAGGCTTCATCCAGCGTACCTTCCAGATACTCGTTCACAAAAGCTAAATAGAAATTCTTCATAAGCAGCAGATCGTCCGCCCGCTCTGCGGTGCGCAGGAGGCGTAAAACAAGATCCGGGGTGCTCCAGGGTAACGGAGAGCCGAATTCAATATAGGGGCGCTCACCTTTCGCTCCGGCTTTAGGGTTTTCGACCAGGTAGCCGCTTTTCTTCAGGACGTCAGCGCAACGCATAACCGTATCGCTCGTGTCGAAAAGGTATTGGAACTGATACAGATTGTAAAAAAATAATCGCTTTTCCGGGATATCTTCAACGGCCGAATCAACCATCCGAATACTGTCTTCAACGAGATCTTCTATTGCGTGAAAGGACATAATGTTCACATAGGTGAGGCATGAATTTATGAAAAATTCTGAAACGCTATCTTGGCAACCTGCTTTCGAAGCGGAGGCTATGCTTCACAGGATTATCCGCATGCCACCTTCGCCGCCATGGTGACGCGATTGAATGGCTACGTCGGGGAAATCGCTGAAAAAGTGAAAGAACTGGGGCTGGACGATAACACCCTGATTATTTTCTCCAGCGACAATGGTCCGCACCGGGAAGGTGGAGCAGATCCTGATTTTTTCCAGAGCTCGGGAGGCTTTAAAGGAATCAAGCGGGATTTATACGAGGGCGGGATCCGGGTTCCTTTCCTAGCCAGGTGGCCAGGTAAAATAACAGCGGGAAGTCAAAGTGATTTCATTGGTGCATTCTGGGATATCCTCCCCACACTGGCTGATCTTTCCGGAGATCAGTTGGATAAGCCGATTGATGGATTATCCTTTGTCAACGCACTCTTTAACCGCGACCAGCAACAGCAACACCCGTATTTATACTGGGAACTGCATGAGCAGGGGGGCAAGCAAGCTATTTGTTATGGGAATTGGAAAGGGGTGCGGTTAAATGTTGATAAAGACAGAAACGGCCCGATTGAACTTTACGACCTTTCAGTCGATAAAAAAGAACAACATAACCTTGCCTCAGAGCATGGTGATGTGGTTGACCAAATTTCCGCCTTCATGAAAGAGGCGCATCAGGAAAGTGCCTTATTTCCGTGGAAATGAAATCCTGCCAGTAGTATTATTAATGTCTATTGATTTGGTAGAATCTTATTTCACGGAGATGAAAATACTTGCAAACAAACAAATGTGCTAAAGTTCATTAGTATACAATAAAACAGCATCTTCACCCGCCAGGTATTGTTTAATGGTAGGTTCCAGCGGGATATCGGGCAATACGCCCCGCCCTTCCGGAATAGTCTTATCCGCTACATTCACCGCGAACTTCATAATCGGGATGCGTACGGTTTGTTCTGTATGGGGCAGTAGCAGGTTAAGTGAAAAGCCACTGGTCTGCCCATAGAATCCACCACCTGTCTCTTCGCCAATAAAAGTACAGTCGGTTAGTTGCTTCAACAGAGCTGCAAATTCAGAACCCCCAGAATAGGTTTTACCTGAAATCAATGCGTACAACTTACCGGAAAATATTTCTGGTTTGGAAGGCTCGGTATCCATAAATCCAGGTTTTCTAAGCAGTCGGCCGTCTGTAGTAGCATAAAACTCTTTTTCAAGATCCTTACGCAGACCGTCCCGTTTCTCAGGTTCTCTATACTGAGTGAAGTCCAGGAAAGAATAATTCAATGTATTGGTTTGAACGTAGCGATATTTGGTATAGGGTTCTTTTGCTAAATAGGATAGAACATAATCTTCGTAGCCTTCTGTTCCGCCTCCGTTTTGGCGGATATCGATTACGAGCTTTTCAAGTTTCGAGTCGAGCACCTGCTTAAAAACTCCGTCAATTTTTCTTTTGAAATTAGCAAAGGCTTTTTGCTCGTCTCCGTTCTCATCGTAAAGCGTATGACGGAATGAGTGGATGGCCAGGTAGCCTTTATTGCCGGAAGTACGGAAGCTGATCGGTTCGTTAACTTTGTGCGGCCTGGTTGGTGCCGCAAGCGAATTGAATGCCTTCGGTGAAACACCTGCTAATTCATGTTGTTTTATCTCCCCGGTTGAAGGATCAAGGAGGGTTAGGGTATAATGATTCTGGTGCCCGATGAAATCTGCGTAGTAGTTGCTTAAGCCTGAGTAATCAATCGACTGCCTGATTTTTCCGGACTGGATATAACCATCTGCCACGTTAGCGGTTGAAGAAGTAATTCTTGAGATAACCTCGTCTATCGGCATGCCGTCAATTGCCTGAATTATATTTCCCTTTATCTTCAAATCTCCGATGTCGTTCAAGATATAAAGGCTGTTTGCCAGGAACTTTACCGAGATGGGGATAAGCTTGATCTCGTTATTAAAGTAGCGGCCGATGTCCTTCGAAGAACTTATCCTGCAGTGCCCTTCGCGGGTAGCGGCTACAATTCTGGACGCAATCCTGAAGAAGTCGTAGGAATTTTGCTGATCCTGAAGTTTTCCTCTTTCTGATGTGCAGATGCTGTCGAATTGAGCGGGTGTCTGGTACCAGTAAAGTCCGGTGTGCGCTTCCTTGAGAGCGGATACCAACAGATCAAAATCTTCCTGCAAAGCAGTTTTTGAAAAGCGGCGGAGTTGCACAGATTGAGCCAATGCGACTGAAGGAATATGGTTGAAAATGGTGAACGAGACGAAAATAAACAGGTAGCGCTTCATTAATTAAAGTTGGGTAAGGTGATGGTCGCGCAAATTAGTGAAGTATATGTTGACTTATGTCATCTTTTTTTATTTCGGGGATGGCGACTTTTAGCTCGTGACAAAGAAAAAAGTATTATTACATATATTTGGTTATGAACGAAGTGACCGTTGAATGGCTCCGGGCAATAGAGAGCCTGAAGGATGTCCCTGATGAACAATTACAATGGTTCATTGACAGGGCTAAGATCCATGAAGCACCTGCCGGAGAGAAATTGTTCGGGCAGGGTGATTTAATGCCCGGCCCTTTCATCATCTTGTCTGGTAAGCTGGTGCTATTCGTACCCCTCGGGCAGGAGTTACAAGAGGTGCGCACGTTCGAGACAGGAACTATCGGGGGCTATTTGCCTTTTTCCCGGGGAAAGATTTCTGGTGTAATAGCCGAGGTGGTTGAGGATCTGACCTATCTGTTGTTGCCCCTCGAAGCCTTGGATGAGATGATCCGGTCGCAATTCGACCTGACGCAATCGCTTGTGCACGTAATGGCCAACCGAATCCGGGAGTATACTTCGTTCCAGCAGCAGAATGAAAAAATGATGGCTTTAGGGAAGCTATCAGCCGGTCTGGCTCACGAACTGAATAATCCGGCCGCAGCAGTAGTGCGGGGGTCAGCCTCTTTATTGAAACACCTGGAACTGATGCCGGATACATTTAAGGAGATCATGTCGCTCAGGCTGGATGCTCCGGATGTAAGCTACGTCGCCGATAAATTATCTGCTGTATTGTCCAAGAACGACAAGCCAGCATTGACTATGATGCAGCGTTCTTCCCTTGAAGATGACGTATGGGATTGGCTGAGCAATAATCGGGTTGCGAACGCCGCTGAAACAGCGGAAAATCTGGTTGATTTCGGCTTTAGTCCGGCAGATCTGGATGATATTAAAGCGCATCTGCCGGGTGCAGCCCTTTCGGCCGTGTTCAGCTGGATCAACAGTAGTCTTACAACAGAAAAAATTGTAAAGGATATCAAGGATGCCTCTGACCGTATAGCGGAGCTTGTTGGCGCTGTAAAGACTTTTACGCATATGGACCAGGGACATGGTCGGAATTATGCTGATATCCATGCGGGTATCCGAAGTACCCTCACGATGTTGCAGCATAAGATCAGAAATGGGAATGTCCGGGTTATCGAAAATTTTGATGCGGGTCTGCCTGAAATTTATGCGCAGGCCGGCGCGCTGAACCAGGTCTGGACAAACCTGTTGGACAATGCACTGGATGCCATGGAATCAATGGGTAGCGGTCAGCTGACGATCAGTACCGGGCGCTCCGGGGACTGTGCAAAGGTAACCGTTTCGGATAATGGGGCGGGCATTCCGGAGGAGGTTAAAAGCCGGATATTTGATCCTTTCTTCACCACCAAGCAAATGGGTAAAGGTACCGGCCTGGGGCTTGACGTAGTGATGCAAATCATCAAGGAGCATAAAGGGGCTGTTAAGGTGGAGTCCAAACCCGGGCAAACCGATTTTATTGTGGAATTTCCTATTAAGGGTTCGTTATGAGTTTACCAATCATATTTTGCATCGATGACGATGCGCAGGTCCTAAGAGCTATTACGCGCGACTTGAAGAGCCGCTACCGCGAACGCTATCAGATTCTGAGTACCACGATCATCAAGGAAGCGCTGGATAGTTTGCTGGAGTTGAACAACAGGGGTGAGGAGGTGGCCTTATTTCTAGTCGATCAGCGGATGCCGGAGATGCAGGGCGTAGATTTCCTGATGAAGGGCAGGCATTATTTCCCGGAAGCAAAGCGTGCCTTATTAACGGCCTATGCCGATAAGGATGCGGCTATCAAGGCGATTAACGAGGTCAGCCTGGATTACTACCTGGTGAAGCCCTGGGATCCACCGGAAGATAAGCTGTTTCCGGTAATCGACGATTTACTGCATGATTGGCAATGCGATTATCACCCTGTTTTCAAGGGGATTAAAGTGATCGGCTATCAATATTCTCAAAGTTCTCATGAGATCAAAGATTTTCTTGCCGGCAACCTGGTGCCTTATCAATGGCTGGATGTTCAGGTGGAAAAAGACGCAAAGAAGCTCGTGGAGGATAATAGGCTAAGTGAGGTCGATCTTCCGGTAGTGTTTTTAGAAGATGGAAGTCATCTTATTAAACCGGACATCGCTGAGATTGCCGCTCGTATCGGACTGACAAGCCAGCGCGAACGCCAGGATGTGTATGATGTTGTCATCATTGGCGGGGGACCGGCGGGAATGGCAGCTGGCGTGTATGGTGCTTCTGAGGGCTTGAAGACTTTGGTGATTGAACGCCGTGCCCCGGGCGGGCAGGCAGGAACGAGTTCCCGCATCGAAAACTACCTTGGCTTTCCGACCGGTTTGAGCGGCGCGGAACTGACACGCCGCGCCATGACGCAGGCTACCCGTCTGGGGACGGAATTCCTGTCGCCACGCTCCGTGAGAACGATCGAACAGCAGAACGGCTATAAACGGATCGTTATGGATGATGCGGAAGATGTTTTCACCCGCAGCGTTATTATAACGACGGGGGTGGATTACCGCAAGCTGGAAACCTCGGGTATCCCTGAATTTACCGGAGCAGGGGTGTATTACGGGGCTGCTATGACGGAGGCTGCGGCTTGCCAGGACAAAGAGGTATATATTGTGGGCGGAGGGAATTCTGCCGGTCAGGCCGCTATGTACTTGTCGAAGTTTGCGAAAAAGGTGTACATACTGATCCGCAAAGAAGACCTGACGGCAACGATGTCGGCTTACCTGATTCAACAGATTGCCTCTGCTGGGAACATTCAGGTAAAACCGAAGTCGGAAATTGTTGCCGCAGAAGGCTCAGATAAACTGGAACGCCTGAGCATCCAGAACCTGGATACGCAGGAAATCAGCAACAGTCCGGCCGATGCTCTTTACATATTTATCGGCACCAGACCTTTCACCGATTGGATAGGGGCGGATATTATGAAAGACGACAAAGGCTTTCTACAAACTGGACGCGATCTTAAAGCGCATGCAGACTTCGCTAAAATCTGGAAACAGAAACGCGATCCATATCTTCTGGAAACCAGTTGGCCCGGGGTTTTCGCTGCGGGCGATGTCAGAGCCGGTGCGATGAACCGTGTCGCATCTGCAGTAGGGGAGGGTTCAATGGCGGTCAGTTTTGTGCATAAGTACCTGGCTGAGGTTAAATGATAATACACCACTTACTTTTCTGCTGATAAAGCTGGTGAAGATGAAACAAATGCAAAAAATGCTCGTTGTTATTAACGATAGTTAAACAACACAAGCGACCAACCACTTTTGCATCAGGATATAGCCATACCCATTGCGTGGCCGGATCAAACGGCGCGGGGAGACGAGAAATGGATGGCATTTTTTGCGCGGATAGGCCTCGTGAAGAACCTTAATTTCCGGGTAGGCCATGCGGCGATTTTATTGATCGAGCGACAAACCGGACACGTCAGGTATTTCGATTTTGGTCGTTATCTGGTGCCTCGCGGTTACGGCCGGGCTCGTTCCGCGCGCTTTGATCCACGCCTGGCGCTGGAAACAAAAGCGCTCTTCAACGATCATGCGGATATAATTAATATTCAGGAAATTTTCGATGAGTTGTTCCGGAAAGAGGAAGCGACGCACGGCGGAGGACGAACGCTGTTTTCGATCTGTAAAGGGATT
>JBMDWN010000025.1:0-42839 GCA_048595275.1 Olivibacter sp. | reverse complement strand
TCCAGATTGCTTTCGATAAAATCGATCAGAACCTGGTCCTGTCTTCCTGGCACGACACCGGCGGACACGCGGGTAAGGAAATCAGCCGCATGATTGATGTTCCCCAGCACGGCGTATTCACGAATGTGACGAAAGCCCGGGCCAGGGACACGGATAAGAGCCTCGACCGCATCTTCTCCATAGGCGGTCGTTCGGGCTGGTATTATGCCAATTGGCTATGGACCTTTCGCGGATTGCTGGATCGTCTATTCGGAGGTGTTGGGCTCAGAAGGGGTAGAAAAAACGCCGCTGAAGTTTCCCCGGGGGATGCCCTGGATTTCTGGCGTGTTATCTACGCGGATAAGTCGCAGAAAAGGTTGATGCTGTATGCGGAAATGAAACTGCCGGGCGAAGCCTGGCTCGAGTTCCGTATGGATGAGGAAAATTGCGTAACACAGACGGCAACCTTTCGCCCCACCGGCATTAGTGGCAGGCTTTACTGGTATGCGATGTACCCTTTCCATTTTTTTATTTTCCGGGGGATGCTGGCCCGAATTACGAAATAAGTCAACCGGATATTCCATAACAACTTAAATGGGCTTTATTCGCTTCTCGGATCGGGCTTCAACGGCATCTTCGCGCATCGGCTGACTTCCAGCAGCGGATAACCGTATTCCTGTCGCACGTAACCCTCCAGCAGATACAATCCCCCGCCCCGAAGCGGAAACGCTTTGAGGCTTTCTGGATAATGGATGGTATCGAAAAAAGCTCCCTCTGCGTCAAAGAAAGTTCCGAATTTCATTCGTTGACCATTTTTCGTTCGCACCTGCTTTTCCAAAACGAAATCGCCCACCATTCTGACCTTATTACCTTGCACGTGCAACAGGTTTCCTGCCAGTACCTCACCTCTGAAAGAAGAGCGGGCCAGATCAAAAGCACTCCCTGAAACAGGAAAGCCGATGAGTTCAAGCTCATCGTAGAGGTCTTCGATCGGGGAAGACTCCAGTACAGGGAGACGGGGTTTGCGGGAAAAGCTTTGAAACAGGAGCGGGCCGCCCATCCGGTGCTTGTCGGTCGACAACAGGAGATGCGCTTCCCACAGCAGTTCTTTCTTACCGACTTGCGTAAAACGGAAAGCACCCGCCCGAATAAGGACAATCAGTTGTTCTAGACCGGCAGCCGTGCGGGTGACGAAGTCCTCCAGGCTCCGGTATAGTCCATTTGCCTTCCGCTCCCGTATAAATGCTTGTGCCAGTTGTTCATTGAGATGAAGAATGGAATCGAAGCCCAGAAAAAGCTCGTCGCTCAGAAGCGACGCCTGAAAGGCTCCCCGGTTAATACAGGGAAGACAAACGTTCGCTCCGGCACGGGAAGCCTCGTTTACGTAAACCTTTCGATTGTAAAACCCTCCGTAATTATTCAGCACGGAAACCATGAATTCCTTTGGGAAATAGCTTTTTAAAAACAGGCTCTGGTAACTCTCGATAGCAAAGGAAGCAGAATGTGCCTTGTTAAACGAATAGCCGGCGAAGCTCTCCATTTGACGCCATACTTCGGCTGCCTGTACCAGACTGCGCCCGGCTTGTTCTGCATTTGAAAAAAAACGATTTTTTATCCCCTCAAGGGCTTCCCTGTTGCGGGTTTTCCCGCTCATCATTCTACGGAGCACATCGGCATCTTCCATATCCAGTCCTCCGTAGAGGTGAGCGATTTTCATGACATCCTCCTGGTACACCATAATGCCATAGGTTTCTCCCAATTGCTCCTGAAATACCGGGTCCGTATAGACGATGTTTTCCGGATTCCGGTGCCGTTCTATATAAGCCTGCATCATGCCCGAGGAGGCTACGCCCGGACGCACGATGGAAGACGCGGCAACGAGGGTAAGGTACTGCTCGCATTGCAGCTTGCAGAGCAGCTGGCGCATAGCCGGAGATTCAATATAAAAGCATCCGACCGTATTCCCGGTACGCAGGTTCGCTGCCAGTCCGGCGTCTTTGAAAAGCTTTTGGCGATCGGACAGGTCTATCTCCTGACCCCTGGTTTTACGCACCAATTCAATGCATTCACGGATATGTCCGATGCCCCGCTGAGAAAGGATGTCGAACTTATCAAAACCGAGATCTTCTGCGACATACATGTCCAGCTGCATGACAGGTCTCGCCTTCGGGGGGTAGTCCATCGCGGCATAATAGCTCAGGGGGCGCTCCGAAATCAACAGGCCGGAAGCATGAATGGTGCGTTGATTCGGAAAATCGGCCATTTGATTGTAAACGCTCAATATGGTCGCCGTCACCTCGTTCTTATTGAGAAAATGATCCGGATCATGCACCAGGCGGTCGATATCTGCTTTCGGAAGCCCGTAAATTTTTCCCAGCTCACGCAGAATACTTCTGCTTCGAAAGGTACTCATGGTTCCCAGCAGCGCTACCTGCCCTTCCGGATAGCGGTCAAATAAATACTGATAAACGTCGTCCCGCTCTTTCCAGGAAAAGTCAATATCGAAATCGGGAGCGCTCTGTCGCTTCGGGTTCAGGAAACGCTCGAAGGGAAGGTTCAGTTCCAGGGGATCCACGTCGGTAATCCCCAGGCAGTAGGCGACGGCACTATTGGCACCACTCCCCCGCCCCACATAATGAAAATTTCTTCCTCGGGCAAACCGACAGATGTCGTCCGTCATCAAAAAGTAGGACAGAAAACCAAGTCTAGCGATCAGCTCAAGCTCGCGTTTTACACGTGCATCCGCGAGGCGGTTTTCTGCACCGTAGCGCCTGGTCAGGCCCTCCGTAGCCAGGCGCTCCAGCAATTCAGCATCCTGTTGCACAGAGCCCGTAAAGCAGCGGAGATTTTTTTTAGAACGGGGGATCAGTTCAAAAGTGCAGACATCCAGCAGCTGCATGGTATTGTGAATAAGTTCGGGCAGGTCTGCATAGCTATCCAGCAGACTGTTCCGTTCTATAAAATATTCTCCGCGGGGGGCCGCCATCCGGGACTCAAGCTGGGAGAGCAGCAGGTTGTGATCGATTGCCCTCAGCTGGCAATGAAGACGATAATCGTGCCGGGCGTAACTCACGGTAGCCAGCATCACGCACCGATCGGGAGAAGCCAGCCCGTCCAGCTTCAGGCGATTTATCTGGGACGGACGCACACCGAGATACTCGTTCGACCGAAGCCCTGCGCCTGAGTGCAGCCCATAAGGGTAGACAACAAAGACATTATCAAATGCCGGTGCTTTCGTCGGAAAAGCCTGCCCTGAACGATTTTTCGCGCTTAGCAGTTCATTCAGCTCACGAAAGCCATCTTCATTGCGGGCAATTCCAATGAAGACCAGATCATCACCGTTTCGAAACTCTATACCGGCCAGTGCATTCAGACCTTTTCTACGGGCTTTCAATATGAAATCCAGCGATCCCGTCGAGTTGTTAATATCGGTCAGAACCACCGTATCATAGCCCATCGCAAGGCTTTGACCGACGAGCTCATCCAGGCTCAACGTCCCGTAGCGCAGGCTATAATAGCTATGTAGGTTCAGCAGCATCTGTTTGTCTATCATTCAGACAGGCCGCCCGAAGAATCGATTGTTCACCATAGCGGCTGCGGATACGGTCCACAGCTTTCAACAGGCTTAATTCTTCCGATTCGGTATTAAATAAATCGATCTGGCAACTGCCGTTAATCAGATTGGAGAATTTCACCCCGATCAGCCGGATGAGCATGCGCCGGCTGTAAAGCTTTTTAAACAACTCAAAAACATGTGCCTGGATAACTCGTTCGGAGCTTGTGTAGGGGATTCTGAGCTGTTGATTATGGGTATCGAAGTTACTGTAGCGGATTTTAACGCTTACGCATCCGGTAAGTTTCTGTTCCTGACGAAGCTGATAGCATAAATGGTCAACCATACCCAGCAGGATGCGTCTCATCAGCAACATGTCAATAGAATCCTGATGGAAAGTCGTTTCCTTACTCATGGATTTCTGTTTCCGGAAGGGAACGACGGGGTTGTCGTCTATTCCGTTGGCTTTTCTCCAGATGGTTACGCCGTTTTCTCCCAGCACACGGCGCATAGCGAATACTTCAAGTTCCTGCAGGGTTTTTATCCGGTTGATTCCCATATTTCTGAGCAAGCCGTAGGCCCGATCTCCAACCATCGGGATCTTACGAATAGAGAGGGGAGCGAGAAAATCCTTTTCAAGTCCGCCGGCAACCAGTCTTTCGCCACAGGGCTTCGCTTCGCCGGTGGCTATTTTGCTCACCGTTTTATTTCCTGAGAGCCCGAAGCTGATGGGCAGGCCGCTTTCTTTTATAATGCGGTTCCGAAGTTCCTGCGCCCATTTCCAGCAGCCAAAAAAGCGGTCCATCCCGGAAACATCGAGGTAATGCTCGTCAATGCTTGCCTTCTCTACCACGGGTGTCACCTCCTCAATGATTTCCGTGATGAGGTTTGAGTGGTAAGCGTAACGGTCGTAATCTCCACGAACCACAACCGCTTCGGGGCACAACCTCAAGGCAAGTTTCATGGGCATGGCGCTGTGCACGCCGAAACGGCGTGCTTCGTAGCTACAGGAGGCCACCACTCCACGGTCGGATCCGCCTCCGATCAGAACCGGCTTCCCGTTCAGCCTGGAATTTACCAGCCGTTCTACTGAGACGAAGAAGGTATCGAGGTCACAATGAATAACATGCCGCTGCATTTTAACACTAATATTATTAGCAAATATAACTAACATAAATAGTATTGTTTGCTTTTGATGGAGATTATTTTTTTAGCTTTGCGGACAGCTTTGAACGAAACTTATGGAATTGTTTAATTACCCGCACGACCAGGAAAAGAATCTACTTGCCTATGACGGCTGCGTGCACTATTTCGGAAAAATCTTTGAATCTGGATCGGCGGATGTCTACTACCGTGACCTGATGGAAAACATTGAATGGCGCTTCGATGAAGCTGTGATTTTCGGAAAGAGAATTATTACCAGAAGAAAGGTTGCCTGGTATGGCGAACAGCGTTACGCTTACACATACTCCAACGCTACCAAGTATGCTTTGCCCTTTAACAACACCTTGCGGGAGCTGAAGTTGACCGCTGAGAAGGTGTCCGGAGAGCTCTATAATTCCTGCTTGCTGAATTTATACCACGACGGATCCGAAGGCATGGCCTGGCATAGCGACGGTGAAAAAGACCTTAAAAGAGACGGGGCTATTGCATCAATAAGTTTTGGGGCGGAACGGAAATTTTCATTTAAACACAAGACGACTAAGGAGCGAATCGACATCCGGCTGGAAAATGGCAGTTTGCTTGTCATGAAAGGTAAAACACAAAGCCATTGGCTGCACCGCCTTCCCCCATCAAAAAAAGTCTCTTCTCCTCGTATTAATCTTACTTTCCGGTTTATCGACCATCACAACTAAAGACATTAGGCAAAGCTTATTAAAAAATCCTTTTGCTTTTGCAAAACGCTATTGTATTTTTGAGGTTTAAGGACAAAAATTTACACGAAACCCTGCTGAGATTAAAATCAGATAAGAAAAGACCGATATTATTGCAAAAGATTAACAGAAACGTGACAGCCCGATCAATTTCAGCAAATTATCTTTGCAGCATGTTGCAAATCATCAGAAGCGGTTCGGTGTCCCGAATCCTTTGTTTGGTATTACTTGCATTATTTTCGTTTAAAACAAGCGAGATCACATTCTTGTTTTTATCCGATTCCGACGTTAAGCTGACCAGAAACTACGACGCACCCGGAAAAGTGGAGTGCGAGGAAGAGAAAGGCTTCGATCAGCTTGGAAAAAAACTGGCCCCGGTTGCGGTATGCGACCTGGCTACGCTCCCCTTAAGCCAGGAGGCTAAACGTCTTGACATCAGTTCCGAAGATTTCAGTTACCGGCTGGAAGATTTTGGCTCCGTACCCTCACCTCCTCCGGATCCGGGCTTCTGAGGAAGCCTGACAACCATGTTGAAGGGCTCATTAGAATGCATTAATTGAGGATTATTACGATTTTATGAGCAGCAAACATTCAGGTCCTACTCCCTTGCGAAGATTAATCGGACTTTTGCATCCGGAGCGGAGAACCATTAACTATATTTTTTTATACGCAATAGCCATTGGATTATTTAGCATGTGCATTCCTATTGGAATCACCGCTGTATTTAATTTATTGGCAAACGGAGCGATGTACAGCTCCACCTACATTTTGATTTTCGTTGTCGTGGTAGGCGTCGCGCTAGCCGGTATATTGCTTATCGGTCAGCTGAGTCTGGTCGAGTTTCTGGAACAGAAACTTTTCCTCAAGAACGCCGTGGAGTTTGCGTATCGCCTCCCGCGCATCAAACGCTCCGAACTAAAGGGTGAGCGTTTATCAGAGCTTGTGAACCGCTTCTTCGACGTAATCATCCTCCAAAAAAGTATTCTTAAATTACTGGTCGATATGGTCGCAGCTGTGGTGACCATTTTTTTCAGTGTGGTACTTCTTTCTTTTTATCACCCGGTATTCGTCGTGTTCGGCGTTGTTGTATTGATTATATTGGCCATTGTGGTTCTTTTGTATTATAATCGGGGAGTGCGGACGAGTATACAGGAATCGGAACACAAATATGAAACCGTAGCCTACCTGGAAGAAGTGGCAATAAACATCGAAGATTATCGGGGCGATAAGGAAAAGATGGATGAGGTGATTGAGGAAACAGACGAGCTTACGAGCAAATATCTTAAGGCGCGTAATGACCATTTCAGCGTTTTAAAGCGCTATTTCACCGCTTCTGTGATCATCCGGACGCTACTTTTCGGAGCCATGCTGCTGCTGGGTTCCTTCTTTGTCGTGGAACGTCAGATGACCTTCGGTCAATTTGTTGCTTCTGAGGTGGTCATTGTACAGATTGCTTATTCGGTGGAGAAATTGCTGACCGGGCTGGATACCATATTTGACATGCTCACCGGTGCGGTTAAGCTTTCCGTAGTAACCGATCTTGAATTAGTGGAGGAGGGCGAAGAACATGAGTAACCGAGCAAAAAGCCACGCGGAACAAACGCCTATTCGATGGGAACGCCTGTCTAAGGTGGCCCGGAACTACTTGCTTACGCGGAGAAGCTACCTATACCTGGGTAAAGTGTTGCTATGGTCCGCCGCTGTTTTCGTGGTCGTTCTGTTTCTCCCGTGGCGACAAACGATTCCCGGAAGGGGCTCTCTTACCGCTTTCAGGCCGCAAGACAGGCCTCAGACCATTCAGAACCAGATCGGTGGACGGATTGAGCGCTGGGCGGTACAGGAAGGCGAGGAAGTACAGGCTGGAGATACGATACTGGTGTTGTCGGAAATTGCTCAATCTTTCTTTGATCCGGAACTGCCAACGCGACTGGAAGAGCAGTTAATGGCCAAACGCAACAGCGAGCAGGCTGCTGATCAGAAAATGAGTGCAACAAACGCGCAGATAGATGCCTTAACGGCGGGTTTACGTTTTCAACTGGAAGCGGCGGAAAATAAAGTAACACAGGCACGAAATGTAGTAAGGATGGACAGTGCAGACCTGGTTGCCACTAAGCTGAACTACGAGACGAACCAGGCCCGGCTCGAACGGTATGAGCAGGGTTATCTGAATGGTTTATTCTCCCTTACCGACATCGAAACACGCCGACTGAACATGCAGAACGACCGGGCGCGTGTGGTCAGTTCGGAAAACAAGCTGGTTAATTCCAGACAATCCCTTTTAAACGCCAGCATCGATCTGGATAATATCCGGGCCAGCTACAGCGAGTCGCTCGCCAAGGCGCAGTCGGACCTGGGAAGCGCTTTTTCCAATAAAGCCAGTGCACAAGGCGATATCGCAAAACTGCGTAATGAGATCGCCAATATCGACATTCGTCGCGGATTGTATGTGGTTCGTGCCCCTCAGAGCGGTTTTGTCGTCAAGACGATGAAGGCGGGTATCGGGGAAACCATTAAAGATGGAGAGTCCATTGCTACCTTACAGCCTAAAACACCGATGCTGGCAGCGGAATTGTATGTCAACGCCATCGATGTTCCACTCATCCTGAACCAGAGTCATGTTCGACTTGAATTTGAAGGGTGGCCCTCGATCCAGATTGCCGGCTGGCCTTCTGTGGCCGTTGGAACTTTCCCGGGAAGGGTTGCTGTCATCGACAAGGTGGCAAGCGATAACGGTCGTTACCGAATTCTCGTCGTTCCGGACATTCCCACTCCTGAAGGCGACGAGCCCTGGCCGGAGCAGATCCGAATCGGTTCCGGCGTCTTCGGAAGGGTAATTTTGCATACGGTGCCGGTATGGTATGAAATATGGCGACAGGTGAATGGCTTCCCGCCAAGTTTAAGGGGCGAGCCGGATAAGGAGGCGGCGAGGTAAGTTTTATGAAAAGAACAGTATTCATCCTCTTTTCTATCCTGTTATACCTTCCCTCAGCCCTGATTGGGCAGGAAAACGATTTTGATGTCGAGACGAGAGAATTTTCCCTGTTAGATCTGGAAGAACTGCTGATGGCCAATCACCCGGTTGTTCGTTACGCAGAACTAATCAGCGAAAAGGGTCGGGCTCAGATCGCTATAGCGCGCGGTAATTTCGACCCGAACCTCCAGGCGGATTTCAGCAATAAGTATTTCGGTGGAACCGATTATTATAATCACTGGCAGAGCGAACTGCGCGTACCGGTCTGGCTGGCGGGTATTGACCTTCGGGTAGCCTATGACCGAAACGTGGGACAGTATGCCAACCCCCAGACCCGCACAACGACAGCTGGTCTTTCGGGCCTGGGCTTTAGTATACCACTCGGTCAGGGATTGCTGATCGATAACCGGAGAAGCACGCTGCTGCAGGCTGAGGCAATGCTGGGTTTTGCCGAAGCGGAACAGATCCAGACCATCAATGCGATCTGGTTTGAAGCCGTGAAAGACTACTGGAACTGGTATAACGCCTACCGCCGGTTCGAATTGCTGCAAGAAGGAGTTGAGCTTGCCAGAACCCGGTTTCAAGCTATTCGAATGCGCAGCCTGATCGGAGATTTACCTTCTATAGATTCCCTTGAAGCCGCGATTACGGTACAGGAGCGGGAAGCGGAACTGACGCAGTATACGGTTGAGCTCAAGAACACGCGCCTGCTTCTTTCCAATCACCTCTGGGGCGACAATCAGCAGCCGCTGGAGCTTCCGGATTTTGCGGTGCCCACGCCGGCAGACAGTACGGATACCCACCCGGATCCGGTTCTGCTGAGCCAGTTGCTGGCTCTGGCCGAAGACGAACACCCGGAACTGCTGAAACTGGAAAGTAAGAATATGCAACTGGATGTTGAGGAACGCTATCGCCGGGAAATGCTTCGACCTAAACTCAATGTCTCCGGACTGCTGATTTCCAGCCGGCGTCGCTTCGGCGAAGATATTCCGCCCCAATATGATTTCAGGTGGGAGAACCATCGGCTAGGTATGCAATTTGCCTTCCCCCTTTTTCTTCGCGCCGAGCGCGGGCGACTCAGGGAAGTACGACTTGAACGGGAGCAGTTGTTTTATGATCAGATCCGGATCGGCCGTAACATCAGCAATGCCGTGACGACCAGCTACAATGACCTGGAGGCCTACAGCCAACAGCTCGACATCCAGGTCGTGAACATTAACAACCAGGAAGTTTTACTGAACGGTGAACTTCAGAAATTTGACCTCGGTGAGAGCACCCTGTTTTTGATCAACAGCCGGGAGGCCAAGCTGATCGATATGCGCATGAAAAGAGAGGATCTCATTTCCAGCTACAACAAAACGCTGGCAGAGCTGTATTATCAGGCGGGGACCAGGCTTTAATTTGGTAATATGATCTTTTCTGCGGGAGCTGTGCCTTTCATATTGGCCGCTTTTCTTTTGATAGCGGCTATTGGCCTGCTTTTTTTATGGAAGCTTACAGGACAGTTGCGGGAGGAGCGCAAGCTCCTTAAGCGAAGGGTCTCCGAGCTGGAAATGAAGGAGCCGGTTTCGGACAAGCTCAGGCTAGAAGGCAAACTCGACTCGCATTTGTTACGTAATGCTTTAAATGCGATCCAGTCGCATGCCTACCAAAGTTATTACGCACTGGATAAACTTTCGAACGTGCTGGACTACGTCCTTTACGAATCGGACGAATCTTATGTTCGCCTGGACCGGGAACTTCATTTCGCCCTAAGTCTCATTGAAGTAAACCGGATCAAAACCAGCCCGCTGTTTGATCTCCATATCCGGAACAACATAAACGATGACGACGCTGCCTATCAACAGCTGATGATCGCTCCCTTTATCACCATTAACCCTATAGAAAACGCTTTCAAGCACGCGGATATCCAAAGTGAAAACGCCTTCATATCCATAACCTTCGATCTTCACAAGGACTGGCTCAAACTATCGGTTTCCAATAAGTTAAATCAGGAAAAACCGGTCCGGTTGAGCGGAAGCGGATTCGGAAACCCGGTGTTCCGGGATAAGCTGAACCTGATCTATCCGGAACGCCATAGGCTTACCGAAGAGGAAAGGGACGGGGTCTATCATTCCAGGTTAGAAATCAGGTTACATGCGGCAAATTAGGTGTGTATTGCTTGATGATGAACTACCAGGCCTCAGCTACCTGCGTATGTTGTGCAACCAGGTATCGGGGGTAGAAGTAGTAAAAGCTTACAGCGATCCGCTTCGTTTGCTTTCGGAGTTAGGTTCGGTAGATGCAGACGTCTACATCCTGGACATCCAGATGCCCGCGTTCAACGGCCTGGAAGTTGCCCAACGTCTTCAGGGCAAAGCCGTCATCTTTTCCACAGCTTACGAGACGTATGCAGCGGATGCTTTCGACTTGTCCGCCGTCGATTATATCCGGAAACCTTATCAGCTGCATCGGCTGGAACAGGCTTTTTTAAAGGCTGAAAAATGGTTGTCCGGTTCTTTCCCTGAACCACTTTATAAAGTGTTCAATAGTGATCAGGGTAAAATCAGGTTAGCGCTCCATGAAATACACTCCATCGTTACCGCTGAAAATGACCGTCGCGATAAACAGGTGACCCTGAAGGATGGAAAAAGCATTCTGATAAAAAACCATTCCTTCGAGGAACTATTCGAATATCTGCCGGCACACCAATTCTGTCGGGTAAATAAAAAGACGGTTATCAACATCCTCATGGTAGAAAGCTACACACACGAATGGATTCATATGCTGAGCCAGTCAGGGCCGGAAAAGCAAAGGAATCTTTCGGTCAGGCTGACGGATGCCTACCGTGAAGCTTTTGATAAGCTCCTTCATGCTTAGTCAGGACAAAAAAACCAGCTTTTGGTACAAGTAATTGTTCCTCGGGAAGTTTTTTTGCGGCAAAGGTTTATAATTGCTTTTGTTTATGAACGAGGGCATGAAGAACATACGCAATATCCTTTTTTACATGGTTACCATCGGCGGCTTTTCCGCCATAGCATACTGGATTTTAAAGAGCGGGGAAAAACTGGAGAGCGGAGTGCTGAACGGGCAGGTCGATTTGGGCAGCAGCTGGCAGCAGTTCCTGCATTCGCTACAGGAAAACGTCAGTTATCCGGTAGCCATACTGCTGTTGCAGGTGATCACCATTATCCTGGCGGCGCGTCTTTGCGGAATGTTCTTCCGAAAGATCGGTCAGCCATCCGTCATTGGAGAGATCGTAGCCGGTATCCTATTAGGCCCTTCACTGGTAGGGACTTACCTGCCAGACGTTTCAGCGTTCCTGTTCCCGGCAAGCTCCTTGCCGAACCTTGGGGTTATGAGCCAAATCGGTCTTATTCTTTTCATGTTTGTTGTAGGTATGGAACTCGACCTTAACGTACTAAAGAAACAGGCGCACGAGGCTGTTGTGATCAGTCACGCCAGTATCGTATTCCCTTTCGGTCTGGGCATTGCCCTGGCATACTTCATTTATTCAAATACTGCTCCCGCCGGAGTGTCCTTTCTCTCCTACTCCCTGTTTATCGGCATATCGATGAGCATTACCGCTTTCCCTGTGCTGGCAAGAATTGTACAGGAACGCGGAATGACGAAAACCAGATTAGGCTCGATTGCCATAACTTGTGCGGCAGCGGACGATATAACCGCCTGGTGTCTCCTGGCTGCGGTAATTGCCATCGTCAAAGCGGGCTCGCTCGCCAGCGCCGGTTACACCATTTTGTTCGCTGCGGCTTACGTGCTGACCATGCTCCGCTTCGTCAGACCTTTTCTGCAGCGTATCGGTGATTTGTACGCAACTAAAGAGCGTTTGAGCAAACCCGTGGTGGGGGTATTCTTCGTTACCTTGCTTCTTTCTGCTTGGTGTACAGAGGTTATAGGGATTCACGCCTTATTTGGGGCCTTCATGGCCGGTGTTATCATGCCTGCAAATGCCAGCTTTCGCAATATTTTCATCGAGAAGGTGGAAGACCTTGCACAGGTACTGTTGCTACCGCTCTTTTTTGTGTTTACCGGACTGCGAACGGAAATCGGCCTGTTAAATGAACCGGGATTATGGCAGCTGTGTGCAGTGATCGTACTAGTGGCCGTTAGTGGAAAGTTCCTGGGAAGTGCCATTGCAGCAAGGTTCGTAGGACAAAACTGGCATTCCAGCCTAACCATTGGAGCTTTAATGAATACCCGGGGTTTAATGGAATTGGTAGCGCTGAACATCGGTTATGATCTCGGCGTCCTGACGCCTGAACTCTTCGCCATCCTGGTTTTAATGGCGTTAGTAACGACATTCATGACTGGCCCCGCGTTAGATATGATTAATAAGTTCTTTCCGGAAAAAGAAGGCCTCGGCGAAACTGTCGGACGAGTCAGTACCTTCAACATCCTGATCTCGTTTGCTAACCCGCAGACCGGTAAGTTGCTCTTGCGTGTGGCCAATTTACTGGTCAGGAAATCGACGGAAAACTCCAGCGTAACCGCTCTGCATCTTTCGATCGGGAATGAGCTGAACGCTTACAACAGCATCGAATATGAACGAGACAGCTTCTCGACGCTCGCAGCGGAAGGAAAAAAACTTGGTCAGAAATTTTTGCCCGTATTCCAGCCGAGTAAAAATATCGATGAAGTACTTACCAAAACAAGTAATCAGGGCGATTACGATTTGCTTCTGGTAGGCATGGGCAGGTCGATTTTCGAGGGAACGTTAATGGGTAGGATCTTGGGATTTACGAGCCGTGTCATTAATCCGGAGCTGTTTTACGAGCGCTTAAAAAACAGGGAGGTTAAGGCGGTAAGCGACTTTTTCGATGATCGGACGGCACACATTATCAAAACGGTCAAGATACCCGTAGGCATTCTAGTCGACCGGGGTATGAAGAACGTAGAGGTGCTTTTCGTCCCCATTTTTTCGCTTACAGATGCAGCCTTATTCCCCTACCTGCAAAAGTTTCTTCATAACAGCCCCATACGAATTAATTTACTGGACGCAAAAAATGTTATCCGTCAAAGTGTGGAATTCAAAGAAGCTTTACGAACGCTGAGCCTTGCGGCGCCGGGCCGCTTCGAAATCTTAAGCTTCGCGGACCAACATGAGATTCAATTTGAGACTTTCAACCTGATGCTGGTTAGTGTTGAAAGCTGGATGCGGATGGTTGAAGAAGAAGAATCCTGGTTACCGAAGGCACCCTCTGCTCTTATTGTAAAAACCAAAAACAAAAACACGACTCTTTTAATGAATTAAAACCGTGCAGGTCCGACCTTTGTAGTATATTAGAAGTGTACTAACTAAACTACCATGAAAAGCAAGAATCAGTTTTCCAGAAGGCTTTTTCTACAAACCTCGTCCATGATGGCTGCCTTAGCACTGCTTCCGGCCAGGCTGAAGGCTGCCTATGAAGATTCCAAGTCCTTTCTGCTGGCCAGAAAGCGGTCGAACCGGATAACGCTTATGGTGAACAAAAAAAATCATTTGATACAGGCTGACACCAGGAGTACCTTGCTCGACCTGCTCCGGGAAGAGCTGAACCTGACGGGAACAAAGAAAGGCTGCGATCACGGACAATGCGGGGCCTGTACCGTGCATGTGGACGGAAGAAGGGTGCTGAGCTGTCTGACGCTGGGCGCAATGGCGCAAGGCAAGTCCATTACTACCATTGAGGGATTGGCAGAAGGCGATAAGCTGCATCCTATGCAGCAGGCCTTTATTGAATGCGACGGCTATCAATGCGGTTATTGCACACCGGGCCAGATCATGTCTGCTGTTGCCTGTGTTCAGGAAGGCCATACTGGTTCAGTCTGGGAAATCAAGGAATTTATGAGCGGTAACCTCTGTCGTTGCGGCGCTTATAATGGTATTGTAGCATCTATACAGCAAGTAGCCAATGAAACCGTTTGACTTTAAGCAGGCCGAAAGTGCCGGGCAGGCGCTTCGTAAAGGCCGGGAAGAATCCTTTATCGCCGGAGGCACTAACCTGGTTGACCTTATGAAAAAACATATCGCAGAACCAGACGCTGTGATCGATCTGACACAGGCATTACCGGCGGATATTACAACAGACGCTGAAGGCATCCGTCTGGGTGCCATGACGCGAAACAGTGAAGTATCAGAAGACAAGACCATTATTCAGGACTACCCATTGGTTTCGAAGGCCATCCTGGCTGGAGCTTCTCCTCAAATACGAAACATGGCCACCACAGGGGGCAACATATTGCAGAGAACGCGTTGCCCGTATTTCTACGACGTCAGCTTACCTTGCAATAAACGTAAACCAGGAAGCGGTTGCGGGGCCCATGACGGAAATAACCGGATGAGTGCGGTGATCGGTTATTCCAATTCCTGCGTTGCCGTGCATCCTTCTGACTTTTGCATCGCCCTGGCGGCGCTGGATGCTCAGGTTGAAATTACCGAAGCGGACGGTAGCAACAGAAGGATCCCATTTGAAGATTTTCACCGCCTTCCGGGAGAAACACCGGAGCTGGACAACAACTTGCCAATGGGCGCTCTAATCCGCTATGTCCGTATTCCAAAAAATTCCTTTTCGACCCATTACAGCTACCTGAAATTACGCGACCGGGATTCCTATGCCTTTGCATTGGTATCCGTTGCTGCGGCATTGCACATGGACGGAAAGTATATCAATGAAGCCCGGCTGGCATCCGGCGGGGTTGCTCATAAGCCCTGGCGCTGGCGAGAGGCAGAATCTTTTCTTAAAGGAAAGGAAGCTACGGAGGCCCATTTTTCAGAGGCCGCCAGACTGGCAGGCCAACAGCTTCGTCCGCTGGAAAAAAACGGTTATAAAGAGGAGATGCTTATGGGTGCGATTAAGACAGCACTGAAGGATTGTATAAAGAGTTAAGAAACCGGCTATGGTATTTTTGAGCAAATTATTCGGACAGCGAAGGGAAAAAGGACGTGTGGAGGGCTTTGAAAAAGTAACCGGAGCCGGAAAGTATGCGGCAGAACATCAGGTTGAAGAGCAATGTTACGCTGTACTGGTTGGATCTAGCGTAGTGTCGGGAAAGATAAAGAAACTTCATATCGAACAGGCGCTGGAGGTAGACGGTGTAATCGACATCCTGAGCTATGAACGGAAAAAAGCTGTTCCGGGCTTTGAAAATGCGGACGACAAACAAAAGGCGCGCCTGGGCTTGCCCATATTTCATAGCGACACCATTCACTTCAAAGGGCAGCCTATAGCCTTAGTGGTCGCTGAAACGCTCGAGGATGCCCAGTATGCCGCGTCTTTGGTCAACGCTGATTACGAAGAGTCCGGACATGAAGTTGATTTTCGTAGGGCTTATACTAAAATAGCCCTTGAGCCGGAGGGCGAGGAAAGAGGGCAATTCGCACAATGGCAGGGAGCGCCCCATATCCTGGAACAGGAATATGAGATCAGGGGAGAAGTGCATCACCCGATGGAAATGCACGCCACTATTGCCCATTGGGTAAGCGATGACCATCTTAAGCTTTACGATAAAACCCAGGGAGTGAACAGCGTGCAACAAAGTCTCTCGGCCTTGTTCAACATACCAAAGGAGCAGATTGAAGTGAGCAGTGAATTTGTCGGTGGGGGCTTTGGCTCCGGCCTGAGGGTCTGGCCGCATGTTGTCGCTGCCGTGATGGCGGCGAAGCAGGTCGGCCGGCCGGTAAAGCTGATGCTGAGCCGACCGCAAATGTTCACTTCCGTTGGTTACCGGCCGGATTCGTGGCAACGGATCCGGATCGGCGCAGATACCGAAGGTCGCTTTTTGGGCATACATCACCAGGCACGGCATGGGACTTCCTCTTACGAGCGCTTCAATGAAGGGATTACTCGGATAACGCGGATGATGTACCAGTTCGATCATCTTAAAGCGGAATCTGCCGTGGTTCCCCTCAACCTGAACACACCGACCTGGATGCGCGGTCCCGGCGATTGTACCGGCGACTTCGCCGTGGAATGTGCGATCGATGAACTTAGCACTAAGCTTAATATGGATCCGGTCGAGGTTCGCTTGAAGAACCTCGCGCTGGATAAGCATCCGGATAACCAGCTCCCCTGGTCCAGTAACTTTTTGAATGAATGTATGCTGGAAGGCGCCAGGCGCATAGGCTGGGATGACCGGCCGGAGAAAGCCGGCAGCCGAAGCGATGGCGACTGGAAAATCGGCTATGGCATGGCTTTGGGGATGTGGAATGCCGGGCGCAACAAAGCAGAAGCCGCAATCCTGATGAAACAGGACGGTAGCTTAACGGTGCAGACGGCCATGACGGATATCGGAACGGGCACGGGCACCGCCATGCTCAATATCACCCATCAGTATACGGGCGTGCCAAAAGAGAAAATCAGCATCCAACTGGGTGACTCGAAACTACCTCCTGCTCCCAGTCAGGGGGGAAGCACGGGGTTATCTTCCTTGAGCGGCTCTGTAGTAGCCGCCTGTTACGCGCTGAAAACCCGTTTATCCGAATTGGCTGCTCAGCAGAATCCGGCTTACAAAGGAAAGCAGCGAGACGATGTATTGCTTTCCGAAAAGGGAATTTCGCTGGCGGGAGCTGACGCACATTTTATTAGTTACCCGGAGATCTGGCAGGCCAATCAGTTGGGCGTACTCGCGGTGCAGGAAGAGGCTGGCCCGGGTGAAGAACGAAAAAAATACGCCTTCTGTTCGTCTGCCGCACATTTCTGTGTGCTTCGGGTGCATTCCGAAACCGGTAAAGTAAAAATAGATAAAATGATTTCAATCGCCGACGGAGGGTATATTGTTAATGAGCTGGCGGCAGCAAATCAGATTTCGGGCGCTTCAGTCGGCGCCATTGGAATGGCCCTGATGGAAGAACGGGCACTGGACACCAGGCTCGGCGCTCTGATTGGAGATGACCTGGCCGGCTATCATTTCCCGGTAAATGCCGATGCACCTCTGATAGAGGTTGGCTTTATCAATAAAAAAGATCCTCACATTAATCCCGTAGGTGCGAAAGGATTAGGAGAAGTGGGTATTATCGGCGGGGCTGCGGCTATTGCCAACGCAATTTATAGCGCTACCGGAAAGCGTTTCAGAGATTTGCCCATTACTCCGGACAAAATCCTTTCAGCGATTTCCTGAATAAAAAAAGGTCTTCAATCGGGGAGATTGAAGACCTTAACTAACCAATTATAAACCTAAATTATGAATGAAACAAAGGTAGTGTATGACTTACACATAAACAACCCCTAACGCCTGGAAATTCTTCAATTGACAATTTGTTGACAAGATAGGAGCAATCAGTTCTTAACTTTCCTCTATGAAGATCGCCACTTACAACGTTAACGGAATCAGCAGCAGACTGCCTGTATTATTGCGCTGGCTGGAAGAGCGTAAACCGGATGTCGTCTGCCTCCAGGAACTAAAGGCTCCTCAGGAACGGTTTCCGGAAGAGGCTATTGCTTCCGCAGGTTATCGGGCGATCTGGCATGGTCAGAAAAGCTGGAACGGCGTCGCGGTTATGACGAGAGATCTCCCAATGACAGAAGTTCGTCGGGCGCTACCCGGTAACGAGGAAGATGTACATAGCCGCTATTTAGAAGTTAAGATCGATCGGTTGACGCTCTCCTGTCTGTACCTGCCCAACGGAAACCCCGCCCCGGGACCAAAATTTGACTATAAGCTGGAATGGTTTGAGCGACTCATCAAGCATTCAAAGCGATTGGCAGAGCAGCCGGAACCGGCTATTCTGACGGGAGACTTTAACGTCATCCCTACAGAAAAAGATGTCTATAAGCCCGAACGATGGATTAAAGATGCTTTGTTCCGCGAGGAAACGCGGGAAGCTTTTGGTCGTTTGATGGATCAGGGCTGGACCGATGCGCTCCGGTTCTGTCATCCTGATGAAACCCTTTATACGTATTGGGATTATTTTCGCAATGCCTATGGCCGGGATGCCGGGCTGCGCATTGATCATTTTCTGCTGAACCCGGCAATAGCCGGTAACATTAAAGGTTCCGGTGTTGACAAAGATGTACGCGGTTGGAAAAAAAGCAGCGATCATGCGCCAGTATGGTTAGAACTGCACACTTTTTAACAGCGTAACTACATATCTTCTTCTCTTTCCAACATTAAAATAGCTGCCTGCGGAACGATGAAATACTTTTCTCCCTGATAGATCATTTCGGTCGAACCATTTTGCAGATAAATGGCCAGATCGCCTTCTTTCGGCTGCAGCGGGATGTACTTTATGCGATCCTCCTGCGGCTTCCAGGGATCGTCATCGTCCGACGGAACTGGAATAGCATAGCCGGGACCAGTTTTAATGACATAACCCTGCTGAACCTTTTCTTTTTCCTGGACACCCGGCGGCAGATATAAACCGCTGTCCGTACGACCATCCGACTGAATCGGACGGATCAATACCCGGTCTCCAACAATGATGATTTTCTTCAATTTATTATCCTCTGTCAGATGCGTAGTCATAATACTGATTGATGCTGTTTTCACGAATCTATCAAAGCCTGTGCTAAATGCCTGAATTATGCCAGCTTGTCACTTCCTGTTTACTTTTGTATTTTGTGCACGCTAGCTAACAACAGGATCGAGTGCAATGGAAAATCGGAGAGAATTTTTGAAAAAGATGGCTGCCATAGCGGGTGCCACGGCGATGGGTAATGGTTTTGCAGAGGCCATAGAACGGGCTTATGCGATTCATCCGGCACCGGGAAGTACCTTTCTCGATGCGGAGCATGTCGTCATCCTGATGCAGGAAAACCGATCCTTCGATCATGCTTTCGGAACGCTAAAAGGTGTTCGTGGGTTCAGCGATCGCCGCTACATCAAACAACCCGACGGAACCCCGGTTTGGTTTCAGCGGGATAAGAAAGGGCTGGCCTACCCTCCTTTTCGACTCAACCTGAAAGAGAGCAAAGCCACCTGGCTTGGGGCGGTACCCCATTCCCGTGAAAGCCAGGTAGATGCTTATAACGAAGGAAAGCTCGATCAGTGGATTGAGGCGAAAAAAAGAAGGAAAGATGATGATTTCCCATTCGCCATGGGCTACTACAACCGGGAAGATATCCCTTTTTACTATAACCTGGCCGACGCGTTCACCATTTGCGATCAGAATTTTTGTTCAGGAATGACCAGCACCTGGCCAAACCGGCTTTTCTTCTGGACGGGCGCCATCAGGGCGGATAAAAAAGCAGGCAGCAAAGCCTGGATCCGGAATGAGCTTAAACGCGGAGAAGCCAACTGGAAGACTTTTCCGGAGCGCCTGGAAGAAGCGGGCGTTCCCTGGCGGATTTACCAGAACGAAGTCAGTCATGGCGGAAGGTTCAAGGGTGAAGAGCGCTCCTGGCTCTCCAGCTTCAGCTGTAACCCGATGGAGTTTTTTGAACAGTACCACATTCAGTTTTCCCCCAGATACTGGGACAGTCTGACCAGTCGTCAGCAAACGTTGAAAGAGGAAATTCAGGCATTGGAAGCTGAGCTGCGGGAAGCGTCTTCTGAAAGCGAAGCGTACGAGAAAGGGTATCGTTCACTTGAAAAAAAGCGATCCGTTCTGAAGGAAACGGAAGCGGAACTCGAAAAATGGAATCCGGAACGGTTCGGGGATCTCAGCCCCCATCAGCAACAGCTTCATCAAAAAGCATTCAGTACAAATAAGGACGATCCAGACTACCTGCACGTGGAGGAGTTAGGCTACACCGATACATCAGGTAAGAAAAAATCGATGGTTGTTCCAAAAGGAGATGTGCTGCATCAATTCAGGAAGGATGTCCGGCAAAATCAACTTCCGGCCGTTTCCTGGATTATTCCTGCACAGAATTACTCGGATCACCCCAGTGCCCCCTGGTATGGTGCGTGGTACATTTCGGAAATCATGAACATCCTGACGGAGAATCCTGAAACCTGGAAGAAAACGATTTTCCTGATGACCTACGATGAAAACGACGGTTATTTCGATCATGTCGCCCCCTTCGTACCCCCGCATACGGAAGATCCGGAGAGCGGTAAGTGCTCGGCAGGACTGGATTCTGAAGAAGAGCACATTTCGCTTAATCAGGAACTGGACGAAGGCAGACCTGGAAAGCAGGCTCGTGGCGGACCGATAGGCCTCGGATACCGGGTACCGATGATTGTTGCTTCCCCATGGAGCCGGGGAGGCAAGGTTTGTTCGGAAGTTTTTGACCATACGTCGACCCTACGGTTCCTTGAAAAATGGGTAAAGCACCGATACAAACGCGATGTTCGCGAAGATAACATCAGCAACTGGCGACGTGCCATCTGCGGAGATCTCAGTTCTGCCTTTTCATCTTTCGATCCGAACACTTCCGGAGAGCAGCTATCCTTCGTAGACCGTGATCCTTTTTTCGTTCGCATACGCGAGGCTCAGCACTGTACACTAACCCTGCCGTGGCGGGGCTTTAACGGCTCAGAGATGAACGCGCTGGTAAATAACCCATGGGCAACTCCGGACATGCCCCGGCAGGAACCCGGTACCAAAATTGCTCAGCCGCTTTTCTATGATTTGACCGGCAACCTGAGTATCCGGAATGGAAAGCCCCTGCTTTCGTTAAGCAGCAGCAATGCCATCTTCGGAGATAAGAGCCTCGGTGCCCCCTTTATTCTGCACGGAGCAGGAAAAGCCCGTCATTATGCCGTAAGCAGCGGTAACAGACTCGAAGATTCGCTTTCGTCCTCATCGCTCGCTTATCACCTGGAACTTTATGGTCCTAACGGCTTTTTTCGGCGTTTTAAAGGGAATCTGCAGGACGATTTGCTGGAGTTAAGCTGCCAAAACTACCTGGATAAAAACCAGAAACCGGCACTTAAGCTGAGCTTCAAAAACTCAGGTCGGAGGGCTCTCAATATTACGATAGATGATCAGTTGTATCATGCAAAAACAGAACAGATCAATTTGCAGGGAGCAAGTCAGCAAAGCGTCTTGCTTTCCCAGGAGAAAAGCGGAGGATGGTACGAGGTCAGTATCCGTGTGAATGAACTTATCAATTTTGAACATGTTTTTGCCGGAAAAATAGAAAATGGTCTGCCCGGTACAACAGATCCCGCATCGATAGCTTAACTTCGCTCGAATTAACTCTTATCAGTCATGATGATTCGAAGCGCTCAGGAGTCTGATCTTCCTGCTATACTGGCCATTTACAACGACGCCATATTAACGACGACTGCCGTTTACGATTACGAAGCCCATAGCTTTGAACGTCGCTCGCAATGGTTTAAGGAAAAACAGGCGCTTGGCTTTCCCGTAGTCGTAGCCGAATGTGAAGGTCAGGTAGCGGGATTCGCGACCTATGGCCCATTCCGGGCGTGGGCCGCTTATCAATTTACGGCCGAGCATTCCCTGTATGTCGACACGCGTTTTAGAAGACGCGGAATTGCCAGGGAGCTACTGAAGGAAATTATTCGCCTGGCCGGAGAAAACAATATACATACACTGATTGCGGGTATCGATGCTGCGAATGAAGTCAGCATAAGACTTCATCGGGAGTTTCTATTTGAGGAGGCAGGTCTCTTCCGACAAGTTGGTTATAAATTCGACCGTTGGCTTGACCTGTTGTGCATGCAACGGATTTTAAAAAAATAAGGTGATTCAGTCTCCTTTGACAGCCTTCAGGATATGCCGGGCAGCTTCAAGGCGGGCGCTTTTTTTGTCGTCTGCCTGAATTTCCGTCCAGGGGGCCTTTTTTGCGTGAGTTTCCTTCAGCATGTCATCGATATAATGGGTGTAAGAATCCCACAATTTCTGCGCCTGCGCATCCAATGGGCCTATTTTCCAGGATTTGCCGGGATCAGACTTACGGTCTTCAAGACGCTGGTGCTGCTCTTCTTTCGAAATGCTCAGAAAAATTTTGATCAGGATCAACCCATCTTTCACTAATCGTTTTTCCAACGGCAATACGGCTTTCATAAACTGTTCATATTCGCCCTTGGAGCAGAAGCCGAACACGGGTTCAACAACAGCCCGGTTATACCAGCTCCGATCGAAAAAGACCAATTCTCCTTTTCTGGGAAGTTCTTTTATATAGCGCTGAAAATACCATTCTTTTTGTTCTGTTTCGGTGGGTTTAGACAAAGAGACCACCCGGTATTTTTTGGGGTTAAGTTTAGCGATCAGACGGCTGATGGTGCCCCCCTTACCTGCTGCATCTCTGCCTTCAAAGATGACGAGTACCCTTTTGCCTTCCGCCTCCAGCGCCAATTGCATCTTAAGCAAATCGTACTGCAAGTCGTTGAGCTCCTGCTCATATTTCAATTGTTTAAGAAATTTTTTCTCTTTAATGATTCCCTTGCCGACCAGGAAATCGATTACTTCCTGTTTTCTGCCGATCTTTTCGAGTTCATTCAGGTCTACTTCTGCCATAATATTGATGATAACAGGCACTGCGCCGTTCTGTTTGCCGTCAGCAATTGCTTAACCCGATACCCACTGCATCAGCAAGGCACAGAGGTAGCCAGCATAAGTCCCGATAGCATAACCGAAAACGGCTAGGATAACCCCAACAGGAACCAACTTAGGGTGAAAAGCAGCAGCCGTAACAGATGCTGACGCAACACCACCTACGTTAGCCATACTGCCGATGGCGAAATAAAAGAATGGCGCCTTCAGTTTTTTTGCAACCAGCCAGAGCAGCGCAGCATGAATGAACATCCAGATTAAGCCGACGAGAAAAAGGGAAGGATTCCTGAAGATAGCGAAAATGTCCATCTGCATCCCGATCGTCGCCACCAGGATATACAGGAATACCGTCCCTATCTTGGTAGCCCCCTGCGCCTCAAAACGCTTCGCCCGGGTGAAGGAAAGCGCTATGCCAGATACCGTTGCCAGCAGGATAACCCAAAAATAGGAAGAGGTCAGGCTAAATTTATCCAGATGCGGAGCGGTGAGGCTGATCCATTCCGCGATAGCTGTCCCTAATAAGTGTGAAAGGCCCGTTGCTCCGAAAGCCACGCCAAGCATCATGATGAGGTCTTTCACTTCCGGGCCCCGCTTTTCCGCTGAATCCTCTGCTTGAACGTTTTCTTTCAACCTCAGGACATCTGATGCATCTGCCTGAAAATAACGGTCTAATTTATCCGTTTTCCCGGCCCCGTAAAGTAAAAGGGCCATCCATCCGTAGGCTACAAAGACGTCCACCGCGATCACCGCAGAAAACAGCTCGGATGAAGGCTCAAAAATCCGGTATAAAGCGGCCTGATTAGCGCCACCCCCGGTCCAGGATCCTGCCAGCGTAGCCAATCCGCGCCAGGCAGCATCCGCGCCTTCTCCGCCAAGAATATCCGGTACCAATAACGATACCAGCCAAAGTGCCAGGGGTCCGCCGATCACGATACCGATCGTTCCGGTAAGGAACAGCACCCCTGCCCGCTTCCGCAAAGACCATAGCTGCCGAAGATCCAGATTCAGCGTGAAAAGCACGAGACAGGCCGGCAACAGGTAATTCGAACTCACTTCATAGAGCTGGGAAGCTTCCCCGTCGTATATGCCGAACGAATTAAACAAGCCAGGTATAAAATAACATAATAGCAGCGGAGGCAGAACCGCATACAGACGCTTCCAAAAGGGCGTTTCCAGGGATGATGTGAAAAAGATCAGCGCCAGTAAAACCATTATTATTCCGAAGATAACCGCGTCATCCGTAATAAGGACCTGTACAGGAGGATTTTCCATTTAAACTAACGATTCAGGATGTCAATTGTGGACGGCAAGCTACCAAGATTCATGGAGATACACAATTCAGCTTGGAAATAACCCAAAGAAAAAGCCCCAGACCGGGGAGATCTGGGGCTTTACACTAACCAATTATAAACCTAAATTATGATGACACAAAGATAGTGTACTCAATACACTATTCCAACTATTTTCCAATAAAAATTTAATGGTAATGTCAAGATTTTGTGAATTACTGGTTTACCCAGTCCCGAAAATTGTCAGACCCCCCTCAATACGTTACTTTTGTATTGCCTTTCCTTAAGGCATGTTTTTCATAGGTAGATGTAGGGTCGGAGTAATATCCGGCCCTTTTTTGTTCTTAAATGCCTATTTTTACCTTTTAATATGGCTAAAAAGAAAATAGTCGTTGCCATTACTGGAGCGAGTGGTTCAATATATGCAAAGGTCCTGCTGGATAAGTTAATTTTACTTCGGGGTCAGATTGAAGAGGTGGGATTGGTCATGTCAGACAATGCCCGGGATGTTTGGAGTACGGAACTGGGCAATGCGCATTACGACCAATATCCTTTTCAGATATACCATAAGAGCGACTTTTTCGCTCCTTTTGCTTCCGGATCAGCCCGATTCGACACCATGGTGATCGTGCCTTGTTCAATGGGAACCTTGGGACGCATTGCCCACGGTGTATCCAGCGATCTTACGAGCCGGGCTGCCGATGTTATGTTGAAGGAACGCCGAAAGCTGATCTGCGTTATCCGTGAAACGCCATATAGTTTAATCCATTTGCGCAACATGACTGCGCTAACGGAGTCGGGCGGGATCATTTGTCCCGCCAGCCCTTCTTTTTATAGCAGACCGGAAACTTTCGAAGCGCTTGCTGCAACGATAGCGGATCGCGTTATCGACCTGATGGGCCTCGAGCAGGAAAGCTATCGTTGGGGCGAAGGGCACTAAACCATCCCGGTTCGTTCCAACATCCACTCATGCAGCTCAAAGTTCTTTACGATGCTCGGTAGCTGATCACTCCCCGGACCGAAGGCCGTTAGCTCTACATAGTCGCCACTGTGATCCATCGAAGCCCAACCAATGCTCGTATGCTTCTCCGCCATCACGGCCATGGGTCTGAAAGGAAGCTTTCTGGGATTGTAGACACCCATCTCGTCCTTCTGCTGATAATGGCTAAGCAGACCTTTCGCTTCCTCTTCTGAAGCTGCCCAACCTTGAGCAAATTCAATTCTTTCCTGCACTTCTCTCAGACTTGTTGATGGCCTGATCCCATTTAATATCCAGTCGTTCGTATGCTTGTAGTTGAACAAACTTTCCAGATTTGCATTAGCGTTATCGCCATAGAACAATCCTGGATTGGCATTGCCGTGATCTGTAGTGATCATGACCAGTGTCTGCCCGTCTTCTTCGGCAAAGCTTAGTGCTTCGGCTACGGCCTCGTCAAAGTCCAGTTGATCGTAGATCAATGCCGGTGCATCATTGGCATGCGCCGCCCAATCGACCTTCCCTCCTTCGATCTGCATAACAAAACCCTTCGGATTACGCTTCAGTTTTGCAATCGCAGTCCTGGTCATTTCCTTCAGCGTAGGGATAGACTGCTTCAGCTCCGGATCATTTTCTCTATCCAGCGCATAAGGAAGGCCATCCTCATGAAATACCCCCAGCAAAGGCTTATCAGCATCCGCACTCAGTGCCATCATAGCCTCCCGATTTTTTACGACCTCGTATCCGGATTGAGTAAAGGCCTTAAACAGATCCTTTTTATCTTGCCTTAGCTTTCCGTCAAAAAATTCGGTTCCACCGCCCATCATCACGTCGAAATTTAAGTCTAAATATTGAAGCGCAATTCCCGGCATGTCTGAACGCTTAGCACTGTTCACACAAAAGCCAGCCGGTGTTGCATGCGTGATTGGTACGGTCGTAACGCAGCCAACAGATTTACCCTGCGCCTTGAACTTCTGTAAAATAGGCTTGTTGAACGACCCATCAGGATTAACGTTCAGGGATCCGTTGGAAACCCTTTTACCCCCACCCCATGCGGAGCTGGCCGCGGCGGAATCCGTTACCAATGAGCTGGCCGAGGCGGTGTCCATCAACGCTCTGGATCCTTTCTTCTGTTGATACAAATCGATCCAGGCGGTGTTCCTTCCATCTCGTTGTCTTTTAAACAGATCTGATAAGGTCAGCGTTCCGAGACTCATACCGTCGCTTACCATAAAAATGATGTTTTTTACCGCTCCGTCTTTCCAGAGGCGGCCATGAACTGGCTGAGCAAAAAGCTCTTTGGGACCAAGCAAAGATGCGCCAAAGGCCGCCAAACCGGTATTTTTAAAAAATTCTCTTCTTTTCATCGTTCGAAAGCAAAACTGTTATTCTTTTATTACCTTCAGGTTAACGGTCGATCAAGCGTTCATTAAATCAGAGTGGAAATTCGTCTTCCCATATATTTTCATCCCAGTTTTTCAGCTCCGAATCATTCAGCAGACAGTTTTTGAGCTCGCTCATAAGTCTATCTGTTTCGAGATGCTGCCCGATAAACACCAGCTCATTCTTCCGATCTCCCCATTGCTTATGCCAATCGGCCTCGATACTTTCTCGAAAATCATGAAAATCGGCGTAGCGTATCCTTTCTTTAAAAGGCATACTCGACCACCATACTCCGGCTGGCTCTATCCGAAGGCTTCCGCCGGCCTGACTGAAGTTAATAGCCTGATCTGGTCTTGAGGCCAGCCAAAAAAGTCCTTTCGCACGAATAATGTTTGTCGGATAGCATTCATTAAGATAATGACACCAGCGCTCCGGGTGAAATGGTTTTTTACTCCGGAAAACAAAAGATCCAATTCCGTACTCATCGGTTTCTGGTATATGATGCGGCTTCTCTAGCTCCCGAATCCAGCCCGCCGTAGCCGAAGATTTCTCAAAATCAAAAAGTCGGGTGTTCAGCAGTTCGGTCGCGGCAACCTGACCGAAAACTGATCTTATAACCTTTGCATCGGGATTGAGTTTTTTTATTGCCCGTTCAAGCAAATCAACCGTATTGTCGCTGACCAAGTCTGTCTTGTTCAGAATAATGACATTAGCAAATTCGATCTGATCCGTCAGCAAATTCACAATCGTGCGATTGTCCGTTTCAACTTCAGCGAGGGAACGGTCTTGCAGCGTATCCCGACTCCCAAAGTCGCGAAAGAAATTCAAACAGTCGACAACCGTCACCATTGTATCTATGTAACTAAACCGGGATAAGTCAATCCCATTCTCTTCATCTATATAAGACCAGGTCTGTGCCACGGGGACCGGTTCCGAGATACCGGTGCTTTCTATGAGCAGGTAGTCGAAACGTGCCTCCTTCGCGAGACGCTCTACCTCTATTATTAGATCTTCCCTCAGTGTACAGCAAATGCAACCGTTGCTCATTTCTACCAGACGTTCTTCTGTTCTGGAAAGAGTCTTCTCGCGGGAAACCAATTGAGCGTCAATATTGATTTCGCTCATATCGTTGACGATAACCGCAACCCGCAGTCCGTCACGGTTGTGCAATACATGGTTTAACAGAGTCGTTTTACCCGCCCCCAAAAATCCGCTTAATACCGTAACCGGTAATCTTAATTGTTCCATAAAAAGCAATATTGTTGCAAATAAATAAATACATTTTTACTTTTGCAACATGATTGCAAATAAAAACATCAAGGAAGCCATGTTGGATCGAGTAGGTTTTGCTGCATCTGCTCTTTGCGCTATACATTGCGCGACAATGCCATTGGTCTTCACATTCTTGCCTCTGCTTGGACTGGAATTCCTCGCCAATCACTGGTTTGAAGCGGCTATGATAATCTTCTCCACGGTAATCGGATTGCGATCACTCGTCCCCTCTTATCGTCACATTCACCGTAACTCTGTGCCAATAATTCTATTGTTCGCAGGCCTGCTTATGGTTTACGGTGTACATGTTTTGCGCTGGCATAACCTGGAAACCTTCATTATGCCGATAGGTGGTTTTATCATCGCTTCAGCGCACTATATCAACTGGAAGCTGCGGAAACAATTTGCAGAAACACATGAGAAAACTTGTGCGCAATAAACTGTTCTGGCTATTTCTGATCCTGATGCTTTGCCTGCTCTTAAGGCCAGTTTGTCAGCATCAAGGTAAGTTTAAGCGAGCCGATGGTGTCCGTTATTTCGGGCCCGAAAAATAAAATCGATCATTTATGCTCTTTACAAAAAATCTTTCCTTCGCTTATCCAAAGCAACCGTATACCTTTCAATTCCCGGACCTGCAATTAGCGGCAGGCGATTCGCTGCTGATTAAAGGTTCTTCTGGTGTAGGCAAGACGACGTTACTTCATCTCCTTGGGGGGCTGCTCAGACCTGATACAGGACAATTAGAAATTTACGGCAGGAATTTACTGTCTATGGCGCCGCGGCAGCTGGATGCTTTTCGTGGTCAACACATCGGATTCGTTTTTCAGAAGTCATACTTTTTTCCGGCTCTGAGTGTCAGAGATAACCTCTCGGCTGCGACCTATTTTTCTGGCACGAAGTCAAAAGCTCCAGACTTAGAGGCTTTATCAACGAATTTAGGCATCGGCCATTTGCTTGACAAAAATGTGCGAACAATCAGCGTCGGAGAACAACAACGTGTGTCCATTGCGCGGGCATTAATTAACCGGCCGAAACTTATTTTAGCCGATGAACCTACCAGCAGTCTGGATGACCAAAATTGCAGATCTGTACTTAATCTTATCACTCAGCAAGCCCGGAATATGCAGGCAACTTTAATAATCATCACGCACGATCAGCGGCTGTCTGAATTTATTCAAAATCAAATCACCTTAACATGACGGGCAAAATTGTTATACGAAATTTGCTACACAAACCACAACAGACTCTTATTACCTTCTTACTGTTGGTGCTCGGTGTTGCGATGATCTCCTTCCTGGTAACGCTTCAGGAACAACTCCGAGCCAAAATGGATGGAGACAAGGAAGGAATTGACCTGGTGATCGGCGCCAAAGGCAGTCCCTTACAATTAGTGCTTTCTTCTATCTACCAATTGGATGCTCCAACAGGAAACATCCCTCAGAAAGAAGCCAATGCTTTTGCCCAAAACCCCATGGTGAAACAAGCAATTCCTCTGGCCTATGGCGATTCCTTCAAGGGATTCAAAATCTTAGGTACGGAAACCAGTTACCTCAGCCTATACAAGGCCGAATATCAAGACGGCGATGCTTTCACGCAGGATATGGATGCCGTAATCGGTGCTGATGTAGCAAAAACGACAGGTCTAAAGCTTGGGAGCACCTTCCATGGGACGCATGGAATGAAGGAGGGCGGACATGTGCATGAGGAATTTGAATACCGCGTTACAGGGATTCTCAAGCCAGCCGGCAGAGTGATTGACCAACTGATCATAACTCCCCTACAATCGGTATGGAATGTTCATGACGCACATGAAGGGCATACTCATGATGAGCATCACGGTCATGAGCATGAAGTCCATGATCACGAACACCATCAACATGAGCATAATACTAAAGACATCACAGCCATGCTTCTGCAACTTAAAAGCCCCATGGGAGCCGTTACCCTGCCAAGGAGCATCCCTCCGGAAAGCAATCTGCAGGCAGTCGTCCCGAATCTGGAAATCGCCCGCCTATTCAGCCTCCTTGGGATCGGGGTATCATCTTTCAAGGCAATTTCAATAGGGATTATCACGATTGCCGGTATCAGCATCCTCGTGTCGCTTTACAATCGGGTAGAAGAGCGTAAGTATGAGCTTGCGTTAGGGCGTGTGTTAGGCGCTGGAAAGTTCGAGGTCGGTCGTCTTGTTTTCCTGGAAGGATTGGCGCTGCTGGTTTCAGGCATTGCTGGCGGTCTGTTGATCTCCAAACTTGCTTTTTATTACTTAGTGATCACAGAAGCCTCTAACCTAACTTTGGTATTGAATCCCTGGAAATTTTCCACAACAGAGTCCACAGCTGTACTCCTTGTTTTCACAGTTGGCCTATTGATTACACTTATTCCAACGTTAAAAACCTATAGAATTGATCTTTCAAAAACACTTAGCGATGAATCGTAATTTAATTCTTAGCTTTTTTTCTGTATGCGTTTGGCTAAATATGTCTTTAGCACAGGAGCCGGTAAAAAAATTGGACTGGAATGCACTGGAAAGTATTGAATTTAAAAAGAGATTTGTTAAATCTTATGACGCTTACGCGATGTTCCCCATTTTTAGCGCCGCCGTAAAAAACCTTGATGGAAAAATGGTTGAAATTGCCGGTTTTACCATCCCCTTGGAACCCAGCACAAAGTGGGTAGCGTTGTCCATGAATCCGAATGCATCATGCTTTTTCTGCGGCGCTGCTGGTCCGGCATCCGTGATGACCATACGTTTTAAAAAAGGGAGGAAAGAGTACAACATCGACGATTACAAGCGGTTCAGAGGTCGCTTGAAGCTGAATGGTTCGGACATTAATGAATTTTATTATATTCTGGAAGATGCGGAGGAAATCGATCGTTGATAGCAGGGTTTAAAAAAATGAACTGCAGTGACGAAGATATCGCCATAAGCAGTTGTCAGATACGCGCTAGCTTGCTTACTGGGTTTGGCTGCGCTCGTTCCTCTGGTGTGCCTATTGTGCGGGAGAAGCGAAGCTGATGTACTCCTGTGCCGGAATTGGTGTCCAATTTGTATCAGATCATTCCTCCTAAAGTTCCGGGTCGGCAAAGAAAAAGCCTTGCAAGCAAATGCAAGGCTTTTATAGCTGTCTTTTTTCCGGTGTTGTTTTAATGGTCGTGATCATGGTCGTCGTCATCACCGTGATCGTGCTCAACGGGATGCAACTCAAATATAAGGTCAATATCTGTTGAACCTGCCATGCGGTTTTGATAGTCCGGATTACTCCAGTCTTCGGCTGTCAGCCCGGATTTTACACCGGTATTAAGATGCCGCATAATGTACCGGAACGGGAAAGTGCCGGTTTCCTCAAGAACGTGAACGTAACCCGTAACTCCTACATTCGCATTATCAGGTTCTCCGTAGGTATAGTCCAACACTCCATTTAAAGAAGTTGGCGTACCGGTACGGGTCGAGTTAAGCATAACTGCCTGATGGATTTCAGCCCTTTCTGCAAAGGTTTGCTGAATCGGACGTCCGGCAAAATCGTTTGCAAGCATGGTCAGTCGGTAGGTCTTACCCACGTCAAGGTGTAGATGGTAACCTACCGGAGGAAGACCGGATTCGTCAAATGTCACCGTATCTACCGTCCCCCCTTCGATTTCTGTTGCGCTTCCGGTGCGGGTATCACCTTGCCAGGATACCTCTTCCCAGATCAGCATCGCTGTCCCTACTTCTTCATTATCCACTTCAGGAGTAGGATCATCCTTTGAGCAGGCGCTCATACCCAACAAACCTGTTGCTAATAGCGCAAAAATGGAATTGTTTAACTTTTTCATGATTTGTCTAATTAATCTGTTTTCTAAAATGTATAGTTCAATCGAATCATCAGGTTTCTACCCATTTCGTGGGTGTAATACCTGAATCGGTTCATATATTCTTTGTAAAGCTCGTTGGTGAGGTTGTAAGCGGACACATTCAAGCCTAATTTCTGCCCTCCGAGGTCATAGCCTACACCGGCAGATGCCTCCAGCAGATGATAAGCCGGTGGCGGCGGGGTATAATCGCTACCCGGTTCATAACGCTTCTGTTCCGCAACGAAGCGATGACCGAGTTGAAAGAAGGGCTTCGTCCATTTTCCATTGTTACGAAACGTATAACGAAGGTGGTGATCAATCCGGTCAGACGGGATATATGGAAGAAAAGTGTCGTTGCTGACATCCCTTGCACGGACCAGCGAGATGTTTGCTGAATAGTCCAGCTGATCCAGCACGCGGACGGTGGCACTGAAATCCGCTCCCCAGAACAGGGCATCCGTCTGCATATAACGAAAGACCGGAAATGTTCCCCGTATCGTGCTTCGGACACTATCCGGACTCGGATTGCTGAAGATGTAGTTATTAACGTATTGTCCGTAAACGTCCAGGTTGAGGTTAACGCGCTCATTTGAGAAGGTTAAGGAGTTTATCCATTTATAACCTTGTTCACCCTGCATGTCCGGATTGCCAATCTCGTAAATGGCCGAGCCGTGATGGACGCCATCGGCATATAATTCATTGGCCGCCGGTGCCCTCCAGGCCAGGCCGAGATTCGAGCGGAAATCCAATTGATCCGAAAAATGCCAGACCACGCCGAGCGTTCCGGAAAGATTATGAAACTGTCGGTTGCTGTTGAAATAATTCAGATCAAAACCATTGTTCTCATTGAGGCGGCTATAATCGTAGCGGTAACCAGCTGCATCGAAATAACGGTAATCATAACGAAGACCAGCCTCCAGCTCGTAATTGTCGTGAATGTAACGCTGCACCGCATAGGCACCGAGTGTGTAGCTATCGAAATTAGGAATCAATGGTGTTGTACCCGTTCCTGGTGTATTATTATTGACTTGAACGATTCCATTGATGCCCCATATCGAGCGCATTCCGTTATCCCGGAGATGGTCGTAACTGGCGTCCAGTGTTTGTGTCGTCAGGACCAGATCGATCATCGGGCGGGCTTCGTCTTCCGCCAGCCGACGCCGGTCAAATTCCTGCCTATGATTCCGTTGCAAGGCATATTGAACATCCAGCGCGGCGCCATTATTCAGGTCTTTATGAAGCTTCAGCTTTCCCAGATCGTGCTGTACCCTCTGCTTTGGCGCGTTAATGGCATAGCTGAAATCGTAGTCCTCAAAAGGCCTTCCAAATTCAATTCGAGCCATGATGTCGTCGATGGTTCCAATGTGGGCGCTTTCCAGAATACCAAGCTCTGTACTGAAATGGCTGTAGTAGGCCTCATATTTCGTAGAGGGCGTATTATAGGCGGCGGCGGCAGAGAAATTCCTTTCGACCACACCTGTATTTCCCAGAAAATAATCCGCCGAGCGGGTATTGCCGCCTCGCTTGACGGATCCCTGCAAGCGCCAGCCAAAACCGGTCAGCCCCTTAACGCTTCCAGTCAGATTTGCTGCAGCCGTACCCATGCGTCCGTTACTGGCACCGACCAGGTTGACCTCACCCTGAAGCGGACCATCGATCGGAAGAGGAGCGGGATTGACCATGACGACACCCCCAAGTGCGTCCGGTCCGTAGCGTACGCCCTCTGCGCCTTTAATTACGGACAATTCCTTTGCTACAAAAGGATCGATTTCCGGAGCATGCTCGGTCCCCCACTGCTGACCCTCCTGCCGGATTCCATTGTTCAAAATTAAAATCCGGTTGCTATGCATTCCGTTAATGACGGGCTTCGCAATGGAATTGCCCGTCTTCAATACGCTGACACCGGCAATCCTGCTCAACGCTTCAGCGAGTAATTCACCTCTCGTCTCCTCTAAAGACTCTCCGCGAAGGGAGGTAATTTTAGAGGTCGACCGGTGTTGAGCTCCGTGGCCGACCACTTCGGCATCATGCAGTACGATGTTTTCATGATGCAAAAGCACATTTAATGAAACGGACGCCTCTACGGAAACTTCCTTCTGCTGACGCTCAAAGCCAAGGCTGCTATAATTAAGGGTATAGGAGCCTGAACAAAGACCTTTCAGTACATAGTTGCCATGCCCGTCCGTAATAACACGATGCGCGTTGCCTTCCAGGGATACCGTTGCGCCACGGATTGGCAATCGGGTATCGGCATCGGTCACCTGGCCTGAAATCTGAAAAGTACAATTTGTTGTTTGGGCTGAGGCTGCTACTGAAAAAAGAAGCATAGCCCACAGCGTCAACTGTTTGCTAAAAAACATAAAGAATAATTTGAAATTAAGATGCCTCAGAAGGCGTGAAGGTCGGGAAGTACTAAGCTTGCGGAGGGCCTTTATTGGCGAAGGTTAAAGCAGAAAGACCAGGCAGATCGGTCAGTACCGACGTATCAATCTCCGTAATACTACGGAGCGGCACCTCCAGAATCAGGGATGACTCAGGCAAAAGCTGCTGATATTTTTTGACCAGGACATAATCGCAAATCTGGCAGTTTAGTTCACCCTTTTGCGGCGATTTATTTAAACTTACCTGTTCCGTATGGTGATGCTGGCCGTGATAATTGTGCACAAGCTGGGCAACCTGAATGTATGCCATGGCAACAATCAGTAAGCAGCTAAGGAGAATATGCACTGTTTTCCTGTAAATCACCCAGATCTGGTTTGCTTATTATCTGAAACAAAAATAGGACAAACGCAACAAAATGACAAGTAAAAATATCGTGGCTTTAGGCTCGCGGATGAAAAGAGGTAATGACACTTCGCAGGTAATCTCTGTCCAGGTGGGTGTATATTTCGGTGGTGGTGATGCTTTCATGCCCGAGCATTTCCTGAACGGCCCGCAGGTCTGCTCCACCCTCTATCAGGTGAGTAGCAAAGGAATGCCGGAAGGTGTGCGGGCTGATGCGTTTTTTCAAACCAATTTTTTTTGCAAGATCTTTTATAAAGAGGAACACAAAAATACGGGAAATGGACCTTCCCAGCCGACTGATGAACAGCGCGTCTTCATACCCGTTCTTTACTGGCTGCGTGCCGCGTACCTGCTCCAGGTATATCTTCAGGTGTTTGATAGCGGATTGCCCGATGGGAACCAGACGTTCCTTCTGTCCTTTACCCAACACTTTCAGAAAGCCAATTTCCAGGTGCAGATTGGATCGCTTTAAGGTTATGAGTTCGCTTACCCGAAGGCCGCAACCATAGAGTGTTTCGAGCATAGCGTAGTTTCTCACGCCATCCGGAGTAGACCGGTCAATCGCTTCCAGTAGCCCATTTATTTCATGCAGTTCCAGGGTATCTGGTAATTTTCTGCTTAACGCAGGTGCGTCCAGCAAACGAGTTGGATTGCTCTGTATCCGTTCTTCGAGTTCCAGGAATTGAAAGAAAGCTTTTATTCCGGAGAGGATCCGGGCTTGCGAGTGTACTGAAAGACCAAGCTCGTCCATCGTTCTCAGAAAAGTTCTGAAATCTTCAAGCTCCAGCGCCGCTATATCTTTTTCAGCAGTCAATTCAGCAAATTGCGCCAACTTCCGGACATCACGGACATAGGCTTCCCGCGAATTAGGAGACAACCCTCGCTCCAGGTATAGATAATCGTTAAAATCACGGATTGCTGATTCCCAATTCATTACTCGTAGACGATGTTGTTTTCGGGTTTTTATTAAGGACAAAATTAGATAAAACAAAAAAATATTTGGGACTGGTGCCTTTAATATTTATCTTTGCCTCACTAAAAACGGTGGTTTTAGCTCAGTTGGTTAGAGCGCCTGATTGTGGTTCAGGAGGTCGCCGGTTCGAGCCCGGTATTCCACCCTAGAGAGGGTAAAAGTTCATTGGATTTTTGCCCTCTTTTTTTTGCTGAATCGCCCTTTTATATTTCGAAGTACCAGGTGCTGTCCTTACAGTCGATGCCCCTTAAATGATCAAGTTGGTTCCAGCGTTCATGACTTGAAATTCTCGAGCTTTCTTTCAAAAAGGGCTGCTATTACTGCAGTACTCAAAGAAGCGAAAAACACAAATAAACCTATGGCAACGCCTCCGGCAATATCCTCCCCTTTACTGGATTGAAACAAAATGAAGTATAACACCGCCCCTAAGGCGAAAATTGAAAGATACACGGAACACTCCTTTATTTTTTCTAACGCTTTTATAGAATCTGATGTAAAAATCTTTTTGTGTCCAACATAACCGAGCAACTCAAACAGCTGATACAGGATTGCAAAAAAAGGAATGGATGCTATGTACATATACCAGAGGAAAAGGTCCTGGAAATAAACCTCGAAGAGTGTTGAATTTAGGTTTCTGCCCTCTATTTGCGGTTCCCAAATCAAAAACGTGAATACAGCGACGCCGAATAAGACAATAAGCGTCCGCAATAACAGGATTGGTATTCTGTTCATCATAGCCTCAAAAGCTCGCTTAATTTAAACAATTATGTTCGTCTACAACAACAATACTGCTAGTCTTCACTGTTATTTGACATTCGTTGTGGGTTTTTATATCTTTAGTTTATCAACCAGGATATCTTGCAGATCAGGCCAAACGGTAACCGAGGTACAAGGACAATATCAAAACAGCATGAGCGACGTAAAAGAGACTATTCAGAAGCAATGGAGGGACGTATGCTTGTATGATGATAAGAAAGCTTTTGAACTCCTTTTCTTTCAGCTCAACCGAAGCCTTATTAACTTCTGTAAAAGCTACGTTCATCATGAATATGTAGCCGAAGAACTGGTTTCAGATATTTTTGTAACCTGTTGGCTGAAAAGAAAAACACTTTTACCAGTAAAAGATCCTCGAAAATACCTATACACCGCTGTTAAGAACCGGGCGTTGAATTACCTCAGAGATTTCTCGACTTTACATATAGTACCCATCAGTGAGCAGGAAGATCAACTTATAGACACGGGAGATCCGAACCGTGAATTGGAACGCAAGGAGTTTTTCATAAAAATAGATCAGATTATCCGGCGTCTTCCGCAGCAGACTTTTCAAGTTTTTCAGATGATAAAGGAAGATGGCTTAAGCTACCAGGAAGCTGCGGCTATTTTGAAGATTTCCCCGAGAACCATACAAACGCATATGCGGAGGGCTATAAAGAAAATCAGTCGCTCGCTGGAAGACTACCGGGAGGCTAATAAAAAGATGCTGGAAAATACGCTCCTGTCTCTATCCCTTGTATCAGCCATTCAGGCTCATTACCTATTTTTTTAATTTTTTTTCCGATGTTGTACGCATTCGAATAAAATCTCGTGTCCTCATAGGGACAATTGTTGTTCCAATGAGTAAGATCAGCGACCGCTTCGAATATCTATTACTAAAAAAACTGAACCATCAGCTTTCGGAGGCTGAAAGGTACGAGCTTGAAGAATTGCTTTCGCATAACCGGGAATTGCGGAACAACTACCGTCTATTCCAAGCTTATTGGAACAACAAGGCATTCCCAAACCACCGGGACAGGCAGTTGTTTAACCTTGTTCTTCAACGAATAGAGTCTGAAGGCGATCAATTTAAACATCCCTCCCGTATCCGAAAATATCTTCCTTATGCTGCGGCCTGCCTTTTGTTATTTTCCATCAGTTATGCCTACCTATTTTTTCAAGCGGATAATTATCATAAGTTAACGACGCGGCAAAACCTGGAAACCATTCTTCTTTCCGACGGAACAGAGGTTGCTGTAAATGCGGGGAGCACGTTTATTTATCCGAAGACCTTTGAGGGTGAGGGCCCGCGGGAAGTTCGTTTACAGGGGGAAGCTTTTTTTAAAGTTAAAAGCAATGCACAACAGCCCTTTATTGTAAAAACGGATTATGCTGAAGTCAGAGCATTGGGCACAACGTTCAATGTCAGGGCTTACCCAAAAGAAAAGAAGACATCAACCAGCCTGATTGAGGGCTTAGTAGAAGTTGTGTATGAGAAGGATAAAGAAAATAAAATCCGGCTTGAACCTCAGGATAAATTTATCGTAGGCACATCAGAGAAGCCCCTGATTGGAAAAGGAAACCTGGATACCGTGCTTTCCCGCATCAACTACTATCATCCGCAGGACAGTGTTGCGCTTGAAGCGCTTTGGACAAAACATCGGCTGGCGGTAAAAGACACTCCATTTAGCGAACTGGCGGATGAATTGGAGCGTCGCTACGCTGTAAAAATTATTTTCAAAGGAAAAGAGGCTCAACAGCTTCGGTTCAGTGCCGTCTTCGAAAAAGAAAGCATACAACAGATTTTGGAGATCCTGAAAATGGCAGCACCGTTCCACTTTGTTCAGGACAATGACAAAATTATTATTAACGATCAGACATCATAACCAATACAATTAACGATTCCATGAAAAGAAAAAGCAAACCTACCTAAACAATGCGAAAGCTGCCGGTCAGCAGCTTCCGCCTGAATGAAAGAATTAACATGCAAAGCTGTTTCGCCAAAAACAGCGCATTTACTTAACTCCGATATAAAAATATGAATAATTTGACACACCCGGGAGGTGGTCCCGAAAAGCGTGCGCTTTTCAAAGTCTTCCTATCTATGAAATTAATGTGCACCTTCTTACTGCTGTTTCAATTACAGGCTTTTTCAGAAGTTAATGCCCAAAAAACCGTCTCGCTGAAAGAAAAATCAATCAGTCTGGCGGAATTGCTGGAGAAGCTTGAAAAGCAAAGTGAGTACCGCTTCGTTTACAATGAGAATGAGTTATTAAAAAACAGTGTTGTTGATATATCGGTTAGCAATGAACCGGTTGAAAAGGTTTTGAGCCGGACCTTTTCAAAAAAGGGAATATCCTATTCCGTTCTCGAGAATAACCTGATTGTCATCAATAACGCTGCGAAAAGACAACTGCTCAGCGGAAAGGTTTTAGACGAGAACGGTGCTCCAATACCTGGCGTCAGCATCCGGGTCGAAAATGCTAATCGCGGAACGGTGAGCAATGCACAGGGAGAATATGAGTTGGAGGTGAATTCGGATGAGGTACTTATCTTCTCCTATGTTGGCTACCTGACAGAGCGGATAACGTTCAACGGACAGACACCTTTGAATACAACGCTAAAACTATCGGCGGAGGGACTGGACGAAGTGGTTGTTGTTGGTTACGGAACACAGAAGAAGGTCAACCTGACGGGTTCCGTCGCCACGGTAAAGACCGAAGACCTTAACCGGCAGCCGGTTGGACAAGCCTCACAGGCCTTGCAAGGTTTATCGCCCGGCCTCACCGTTACGACAAACAGTGGCCAGCCCGGCCGCGATCAGGGCACTTTGCGCATTCGCGGTATAGGTACCCTGAACGATGAGAGCCCGTTAATCCTGGTCGACGGAATACGCTATGATAATTCGATTAGCCTGAATGATATAGACGCTGATGATATCGAGAATATCTCGGTATTGAAAGATGCTGCCGCAGCTTCAATATATGGCGTTCGGGCAGCCAATGGCGTTATCCTGGTCACCACAAAAAGAGGCGCTACCGGCAAAACCCAGGTAAGCTATGGCAACTATTTCGGTTGGCAGGACGCTATCCGCACACCTGATTATGTCGGCGCCAGGGATTTTATGACCCTTGTCAACCAAATGTATGCAAACGTTGGTAGAACGCCGGAATATAGCCAGGAAAGAATAGGCGCTTACGATGATCCAAACCGCGACCCAATTGCTCATCCAGACAATTATTGGTTTGGCGATATTCTGCAGGGATCTGGTTTTCAACAAAAGCATAGCTTGTCGCTCGCCGGCGGATCGGATAAAACCAAATACAGACTCTCGACGAATTACTTCGATCAAAAAGGCCTAATCAAGAATATGGATTTCGAACGGTTAACGGTAAGATTGAATACCGATTTTAAGATTTCGGATCAGCTTGACCTGAATGCCGATATTTCAGGTCGCTTTTCGCAACGGGATGAACTTCAGGCATCTGATGGATCGGCTTGGTTTCAGTTCGGCCAGGCGAACCGAATCAATCCGCTTCAATCTGCGAAGGATGAAAACGGAAACTGGCGAGCGTTAAGAGGCGAGAACAATGTTCTCCGCCTGCAGGAAGAAGGTGGAATATTTGGGAACAACGATCGGTTGATTACCAGCAATTTTCGCCTGAATTACCGTCCTGCAGAAGGATTGGTTCTAAGTGCCATTGCTTCCAATAATTTCCAGAACCAATACATCAGTAACCACACGAAAGAGTTTAATTATGTTAATTCTTCCGCCCCTTTAGGCCGGAACGAAATCACGAAAACAAGCATCGGATATACCAACCAAAACTATCAGGCGCTTGCGGAATACGGTAAGGTTACCGGAGATCATGATTTTAAGGCCCTTGCAGGGGCTTCCTATCTGGCACAAAAGACCGATAGCCTTAGCGCCACGCGTGTCAATCTTCCAAACGGTGATCTGAAAGAAATTAATGCCGGTGCAGAAGACGGACAACTGGCTTTTGGAACGGCTCGTGAGTATACGCTTATTTCATTCTTCGGACGTATTAATTATGCTTACAAAGGGAAATATCTGCTGGAGGCCAATATCCGTCGGGATGGTTCATCCCGTTTTTCCGATACACAGCGCTGGGGTTGGTTCCCTTCGGCCTCAGTGGGTTGGCGCCTGTCGGAAGAATCTTTTATGGATAACGTTTCCTTTGTACAGGATCTGAAGATCAGGGGATCTTACGGCCGATTGGGTAACGATGCTATCGGAGATTACCCATATCAATCTCCGTATATTCTCAACAGCTATCCATTCGGTGGGATTCTAAACCAAACCGCTGGATTGAACTTATATCCAAGCATGGGCCTGACCTGGGAAACGACTGACGTTGCCAACATCGGACTGGACTTTACCGTCGGCCGAAAACTCACCGTTAATTTCGACTATTTTGACAAGCGCACCCGCGACATTCTGCTCCGCCTGCCTATCCCTTCTTACGTAGGTCTGGAACCAAACTATCAGAATGCCGCAGTCGTTAAGAACAGAGGCTGGGAACTCGCTTTGAATTATAATGAGCAGATCGGAGATGATTTCAAATTCGATATCGGTTTTAACCTGTCTGACGTCAGAAATGAACTCATTGATCTTCGCGGAACCGATTTCAACTCGACCGACGGAAATGGGGTCAATCGTGGTAATTATGTCGGAAGACCCATTGGCGCCTTTTATGGCTATGTAGCAGATGGTATTTATCAAACGGCCGATCAGGTGGCTGCCAGTCCGGTGATTTCCGGTACGGTTGCTCCCGGCGATCTTATTTATCGCGACCTGAACAACGATGGGGTATTTGACAACGTGAGTGACTTCGTCTTTCTCGGAAGCGATATTCCAAGATACAATTTTGGCCTGACGCTCGGTGCAACTTATAAGCATTTTGATTTCAATGCCTTTTTCCAGGGGGTTGGAAAAGTGGACATCAACACCCTCAACCTGGAACGCGCCCCCATCAATACCGATGGCAATTTTCGAAGTGCCTGGCTGAACGCCTGGACGCCGGAAAATACGAGTTCTGATTATCCGCGTCTGGCTACTTATCAAAACAACTACCAGCCTTCTTCGTTCTGGATTCAAAATGGATCTTATATCCGGTTAAAAAATCTGCAGATTGGCTACCGGGTACCGAAGGCTGTTCTAAGTGGGACTTTCGTGAATAACCTGCGAATTTTCGCTTCAGGACAGAACTTATTCACCATAACCGGCTTACCGAAGGACCTGGATCCGGAGTCTCCTAACGATAACCGCTACTATCCACAGGTTCGGACACTTACTTTCGGGCTAAACGCCAATTTCTAACTAAAAGGAATGAACATCATGAAAACAACAAAAAAATATATACCCATACTGCTGATGCTGGCGGCGCTCTCCTCCTGTAGCAAAGATCTTGATCGGCAGCCACTGGACGCACTCGGTAATACGACCTATTGGTCGTCAGAAGCAGATGCTACCCGTGCAGTGAACGAAGTCTATCGGCTATTGGGGTCTGACGAACGTTTTTTTATCTCCTGCGCGACGGATGACAGCTATTCGTGGAGCAACTGGCCGGTTGATATTCAATTTGCAGCGAACGGAAGCGCCACTCCGGGTACTTCTTTATTTGCAAACTTCTGGGGCAACCTGTATCGTCTGATCGCCAGAGCCAATGATGTAACGGATAACATAGATCGTGTTCCGGATATGAATCCTGAATCAAAGGCCAGGTTGCTGGCCGAGGCCCGTTTCCTTCGCGCCTATGCTTACCAGCAACTGACCGGACTTTATGGCGATGTAGTTCTGCTCAGCAGTACGCCCAGCCCGGAAGAATTTAACGCTCTGCCGAGAACACCAAGATCCGAAGTGGTTGATTTTATTGTAACGGAGCTGACCGCGATTGAGGGGGATCTCCCTACGAACTATGATGCGAATGAGAGTGGCAGAGTTACCCGGGGCGCTGCTATGGGGCTTAAGGCGAGGGTGCTGTTATATAACCAACGCTGGCAAGAGGCTGCGGAGGCTTCACAAGCTGTTATGAATTTGGGCGTACACAGAATTGATGGAAACTACCTGAGTTTATTCAACGGCACGAACCGGAATAGCAGCGAAATTTTATTCGCCGCAAAATACCTGGAGAACACCTTCCCAAACCCGAACGCTACGTGGATCGGAGCACCAAGCCTGGCGGGCTGGGGACAAATTGTTCCTTTACGAAACTTGGTTGATGCTTATGAATGCACGGATGGTTTGTCTATTGAGGAGTCGTCCTTATATGATCCGCAACAGCCTTTTCTAAACCGGGACCCAAGGCTCTCATTAAGCATCGTTCTTCCGGGAACGGAGGTCAACGGGGTCGCCATTAATGTAACTAGACCGGGATCTCCGGATGCGCTTGGTGAGTCTAACGCTAGCTTTTCAGGCTATTACTATAAAAAGGCTGTACCGGCTAACATTAGCGGAAACTGGGATAGAAGCTCAGGATCAGATGTGGTACTTCTTCGTTACGCGGAAGTTCTGCTTACCTATGCTGAAGCAAAAGTGGAACTGGGACAGGTTGATCAATCGGTTTATGATGCCATTAATCAGGTTAGGCAGCGCCCTGGGGTTGAAATGCCTGGCGTGACGCCGGTTAGTCATCCGGATGCTGCAAGCTTAAGACTGCTGATCAGAAACGAGCGTCATGTGGAGTTCCCGGTCGAAGACAATCGCTTATTTGATATCAGACGCTGGCAGATTGCGGAAGAGGTGATGAATGGTGCTGCGGAAGGGATTTACAACAATTACAATTCGGGAAGGGAAGATT
>JBMDWN010000024.1:0-66302 GCA_048595275.1 Olivibacter sp. | reverse complement strand
AGTAAGCGTATAGCATGAAAGCCTGGTTCAACCGAAATGCCACCCACCTAGCCATTATAGGAATTTTTGTCGTCCTATGTTTTGTTTATTTTACCCCCGTTTGGCAGGGTAAGGTGTTGGTTCAGAGTGATGTTACACAAGCTCAGGCCATGCAGAAGGAAATCATGGATTTCCGGGAGCAGGATGGAAAAGCGCCGCTCTGGACGAATTCCATGTTCAGCGGGATGCCTTCTTATCAAATCTGGGTTTCTTACCCGAAGAACATCGGTACACACATGATGGCGGGACTTAAGAAAGTTGCGCCTTATCCGATTGATGTCGTTCTGCTTTACCTTTTGGGCGCATACCTGCTGTTCAATGTGCTGAGGGTAAAGCCCTGGCTAGCGGCAGTAGGGGCAATCGCTTTTGCTTTTACATCTTATAATTTCATTTACATCGAGGCAGGGCATGCCAGTCAAGCCTACGCGATTGCTTTCATGGCTCCGGTGCTGGCTGGGATTTTATTATGTCTTCGGGGCAAGTACTGGTTAGGTGCCTTTATCCTGGCGCTTTCAATGGCTTTGGAAATTCGGGTAAATCACATTCAGGTTACCTATTATCTGTTTATTGCGGTGCTCATCCTTATGGGCATTGAGCTTTACCATGCATATAAAGACAAGTTATTAGGTAGTTACGTTAAAGCCGTTGCTACGATGATCGTATCTACCCTTATCGCGGTAGCGGTAAACGCGGGACTTCTATGGACTACCTACGAGTATAGCAAGGAGTCCATGCGCGGTAAAGCCAATCTGGCAACGGACAGCAAGCAGGCTGATGAGAGCGGGGTTTCCAGAGAATACGCCTATCAGTGGAGTCAGGGAGTTGGAGAAAGCATTACCTTTCTCATTCCCGATGCCTATGGTGGGGGTATGCAAGGACTGGATGAAGATTCTGAAGTCGTAAAAGAATTGACGGCTTTGGGAGCGCCCAGAGATCAGGCGATGGGGTTGGCCCGACAGTTGCCAGTTTACTGGGGGGACAAGCAGTTTACGTCTGGACCCTGGTATTTCGGGGCTGTGGTTTTATTCTTTTTCGTACTGGCCCTTTTCATCGTCAAAGGTCGCTTGAAATGGTGGCTGCTGAGTGCAACGCTGCTCTCCGTCTTCCTTTCCTTTGGTCGTCACTTTCCGCTGATTTCCGATCTCTTCTTTGACTATTTTCCGATGTACAACAACTTCAGGGCGGTGGAGTCGAACCTGGTTATTGCTTCGTTTCTTGTTCCGATTTTAGCTATTCTGGGAATTAACGAGCTGGTTACGAAGGGTTCGTCTATTCAAAAACTCGATAAAAAAGTGTTGTACACAACGGGTATTCTCGGTGGTATTTCGCTAATCGTATGGTTACTCCCTGATCTGTTTTTCAGCTTCCAGCGGACGGATCACCAGGATCTGATAAAGGGATTGTCTCAAATGCTGGGCGATAACGGCCTGGGAAGTAAGCTGGCTAACGCGCTAGTGGCAGACCGGGTATCCCTGGCGCGTACGGATGCATTTCGCTCCCTGATCTTCATTTTGTTGAGCGGAGGGGTTGCCTGGTTGTTCTTCAAAGGGAGCCTTAAAGCGCCGAGCGCGATCATCGCGATCGGATTACTGGTTTTAGTCGATTTGTGGAGTGTAGATCGTCGCTACCTGAATAAAGATTCTTTTGTTGAAGATACACAGATGAGACAGGTATTTCAACCGAGGGAAGTCGACAACCTGATCCTGATGGATAAAGATCCGAACTTCCGTGTTCTGGACCTGACAACGAACCCCTTTAATAACGCAACGCCCTCCTACTTTTTTAAGAATATCGGGGGCTACCATGCTGCGAAGCTCATGCGCTATAATGAGCTGATTGAGCATCAGTTTTCAAAGGCGGTCAACGAAGATGTGCTCGATATGTTGAATACGCGGTATCTGATTACCTCCAAAAGCGATCAGTCGCAGAACATACAACGCCGGAATAGCGCTGCCGGCAATGCCTGGCTTGTGGATCGGGTGACGTTCGTTAAGACCAACCAGGAAGAGATGGATGCGCTGAACAGCTTCGACCCGAAGAAGGAGGCATACGTTCACGAGGATTTCCGCGGGCAGGTTGACGAGAAACGGCTGGGTAGCGCTACAAATGCATCGATTCAATTAACAAGTTACCGTCCGGACCACCTGGTTTACGAATACAGTGCGCCGAATGATGTGATGGGTGTTTTCTCCGAAATTTGGTATAGCAAAGGCTGGAAGGCTTTCGTGGATGGAGCGGAAGTGCCTATTTTACGGGCGAATTACGTACTCCGTGCCGCTCAGTTACCCGGAGGCAATCACAAAGTTGAGTTTAAATTTGAGCCCGCATCTTATTATGGCGGGGAGAATATTTCGTTGATCGCATCTATCGTTCTGGTGCTGGGGCTTGCCTTCGCGATCTGGCGGGAGCGTCGCAACGGATCGGTTTAATCGTTCGTGCGGCGATGGCGTATGAAATAAAAGAACAAACGCGAGCCGATGACCACATGAGCCAGAACGTTGGGGATTAACCCGTAATAGTGATTAAAGATTTGAAATCGCTCCGTCAGGCTTTGGCGGTGTCGTTGTTTAGACATCCCCCCCACCAGATAGCGGGCTACATATCGATGGGTGTTGACAATGGTTTCAGCTTTTTTTGCCGCTTGCAAGATCCAGTCGATGTCCGCACTGAGCTTAAAGTCCAGGTTATAAGGATTGGTTAGTGCTCTTCGGATGTAGATAGCCTGGTGACTGATGCTCATCCCAAAGCGAAAGCTTTTCCAAGAGAATTTCTCCGGTGCCTTATGTCGCCTGCGGCCAAGGCTTTCCCCTCCGGCATTGATCATTTCCGTTTCTCCGTAATAAATGTCTGCCCCTTGTTCCGACAGGAAGACCTTTTCCACGGTGTCATCCGCGTAAAAACAATCACCTGCGTTCATGAACAGTACGTACTCGCCTTTTGCAAGGTTCAAGCCCTTATTCATAGCGTCGTATATTCCCTTATCCGGTTCGGAAAGGAGCTGATCAATGCTCTTTATATAAGGCTCAAGCAAATTCAAGGTATTGTCCGAAGAGGCTCCGTCGATAACCAGGTACTCGATCCGGTTGAACCAGGTTTGATTGATGACGCTTTCCACTGTCGGTATAATCAGCTGGCCGGCGTTGTAGCAAACGGTTATGACGCTTAATAAAGGCGTGCCATGTTCTTGATCCTGCTGTATATTCATTTTACGAGTGATCTATAAAAGCTTTCCAGAAATCCGGTTGATATTTTTGCCAGGCGTGACAACCGAAGGGAAGGTGGTGGCTCGTTCGTTCGTAACTCTTTTGCGGAAGCCTTTCAAACGCGAAACGCAGTGCTTCGGCGACGGTCGGTTTGTAGAAAGGTACAAACAGGGTCCAGATGAGGTCTTCGTTTTTCGGAAGCCAGCGGAACACAAATGATGCCCACGGAGCCCAGCGAATATGACTACTGACGCGCCGTAGCGATAGTCCGCCGTTGCCGACTTTATTCACTAAACGTTTGGAAAGATTGACCAATGGTCGCTTCTTATTTTCCATAGGCGGTGCATCCAGCCAGGGAGCACCGATGTAATCGTAACCTTTCCCCGCCCAAAATTGTAGTTCATCCCGGAATACCCAGGCGTCTAGCTGATACAGGAGGATATATTCATACAGCAAAAATCGTTCGTAAAAAAGACGGCTCAGCAATAACTTGCTGTAGGAAATCACGTCCTGGAAATAAACATCCGGGAAACGTTCAATGAATACAGGATGGTCGATCAGCGCCTCGTAGTAGCTGGTATTCATGGATTCGGGTACAACCAGGACGATCGGATAATCCTTCAAAACTTCCGAGCATTGCCAGAAAGATCGCTTTTCTGATGCCTCTGCCAGTTCTTTATACACCGGTATCACAACGGCTGCCTGGTTCAGGACTTGTACAGATTCTTCCATCGGAACCATTTATTGACTAGAAATTTTCTTATTCGTTTCAGGATAGAGCCTTTTCGGTTTTTGTAGAATTGCTGAATCACTTCTGCCGCCTGTTCATTCTCTTCAATCTCATCGGGGAAAACGGTAATTGGCTGCCGGTGTAAATGAACCTGATACGTGTCTTCAATGATGGAGTGGACACCGGATCCGTCATGCCCGATGTTTTCGATCAGGGAACGGGAAGGTTGAAGGACCAGACCATTGTTAAGAAATACGGACGCATGCCAGCGGATCGCCCAGGAATCGTTTTTCCCTGTTCGGAAATCAAGCAGTTGCTGCCAGTAGTTCATGGTCGAGCCAAAGGTGAAGCGTTGGATTTTCTGATGATCGAATTGTTGGTAAAGGCTTTCGGCGTCGCTTTCGAAATGCTGCCAGGCCCGTTTCCAGGTGGCCCAACCCCAACTGCTGACTGATCGGATGAAGAACGTCTCGGGTAGCTGATGAGCATCTTTAGCAGGGAACATATAGGCAGCAATTTGCATAACGCGCTCTTCCAATGCATAGCGCTCCAGCGCCTGGTTGAAATAGGTCAGGCAATGCGGTGAGCTCAGCAGATCATCTTCGAAAACGATGACTTTACCATAGTCCTGCACGAGGTTAGAAATGCCGGATATTAGCGATTTTGCCAGACCCATGTGTTCCTTTCGGTTAATCACTTTAACGGAGCGGAACCCGGTCGCTTCGTGGATAAGTTCCCGTACTTCCTCGACAGCCTGTTCGTCAGCACTCTCCTTTGCCGCATCGGAGAAAATATATAGACGGGAATCAGCGGCCAGCGTATTCTGACGCAGGTGCTCTATCGTCCGGCGGGTGTGTTCAGCGCGGTTGTACACGAATAAAGCTATCGGAGCGAACTTTTGCATATCAGCGGGCTTTTCTGAGGACATATTGATCAATCACGCGGTTAATATCCTCCGAAACATGCAGCAGGTAGCATAAGGTAGTGAATAGGGCTCCGATCAGCAACGATCGTACCGGGATGTCAATTAAAAAGTGCGGCATAGTCGGAACGAGGCGGTTTACGGCAAGGCAAATAAAGCAAATAAAGATAATCCACATTACCTTCCAGGAGAAGGGTTGCATCCGGTAGCGGATCCTTAAGAACAACCAAAAGCTGAAATTTGTCAATAACATCGTCAACAGGTAACTATAGGCCGCGCCCAGAAGGCCAAACTCGGGTATCAAAGCAATATTCAGCAAACCGCATACAACGGCCGCTATACACAGGAATACCATTACGAGCCGATAATGTTTGGAAAAACCGATGATGGCCTGGTTAATACCCCCGGTAGCATCGACCAGGAAAGCAATGCCGACGACGACTAGGACATTGAAATACGCGGGGTATTCCGGCTTTTTCAGCAGCACGAGCAGATTGTCGCGGTTGCATATAAGACCGATTAACAGCAATGCACCGGCAAAGCACTGAACGATGGTTGTCTTTTTATAGATCTTATGAATGGTTTCAAGGTTTTGCTCTTTCCATGCGTTGGCAATAATCTGATAAGAAGTAATGTTAAGCGCCCGGGACGAAAGCGTGATAACTTGTGCCATGGCGAAGAAGGTGCTGTAAATACCCACCAGCGCCTCGCCACTGAGAATTTTCAGAACAATCAGATCTATATTTTGCAAAAGAGCAAAAGAGCTGCCGCCCAACATGGAGTAAAAACCAAAACGAAGCATGTGAACCACTTCTTTTCGTACCGGCTCTTCAATAGGGGCCAGATTGTAAATCTTTGAGCGGAAGACGTAAAAGCTGATCAGTAGGGTGATGCTGATGTGGCCGATCAGATAAAGGTTGATGAAGCCCCTGTAACCAACAAGATCCAGAAAGATCAGTCCGGCTCCAAGTGTGCTAAAAAGACGGAGGACGACTTCCCGCAGGAAAGAGGGGATGATGGTTTTAAAAGCTGTGCGCGCAAAGGATTCCTGTATAAGATAAAAGGTGGAACAGATGGCGATTGGTAGGAAATACGGATAGAACTGATCCATTAACGAAGCGCCCGCATCGTCTGAACGGAATGAAATGACTTCGTCCTTAAAAAGAAAAAAGCTTGCTGAGAATAAAATGAACGTTGCGGAACAGGTCAAAAAGATGTAACGGGCGAAGCCATGATGTCTATGGTCCCGGGTTCTGAATTGTGGTAAGTACCGGGTAATGACATTGCTGATGCCCAGGCTGGCGAACTGGGTATAAAGAATCGTTATGGCGACAAGTATATTGTAAAAGCCGATTTCCTCGAGCGTAAGCGTACGTTGGAAAACGATCATCAGGTTCAGAAAACCGATAGCAGTGCCTAAATAGAGCGAAATGCTGTTGAAAAATCCCTGTCTCTGGATGAAGCTCATTCGGAAAAGGACTTTTTGTGAACGGAAATGAGCGCGTCCAGTTTTTCGAGCTGGGTGTGCAGTTCGTAGTTCTTTTCGACATGCTTTCGGCCCTCAAGCCCCATCTGATGTGCACGCGAACGGTTCTCGGCTAAAAAGATGAGCGATTTACCCATTTCGTCGATGGCATGCTCCGATACCAATAAACCGGTTTTATCTTCCAGTACGGCTTCTTGTATCCCTGCGTGCCGTGTACTTACAATGGGCAGGGCCATGGCTGCGGCTTCCAAAATGGTGTTGGGAGTGCCCTCCATATCTCCGTCTTCGGCACGAACAGAATGTTGTACATACGCAAAGGCGGTGCAGAGTAAATCCCGCACCTGATCTTTATTTAAAACGCCCGGAAAGTCTATGCGCTCGCTCAGTCCCAGTTTCTCTGCCAGACGTTTTGCGTCGTCAAGAAGGGGACCATTTCCAACCATAGAAAGGCGCGCGTCAGGAAATTTTCTGGCCATAATGGCAAAAGCACGTATGGTGTTCAGCGGCGCTTTCTTCTCCACCATGCGGCCTATGGAAACGATATGCAACCCGGTGGTGGGAAATGCAGGTGGCTGAAAATAGGCAAGATCTATTCCGTAGGGAATCAGGTGTACTTTTTCCGTCGGAGCTCCTAAACGGATCAGCTGTTTTTGCATGGTTTGGGACACTGCGACAAGAGCCGCAGCGTAGCGGAAGGCCTGCAGGTATTCCTGTTCATACTCCTGCAAGAGTTGGTAGCGATGCGCGTCCATGCCATGGAAATGAATGATGAGCGGAACATGAATTTCTTCACAGGCCTTTCTGACGGAAGCACCAACCATGCCGTATTCCGCTAATACGAGCTGTACACCGTGTTTTTTTAATGTCTTCTGCAGCGCCCGGTTCCGAACAGGGATGTCCCGGCGCTTTAACAACCGTTTTTTAACCAGTTACGAGAAGAAATCGATGGGCGAACGGATTAGTAAGCGGTCTTGTTCCTGGTAAAGCGGAAAGCTCCCGCCATATAGAATAATTTTACGCCCTTTCAGGTAGGTGATATGGTTTTTGATAAACGTTTCCGAATAGGCATTTTTGTTCGGTTGTATGATCGCAATGGTCGAATCCGGCATCGTATTATTTTAATCTTCTCTTCAGCCTCACCTGCTTGAATGGAGCTGTCAGCCGCTGGCTCCATTTGTGTGCCCGTCGTTTTAGGGATTGCTTAAGACTTACCGGTTTTGGCTTAAAAAAGGCCGCCTGAAAGTCATCATTTTTCTCCAGAACGATGTGCGCATAGTCACCCGTGTTCCAGATATCTTTCTTCTCGTAAAAGATGACTTCGGTATCGGTTTCGCGGGCGAGCTGCTCGATTACGCCAAGACTGATGTGTTCATCGACGGGTTGCATGGTCTCGGGTTTGTGTTTGGCGGACCACTGGAGGTTGTGCGGAGTAGGAACCGACAGGATGACCCGCCCCCTGTTCCGCAGCAGCTTCTTTATGGCGTGATGGACCGTTGGACGATCGTCTACGGCAATGTGCTCATAAACGTCCATAAAAATGATCAGGTCGAATTGACGGTTAAACTGATCCGCTGTTAGTACACCAGCCGTAAACTGAACCTGTTCGGATCCGAAAAGTTTATGGGCTACCTCTATGGAACGCGGACTGATATCCAGGCCGGAAATGCTTGCCTGAGGCCACTTTTGCGCCATGCGGTGACAGATGGTGCCAACGCCGCATCCGACCTCGAGTATTTCCAGCATTTTCCCCGCTTGCGGCTGGTACTTTACAATGGTCTGCCAGGCAGCATCCACACGCGGATTGCCGTAAAGGTAATTGTGCAGCTTATTTTTAACTACGGTGTCATAATAGGAGACAACTGCCTCTTCGTTGGGAGAACCGGACATAGATAATGCTTCAAGCGGATAAAGTTAACCTCCTTTTTTGGCAAAAACAACATAAATTGCCGCGTCACGGTCGCGCTGTGCCTGGCTGTAGAGCTTGTCGGTAAAGCCAATAAGCCCCTGAAGAAGGAAAGAGATCAATGGGTGAAGGATCCGGGGTGCTTTATTGATAAGGCCGTCCTGAAAAAGTTGGAGACCGCTGGCGGCAAGTCCGAGAATACCCGAAAATCGCGCTGTGGTAAATCCCGCCTGCTCTATGGTCCGCTTGAGACCGGCGCTGGTCCAGCGGTAATAGTCGTTCGGTGTAGGATGATAATACCAATACCCGTGGGTTGAAAGAATCATCCATCCGCCGGGTTTTAAAACACGCCAGGCTTCTGCCAGATACCCCTCCGGGTTGTCGACATGCTCAAGAACCTGATTTGATAAGACGATGTCGGCACTGGCGTCCGGCAGATCCATTTTGCTGTCGAGGTCTATAAACCGCTCTGCTTTCGGATTCATCCGGAGATCAACTCCGATGTATTGGGCGACGTGTTTTTTTATCAGGTGCTCATAAGGCTTATCGCCGCAGCCAAAATCGACAAGGACAGGATCTTTCCTGGTGTCTATTTCTTCCTCAAAAAAAGCAAGTGTTTTATCTTTTAGTCGCCTTAATGCCTGGTAGCGGCTGGAAAAAATACCTGGATGAGCTCTACTGTTCATAAGGGTCGTATTGATCTTTGTATATATAACGAGAAAAAGGCTCCGAAGTATTCAGCATTTGGAAATTAATTGACTGTTTTCGGGAATACCAGGTAAAAGCAGGCCCCTTCTCCAAGCCTTGATTCCACTTTCAAATCCAGTCCGTGTTTCTCCGCGATTCGTTTAGAAAGATAAAGGCCAATGCCCGTACCCGCGTGCCGGTATTGCTGGCCTCCGCGGAAAAAGAGATCAAAAATATGAGCTAAGTCTTCCGGGGCAATTCCATTTCCTTTGTCGCAGACCGCCAAATGCAGCTGACCGGCATTGATTCTTTTTAGCGTAATTTTCACTTCCTTCCCTTCTGCGTATTTGAAAGCGTTATCGATCAGGTTTCGAAGGGCGATCGAAAGCAATTCCCGGTTTCCCTGGACGATGAGCTCGCGATCGGGGTCATCAACAGCCTCCAGTTCGAATACCAGATGCTCGGAACGGGACAACACAGCATGGCCTTCTATGAGGTCTAGAATCAGTTCATCAAGACGAAAAGCGGAGGCCGGCATTTGCGCCTGATCTTCTTCAAGACCCGATATAAGCAGTAAACCGTTCAGGATATCCATCATCTGCGCCGCGTCGCGGTGTGCACGTTGCATCTGGTTCCGGTACGACTCAGCATCCCGTTCCTTGGCTAAGGTGACGTCCAGCGTGCCCAGAATGGACGTAAGGGGTGTCCGTAGTTCATGAGATGCGTGTTTGATGAAGTTTTGCTGACTCCGCACACCCGCTTCAATGCGGTGAAGGAGTTGATTCATGGTGGTTGTCAGCAGAAATAATTCATTTCCTTCTGAGCCTGGAACGTGCAGTCGGCTGTTCAGCCGGGAGGTGGTAATCTGGTTAACTTCATGAATCAGCCGGTCGAACGGACTGAAGGTCTGCCGTGCCAGCCATCGGCTCAGAAAATAGGTGATGGCTAAACCCACCAGAAAAAAAGATATCAGAAAGAACCGTAACCTGGAAAGCTGCTGCTCTCCCTCAATGTTGATGTCAGAAGCGGTTATCACGAAATTTCCCTGGTTGTCGCGGTAATAGATGCCTGCGAACTGTCGCTCGCCTATAGCAAAATATTGCTGCCCGGTTTCCCGAATTCGTTTTATGCGTTGCGCGTCGATCTGATAGGTCAGGCTGTCAAACTCGAAAACCATCTTGTCCTGCTCATTGAAAAAGCGTATGGAAGCACCATAAATCTGCCGGTATCGCTCTCTGATACGGGCAAAGCGCTCTGCATTAAGCTCATCTTTTTCGAGGTGGTAGAAAGCGGCGATCATCGCCTTATCCCGCAGGTTTTCGTGAAAAAGCCTCCGGATTTCTTTGCTGTAAAAAAGGTAAGTGCCTATGATGATAAAGGCAACTACGCCAGCAAAAATCAGCAGGCTTTGGATCAGTAGTCTCGTTTTAAGGGGCATCGTACCGGTCGCTGAATAAATAGCCTCTACCTTTGATCGTGTGAATAAGCGGTTTGGCGAAGGGTTTGTCGACTTTATTTCTCAGGTAGTTGATATAGACATCAACTACGTTGGTTCCTCTGTCGAAGTTGATGTTCCAGACAGAACCCGCGATCTGAGCACGGGATACCGTACGTTCGCGGTTTTCCATAAGGAAAAGGAGCAGCTTGAACTCCCGCTGGGACAGGCGGATCTTCACCCCTGCGCGCTCTGTTGTAAAACTTGCAATGTCTATTTTCAGATCGGCGTACTCATATACATCGCCAAGATCTTTCAGAATAGCAGCACGACGCAGCAAGGCATTGATCCGGGCAAGCAATTCATCGAAGTGGAACGGTTTGACCAGGTAGTCATCGGCTCCGGCTTCAAGCCCCGTTACTTTTTTCCCGGTATCATCCAGCGCACTAAGGATTAATATGGGGGTATTCACGCGCTTTTCGCGGAGGATCCGGCATACGTTTAGTCCGTCCAGTCCGGGCAGGAGCAGATCGAGGATAATCAGGTCGAAATTATCCACGCTGGCCATTCCTACCGCTTTAAAGCCGTCATCAGCCCGCTCAACATTAAAGAGGTGTTCGCTTAGTCCTTTTTCTATAAAGGAGGCAACGCGGTCATCGTCTTCGACTAACAGAATTTGGGCCATGGGAACAAACTTATTGATTGTCTGCGCGAATAGCAAACATTAAGCTTTTCCGGCATGAGGGCGATTGCGGTAAACGAGATAGAAAACCTGGGGCAGAACAACCAGACTCAGCAGCATACAGATCAGCAAGCCTCCAACGATCATGATAGCAAGGGGTTTCTGGATTTCAGCTCCCATTCCCTGGGAAAGTGCTGCAGGGAGCAGGCCTAGTGAGCCCATGATGGCGATCATAAAGACCGGGCGGATACGCTCCCAGACACCCTTTCGAATCGCATCTTCAAGAGCTAGTCCCTTGCGCAGATACTCTTTCATGACGCTGATGAGAATGATCCCGTCAATTGTCCCTACACCGAATAGTATGATGAAGCCTATTCCCGCAGAGATTCCGAAGGTGGTTCCGGTAATCCATAAAGACAGGAAGCCACCGATAAAAGCAAAGGGAATGGTCAACAGCGAAAGAAGGGTATCCGGAAGATTGCCGAAATTCAGGTAAAGCAAAAAGCCGATTAGAAGTAAAGAGATGGGAACAATGGCGGATAGCCTGGATAAAGCCCGCTCCTGGTTTTCGAACTCGCCGGCCCATTCTACTTTGTAAGCTGTTGGAAGACTTATATTTTCCTGTACACGTTCCTGTGCTTCCCGGACGGTGCTTCCAAGATCACGTCCCCGGATGGAGAACCCGATGGCGATGTAGCGGCTGCTTCCTTCCCGGTAGATAAAAGCTGGACCGCTATAAAAACCGATATCGGCGATTTCGTATAAGGGAACTTTTGAGTCGTTCATCGCCGGAACGAGAATATTTCGGATCTGCTGCTCGTTGCTTCGGAAAGGGCTGTCGTAACGTACCCTTATGTCGAACATGCGTTCACCCTCATAGTATGTGGATGCGGCTTTCCCCCCAATAGCCATTTCAACTACCGATTGTGCATCCCTGACCGGTACGCCATAACGAGCCATCCTTTCTTCGCTCAGACGGATGCGCAGTTCCGGTATTCCCATATTGCGGAAAATATTCAGATCTTCGACGCCCCGGACGGATTTAAGCTGCCGGGCAACGCTGTCGGCGTATTGTTCCAGGTTATTCAGGTTATCGCCAAAGATTTTTACAACCAGTGCACTTTTTACACCAGCCACGTATTCTTCTACGTTGTCCATTATTGGCTGACTGAAGGCGAAAACGGTGCCCGGGTATTGATTTAACTTGCCTTGCATTTCCTCAATAAGCTGATCTTTTGAGATGTTTCTTTCCCAGAGCTCCTGATCTTTGAGCTGCGTATGAAATTCGATGTTAAAGAAGCCTACCGGGTCTGTGCCGTCGTTCGGCCTGCCGGTCTGACTAAGTACAAATTCCACCTCGTCAAATGAACGGATATGTTTCTTAAAGGTATTCGTCAACCGCACGGATTCTTCAAGGCTAATGCTGTTTGGCAGGGTTGCACGAATATAAATAGCGCCTTCATTTAATTTCGGGATGAACTCGGTACCAATCCGGCTAAAGCCGAAACCACAAGCCAGCATCAGGACCGCAAAAGCGACTAAGACGGCTTTTTTATGTTGTTCTGCAATCCGGTATATAAAAAACAGCGATTTCCGCACTCCCTCCGTTATGGGGTTTCTGCGATCTGTTACATTTTTATTAAGCAGTATCTTGCAAAGTACCGGAACATAGGTAAGGCTCAGGATCAGGGATCCAAGCAGGGCATAACCCAGCGTAAAGGCCAGGGGTGAAAACATTTTACCTTCGACTTTTTCAAAGGTAAAGATCGGGAGGAGCGCCACAATGAGGATGAGTTGGGCGAAGAGGATCGATTTGGCTACCCCTTTGGCATTACGCCGGATGATGCCGGATTTACCGATTCGGTTGAAGCGCTGCATGCCGAGCGATCTTGCTTTTTGGTCCAGGGCGACGAAAACATGCTCTACAATGACCATGGTTCCCTCTAATAAGAGCCCGAAATCTACCGCGCCCAGGGAGATCAAATTGGCAGAAAGTCCCTGCACACGTAGAAGAATAATGGCAAAAAGAAAAGCCAGGGGAATAACGGACGCGACAATCAGCGTGGTACGCCAGTTGAACAGGAAAAGGAAAACAACGACCGAGACCAGAAAGATCCCTTCGATCAGGTTTTTGCTTACCGTTTCTACGGTTTTGTTTACCAGTGTGCTGCGGTCATGGAAACGCTCAATGGACACACCTTCCGGAAGAATCCGGCTGTTTAATTCTTCAATTTTACTTTTTAGTCCCTCAACGACCGCGCTCGGGTTTTCACCACGGAACATCAGCACAATCCCCTCCACCACATCTTCGTCATCCTGAAAGCCAACCTGCCCGAGACGGGGTTTTGCACCGATGCTAACTTCGGCGACATGCTTAATCAGGACCGGAGCATCTTTGGTGTTTTTGATCAGAATATTTTCAATATCGCTGACTTTGTCGAGAAGGCCGATGCCGCGGACCACATAAGCCTGACTTCCTTGTTCGATCATGTCGCCTCCGACGTTCACGTTGCTGTTTGATACCGCTTCGAACACATCCAGTGCCGTGAGGCCAAAATTTGCCAGCTCGGCCGGGTTTACACGGATCTGGTAGGCCTTTTCTTCGCCCCCGAAACTCACCACATCTGCTACGCCTTTAACGCTCAACAGTTCCCGTTCGATCTCCCAGGTTTGTAAAGCGTAGACTTCCCGGATGGGCATGTCCTTCGGTGCGCGAATGATGTAGCGGAAGATCTCACCCGTAGCGCCGGAAGGAGGCTCTATTTCCGCCTCTACACCGTCCGGAAAATCCACACCATTGAGCCTGTTTGAGGTATATTGCTGCGCATAAAAGTCGTCTATCTCATCCGTAAAGTTTATGGTTACCACTGAAAGCCCGAAGAGAGAAATAGATCTTACTGACGTTTTTCCCGGTATGCTGTTGACTTCTTTTGTAATGGGCAGGGTAACGAATTTTTCGACCTCTTCAGCACTTCTTCCCGGCCACTGACTGATAATTCTGGTACGGGTACTGGTTACATCGGGATAGGCCTCTATCGGCGTTTGGAAGTAAGCGTAAATACCACCGACAGCGAGTAAAGCGGTTAGAAATAATACGAGCGTACTGTTTTTGAGGGCGAAGCCCACAATTTTTTCTGTGAAACGAATCATGTATAACGAAGCTGGCGGTTGTTCTTTGAGGAGCTACTCTTCTATAAGATGTTGGTAATGGAGGAGGGCATTATTTCGAATCAATTTCTGGCCCGGTTGCAGATCTTGCAATTCGATGTACACGAACTCATCATCCTGATACAACGGAGTGATTGTCCTGATTTCTTTCTGAGAAGGATTGTCTGCCAGCAATACCTGGTATCGGTCCTGATCGAAAATTACGGCGGTAAGGGGAAGGGCCACCACATCATTAGCAGGTTCTGAAGCCAGTTCAATGCTGACAGCCATACCTGGTTTTAGCTTTGATTGAGGGTTAGGAAGCGGAATAACTGCTTTGAGCACTTTTTCCTGCGGATCAATTACATCCGATAGTCGCTGTATTTTACCATGGAAGATTTCATCAGGCCATGCTGTGGTCTGTATTTTTGCTTTCAATCCTTTTTGTACCCGTTTAATTTCGCCAGCGTAGATGTTCGCTTCGATCCATACTTCATTAAGGTTGCCTAACGCGAAAAGATGCTCACCACCGGGTTCGACCTGCTGTCCGCGGACAGCATTCATTTCAATAACAGATCCGGCTATTTCGGCTCTCACCACCAGCAGCCCATTTTCAATGCTTCCGCCATATGTTCTCAGATTTTCCTCCAATTTCTCTATGGCAGTTTGCGTTCTTCTCACCGCTGTTTGTGCTTCCAGAACTTCGCGGTCTGAGGCTACCCGATCTGCATATAAGCTTTGCTGCGACTGGAGCTGGCGTTTTGCGACTTTTAGTGATTCCTTTGCGTCGCGTAAATCAGCACTTAGTTCCGTGATTTCAGGACTGCTGATTTCCAGGAGTACATCCCCTTTCTTGACCAGGTCGCCAAAAGAAACGTACGCATTGCGCACAACACCGGAAAGCAGGGGGACAAAACGATAGACATGTTCCGGGTTATACCGCACCACACCCGTCAATTGCAAGACGTTAGATTGCTTGCTGCTGCGCACCGAATCGACTGACCAGGTTTGCAGGTCAACACTGTCGGGAATTGTATCTGAAACTGGTGGTCCCTCATTCGTCGACGTTTGCCGGCAGCCATACAGAACCATGACGATTAAAATTAGGAAGCTACTCCTGTAGCAAAGATTTTGCCTCATATTATTCTCCTGTTAAATAGCGGATTTCTTCAGTTATCTGCTGAATGTCTTTTATACTGCTGTAATAATGTTGCTTGCTCTCCCGGAACGATTCTAAAAAGTCAAGAAACTCAAGCAAGCTTAGATTCTTTTCCATTAAATTTCTGGTGATACCGCTCTCCATAGCTTCTAATTGGTGCAGGTAATCAGGGTCGACTTCCTGGTATAGACTGATGGCCTGTTCAAGATCGAGGGCGAGTCGCCGGATTTCATTGCCGATCCGCAGTTTCTCCTGATCAACTTGGATGGTTTGCTGCTTTATAGCGTATCGGGAAGCCAGAATATTGCCGCGATTGCGATTAAAAAGTGGTATGTCAAGACTGATTCCGACGCCCCAGAAGTTTAGCATAGTACTTCCATTGCGATCGTATGAAAGGTTGAATGCTAAATCCGGCATTTTTTGAGATTCTTCCAGCCTAAGCGTCTTCCGGCGCACATCGAGTTCCGCCTCGGCAACCCGGATAGCGCTGTTCTTCCGGTAAGCCTGATCTTCTTTCAGGCTGAGCTGTAATTGACTTGACCGGGTAAGATCCGGGTAGTCCGGCTTCAAAAGGAATTCGGTATCGGAAGGCAATGCCAGATCGTTTCGGATTGAGCTTTGGTATTGATGGATTTGCCGGCGTAATTCAGTGATTTCCTGCTTTAGTGCGAAATGAAGTGCTTTGATGCGAAGGAGTTCTGCCTGCGCGATGTTTCCGGCGGTATACTGTTTTTCCTGAGAACGGACCAAATCCCGTATAATATGCTCCTGGCGGAGAAAGTCTTGCACCAGTTGCTGATGATAGCTCAATTCGGATAAATCTTTACGAAACCCTATACGAAGACCCACCAAAACTTCATTAAAGATTTCAGATGCGAGTTTTACTTTGCTGGATTCCAGGTTGACAGATTTCTTCCGTTTGCCCGCCGTTTGTATAAGTTGCTCTACCCGAAACGCCAGTTGCTGATTGCGTCCGAAACGACCAAGCAGGGGTGGGGAAGGCTCGACAGTATTGTTGGTCCAGAGGTTTATTTCATCGAGTTCAAACCGGGGATTCGGCCAGGCTTTTGCTTGTATTCGCCGGGCTTCCGCTATCGGTATTTCCACTTCTGCTGCTAGGAGAGATAAATTATTTTTTAAAAAAATAGCCTCCGCCTCGGCATGGGTAACGGATAACGTGTCTGCGGCGGCCCCGGTCGCATAAAGCGAATGGATCCATGTGCAAAAGAACATAGTGACGAATGTGATTCGCTGAAGCATAAAGCAAAGCTATCTACGGGTCGATTAGAAAAAGTTTAAGTATATATTAGAAGTGCATTAGAGATGCCAGACACTCCCCAGAGGTACGGGCTAAGTTTAATTCGATATATTTGTGCTGTGCTGCCTGTGGAGCCTTGTGGAATGCTTAGCTATGGATAAGAAAAAAATCTGCTTTATTATTAATCCGGTCTCCGGTGGAAAGAGCAAGTCTAACTTCAGGCAAATGACGAAGAAGCTTATCCCTTCAGAGCTGGTAGAAGCATCTTATGTTGAGACCAGATACGCTCATCACGCAACTGAACTGGCTAAAGAAGCACTTGATAACGGCGCGGATCAGATTGTGGCTGTCGGCGGTGACGGGACGGTTAATGAAGTGGCAATGGTTTTAATTGGCACCGGCGTATCCCTTGGAATTGTTCCGGTAGGTTCCGGAAACGGGTTAGCAAGGTATCTCAAAATTCCGATTGATTCCGCGTCTGCTGTAAAGAAAATACTCAAGAACAATGAGCTTTCCATTGACAGCGGCTGTGTAAACGGCCAGGCCTTTTTCAATGTTGCCGGTATCGGTTTCGATGCGCTGATCAGCGACCGGTTCGCAGACCGGAGCGAAAGAGGACCGGTGGGCTATATGCGGGTCGTGTTGGAGGAGATCAGCCGCTATAAAGCGGAGCCTTACGAGATCGTGGTGGATGGAAAAAGCTATTCGGAAAAAGCTTTTATGATCAGCATAGCAAACTCTCCGCAATATGGAAACAATGCTTATGTAGCTCCGGAAGCGTCAGTGCGCGACGGCTTGCTGGATGTCAGCATCATTAAAGAGTTTCCGCTATACCAATTTCCTGTCATGGTTTACCACTTGTTCAGCCGGACTGCCCATCAGTCGGAATTTGTAGAAATTATTAAAGGTAAAAATATCCGGATACGGCGACAACGGCCGGGGCCTGTCCATTTGGATGGAGAACCCGTCGAGATGGGGGAGGAATTAGATGTGGAAATTAGGCCTTCTTCTCTTAAAGTCCTACATTAGCAGCTAAGGAAACGAGAAAGTAATGTCTAAATCGAAAAAACAGTCCTATCAGGGAGTGGTCTATTCAACTAATCCGGATTTTAATTACGACTCAGGATCGGATGAAGATTCAACGACACTACCTCCAAAACAACAGAATCTCCGTGTATCGATCGATAAAAAGCAGCGAGGGGGAAAAGTGGTAACGGTAGTAAGCGGCTTTATTGGAAATATGTCAGACCTGGATGTGTTAGGCAAGAAGTTGAAACAACGTTGCGGTGTGGGCGGAAGTGTGAAAGAAGGACAGATTCTGATACAGGGGACCTTTAAGGAACGTGTGATTCAATTGCTTGAGCAGGAAGGTTATCGCGTGAAAGGGGCCGGGGGCTAATGATCGTTATCCGGTGCAATAAGCGCTGCGTTTTATCGTTTTTGAATTGAATAGGACGTGACATATAAATATATTGAGCTCGGAATCAACCTACGCTAAACGCTAAATTATCCGATTCTTAGTGTTTTTAGTACACTATATATATAGGTCTGAGAAATAATAGCTTAGAAAAGATGGTACATAGCTATATTTGAAAGGCTTTAATGAAGAGTACTGTGAATATCGGTTCATTTGATGTCCAATTTTGCTGTTTCAATTTGCATTTGAAAAAAAAAATAGTTTTAATTGTAAAAAAAACACAGGCTTGGGAATGTAGATGCTGCTGATGCGCGTTACTAAGAATGTTAACAAACGTTTAATTTAACAAAACTTTGTATTTTACCTAAAAGTCATAAATTTGCTAGGGCTTTTTTACAACGGCTAATTTTACGTCGTGTTTTATTGTATCATTAAAAATTAATCCATAAAACTAAAAACTAAAAAATCAAAAAAATGGCAAACGCACCAAAACCAACCCCCGCTACTAAGCAGAGCAGTTCCAATGGTTCCAACGTTTTCGCGAGTCTGGCTATTATCATTTGCTTTATTATCGGCGCATGTGTCTGGAAATTTGTGATGGGAGATCCCGCTAACTTTGAAGGAGGAGATCCTGAAGGTGAGCCACTACCAGGTAACTATTTCGCTATGGTTTATAAAGCAGGTTATGTAGTACCCGTTCTTCTGGGGCTGTTACTGATGGTGATTGTATTCTCTTTTGAACGTTTCTTTGTGATCAACCGTGCATCTGGCAAAGGAAATGTGGACGCTTTTGTGAAAAAAGTGCAAGGCTTCCTTTCTGCTGGTAATATTGATGCGGCAATCGCGGAATGCGACAAACAACAAGGTTCCGTGGCAAACGTGATCAAGTCCGGTTTGCTTAGGTACAAAGAAGCTTCTGTGGATGCGACTTTGGATACCGAGCATGCTACGTTAGCCATTCAAAAGGAAATTGAAGAAGCAACCGCTCTGGAGATGCCTATGTTGGAGAAAAACTTAACGGTAATTGCGACGTTGGTTTCCATCGGTACACTGACTGGTCTGTTAGGAACGGTTACCGGTATGATCAAGGCCTTTGCTGCTTTGGGTACCGGTGGTTCACCTGACTCAGCGCAGTTGGCAAACGGTATTTCTGAGGCCCTGATCAATACAGCCACGGGTATCTTTACTTCTACGATCGCGATCGTAATGTACAACGTATTCACTTCTAAAATTGATAAGCTGACTTATTCAATTGACGAAGCTGGCTTTTCAATCGTGCAGACTTACGCTTCTAAGCACAAATAAAATAGTTGAAATAAAAATCGGGGATTTTATGGAATTCCTGGTTTTTCTCATCTATAAGTTAAAGCGTAACTGGAAATTTAAAAAAACGAGAAAATGCCAAAGATTAAGGTAAAAAGAGCGAGCACGACCATCGACATGACGGCGATGTGCGATGTCTCCTTTCTGTTGCTTACCTTCTTTATTCTTACGGCGACTGCGAAAGAACCGGAGCCAATGCAGGTGGATACACCAGCATCGACGGTTTCAATGCCTGTTCCGGAGAGTAATTTGGGAATTATTACAGTTGGAGACAATGGTAAAATCTTTTTCGGTGTTGTCGGGTCGAATGTCAGACAAAGGATGCTGGAGCGGATTTCTGAAAAGTATAGCGTAGGCTTTTCCGCTGAAGAAAAGCAGAAGTTTGCTGGTTTGGAAAGTTTTGGAACTCCGATAGGTGGTCTGAAGCAATTGCTGGCCATGGAGCCTGGGTCCCGGAATAAACCGGGTGTTCAGCCCGGAATACCTTCCGACTCAACTGATAATCAATTGAAGGAATGGGTTCTGGCTGCCCGCTATGCGACGAAGGAGCTGAATAATGCTGAAATGCGTATAGCCGTAAAAGGAGACGCGAAAGAGCAATATCCTTCTATTAAGAAGATCATTGATATTTTGCAGGATCAGAAAATTAACAAATTCAGTCTGGTTACTACCCTTAGGGGCGGTGCAGAGGAATAAAAAGAGGGAGTTAGAAAATGGCAGAATTAAATACCGGTGGTAAACAGCAGCCCAGGGTTGACTTAACCGCAATGGTGGATCTAGCGTTTTTGTTGATTACCTTCTTTATGTTGACAACGTCGCTTTCAAAGCCGAACGCGATGGATGTGAACATGCCGGACAAAGACAAGGAAAATAAGGATGATAATTTAGAGGTAGCGGACAATCGAAGTTTCACCATCCTGTTGGGTAATAACAACAAGATCGCTTATTATCGAGGACAGGTGAGTGAACCGATTGAAGGTCCGACTGTGGTGGATTTTGGTAAAGATGGCATTAGGCCCATTCTTATTCAGAAAATGAAAGAGGTTGAGGCCGCTACGGGGAAGGGATTAATTATCATTATTCGTCCGAGCGATAATTCAAATTACCGGAATCTGGTAGATATCCTGGATGAAATGAAGATTATTAATGCCACTCAGTATATGATCGGCGATATCAGCGATCCGGAAATTGAAGCCCTGAAAAGTGAGGGGATTTACTAAAAGCAAAAAGGTATAAATTATGTTTGGGTCAAAGTTAGATATATTTAACCGTGACTGGCTTGAAGTAGTCTTTGATGGACGGAATAAGTCTTATGGAGCATATGATCTTCGTCGGGTTTCATCAAAGTATACAGCCAGAGCGTTATTAGTAGGTGGACTACTGTTCATTGGTCTAGTCACATCGCCGATGATTATCAAGGCAATTCGTGGCGAGCAGGAAGTAGAAGCGCCTCAGGTTATTGAAACGGAAGTTGTGCTTTCTGAGCCGCCTCCGGTAAACGAAGAGGAACCACCCCCGCCACCTCCGGTAGAGCCACCTCCGCCACGTGTGGATCAGGTTCGTATGCCACCGCCGAAAGTGGTTCCGGCTGAGCAGGTTCGGGATGAGGAGCCTCCGACCGTTGAGGAATTAAAGAAAGCGGATCCGGGTCCTAAGACGCTCGCAGGAGATCCTACAGCGGATATTCGCATAGATGCACCGGTCGGTGAAGGCCCGAAAGATGCCGAAGTAACAGAAGCGGGATCTGGTATTATGGATTTTAATGCCGTAGAGGTTCAGCCATCGTTCCCAGGAGGTCCGGCTGCGTTTCTGAAATGGGTAGGAGATAATTATCGTTATCCTCAGATGGCGCAGGAACAAGGTGTAAATGGTACTGTTCACGTATCTTTTGTTGTCGAGCGCGACGGTTCGTTGACCGATATCAAAGTACTTCGTGATTTAAAATATGGTACGGGAGAAGAAGCAAAGAGGGTTTTGCAGAAATCTCCGAAATGGAAGCCTGGTATTCAGAATGGTCGTCCGGTTCGGGTATCTTACTCGCTGCCGATCCGTCTGAATATGCAAGGAATGTAGCGGTTAGTGATGGGGGATTGGAGAAGAGAGACCGTTAGTAGACAGAAATCGCCCCAAAAGCGATTTCTGTCTATTTTAGGACTTTTCATGTTCGGATTCTATTTCGTTCTTGGACTAATCATTATTTTTTGGGAAGATTTTCCTTTGGATCTGGATCGGACTTATAGAGTGTTGTTTGGATTATTACTGATTGTTTATTCGGTGATAAGGTTTGTGCGCTTATTCAGCGACCAGAGAGCACTCAGGAGGAATCGCTGATTCGTAGTAAAGAAAGTTGCCAATAGAAATTTAAATGGAATTTTTAAATAGGTTATTCGGGTTAGGCATAGCTTTATTGGTTGCTTCCTCGTTTTCAGCCTGTAATTCCGGGCAATCAGCCGATGAAGAGGAAGTCGGTTTCCTAGCCGGAAAGGTGACTATTTTGGTTGACGAAACCGTATTACCAATTATAGAAGATCAAGTTGCCGTATTTGAGGGAAGCTATCCGAAAGCTCATATTACATTGAGGGCTATGCCGGAAACCGAAGTGGGCAACACGCTCTTAAAAGATTCGAGCGGCCTCGCGGTTATGACCAGACAGCTGAACAAGCAAGAGGAAGAATTTTTTGTTAAGCAGAAGAGGGTGACGCCTAGGATAACTCGTTTCGCTACGGACGCTATTGCCGTTATTGCAGGTACAGGCTATCAGGACTCGGTTATTCACGTTAAGGATTTAATAACTTACCTTAAAGGTGAATCTGCAAATGGCATATCTTTTGTATTCGACAATCCAAATTCCAGCACAGTTTCGTATCTTAAGGAACTGGCAGGCGTTGATAAGTTGCCTAATAAAGGGTTTTACTCGATGAAGTCAAACAGTGAAGTGATTCGTTACGTGTATGAGCATCCTCAAAGTGTGGGCGTTATTGGACTTAACTGGTTAGTGCAGCCCAGTCCGGAGTTAAAACCAATGGTGGAAAAAATTAAAGTATTGGGCGTAAAAAACCAGGAGGGCTTGCCGGGTGATGATGACTATTACACCCCCACACAGTCGAACCTGGCTTTAAAGGTTTATCCTTTGTCAAGACCCTTATATTATATAAACGTTCAAGGCAAAAGAAATTTAGGAATGGGGTTCTCTTCCTTTTTGTATGGAGAGCGAGGGCAGCGACTGATCCTCAAATCCGGACTGCTTCCGGATAGTATTCCGCCCAGAGAAATTTATATTAGAAATTAGTATATTAAGACTTAAAAACCGTAGATAATGAAACTATTGAAAAAAGCAAGTGTCGGTTTGGCCGTAGCATTTATAGCAAGTGGTGCTTCAGCGCAGAGCTTAAAAGATGCACAAACGGCAATTGACGCAGAACAGTATGCAAAAGCTAAGTCCATTCTTAAAAACTTAGTAGAAAGTAAGCCGAAAGACGGAGAAAACTATTTTTATTTGGGAGATGTGTATTTAATCACAGATTACCCTGATTCTGCGAAAATGTATTTTCAGCAAGGTTTGGAAGCTGCTCCAAAGGTTAATTTAAACAAGGTTGGTCTCGGGGCAGTAGCTTTAGCTGAAGGCAATACCAGTGCTGCCGAGACTCAATTTAATGAAGCAACGGCAAAGCTTAAGCGTAAAGATTATTTAGAGAATCTTTATATCGGACGGGCTTATATGAATCCGAATCTGGAAAAACCAGATTACCAAAAAGCCTTGACTTATCTTGAGAAGGCAAAAGAAGCCAATCAAAAAGATGCTGCAATTTACTCGTCCCTAGGAGATGCCTATTTCGGATTGCGGGACAATAGCAATGCCTATATGAATTATAGGGATGCTTCGGATATGGATGCGACCTTTACGCGTGGTAAAGTTCAGATGACCGTTATTTCTAAGCAAGCTAAAGCATTTGAAGAAGCTATCCAGGATTTGGAAGCAATTATTCAGCAGAATCCAGATTACGCACCAGCATATCGGGAATTGGCAGAAACCTACTATCTGTATGCCCGTAACGCAACCAAGATCGAGGATTATGAAGCTCGTAATCAAAAGGCTCTGGAAGAATACAAGAAATATATGGATCGTACGGATTATTCCCTGGATTCCCGCATGCGTTATGCCGACTTCCTGATTTTGGCGAAGGATTACGCTGCGCTTGAAGAACAAGCCAACGAAATGGCGAAAGTTGATCAGGTTAATCCAAGAATTTTACGTTACCTCGGTTATGCTGCCTATCAGAATAAGAATTATGAGTCTAGCCAGAAGGCGCTGACTGACTTTTTAGGCAAGGTAGAAGATACTCGTGTGATCGCGGACGACTATTATTTCCTCGGACTTTCTCAGGTTATGCAGGCGAAAGAAACGTCGGATACTACCTTATTGTCAAGCGGTGTCGCTAATCTTACTAAAGCAGTTGCAAAAGACTCTCTTTTAGCGGAAGATTTAAGTGATGTGGCAAAAGCCAGCTTTGACGAGAAGGACTTTGCTACCTCCGGTGCTTTATTTAAAGCAGCAGCTCAGGCAGAAGGCTCGAAAACGATCAACTACGATTTATTCTATTGGGGATATTCTCAATACTTCAATTACGCTTTAGCGCAGCAAGCTGGAGAGGAACCGAGTAAAGATTTGTTGAAAGACGCCGATGTAGCTTTTGCGAAGGTTAACGAGGCAACTCCGGATATGCCGGAAGCCTATCTATTCAGAGCACGTGTAAACCGGACGCTGGATAATGAAGAACAGCCCGAAGGATTGGCCACGCCGTTTTATGAGTCCTATATTAAAACGATTGAGGAGAAGGGTGGCGACGTCTTAAAACGCGCTGTTGCTGCAGGATACGTTAACGAAGCCTTCAACATCGTAGCGGCAGACAAAGTATTTCATGAAAATTACGAAGAAGCACGAGCGTTATTACAAAAATCGCTTTCTTACAACCCGGATGACGAGTATGCTAAGCAAACACTGGAGCAATTAGCTCCGGATCCTGCAACTGCCCGTCAATAAGCATTAGCAAATTGTAAAAAGCCGCCTGCGATGAGCAGTGCGGCTTTTTTATTTTAAGGACTGTTGGAAATAGTTCATGATTTAGTTATGTTTGGTGAGACAGGAATTACTTCCGTTTGATGACCATCAAAACACGAGTTATGGAACACGCCGAGAGCAGTTTACCCTTAGATTATTTACCGATCTTTTATCAATTTATCGTTGCGGCAGGTTTCGCATTGACTACTATTGTAGCGACACATTACATAGGACCTAAGCTGAAAACGGATAACAAGCTGGGAGCTTTTGAATCTGGTATTGAAGTGATCGGCAATGCCAGACAACCCGTTTCAATTAAATATTTTATGGTAGCGATACTGTTCGTTATTTTTGATGTGGAAGTGATTTTCATGTATCCATGGGCAGTTAATTTCCGCGAATTTGGTTTTTCTGGTTTGGTTGAGATGTTCATTTTCGTTGGTTTCCTGCTTCTGGGTTTTTTCTACATATTGAAAAAAGGTGCAATATCTGCCGAATAGAGTTTGTTAGGAATGATTCTAAATACCCTTTGCGCTTTCTTTTATGTTGGTTAAACTATATATTTGAGAGAGACGTATCGGTTACGTCCATTTAACGGTTACGTTGTGTGTTCAACGTAGAAACATCCTTTAATTATGAGTACTGTCCAATTAGCACCAGCTCCACCAGGAGTCACTGGTTCGGGGTTTTTCGCTACCACCTTAGATAAGGCCGTTGGTCTTGCCCGGGCGAACTCGCTTTGGCCTTTACCTTTTGCAACTTCCTGTTGTGGAATTGAGTTTATGGCTACCATGGGCGCTAACTACGATCTGGCCCGCTTCGGTGCCGAGCGACCAAGTTTTTCTCCTCGTCAGTCGGATATGTTATTAGTAATGGGGACCATTGCGAAAAAGATGGGTCCCGTTCTTAAGCAAGTGTATACACAGATGGCAGAACCCAGATGGGTTATCGCAGTAGGTGCCTGTGCTTCAAGTGGTGGAATCTTTGATACTTATTCTGTACTGCAGGGTATTGATGAAATTATTCCGGTAGACGTGTATGTGCCGGGTTGCCCACCACGGCCGGAAGCGATCTTGGACGGGGTACTGCGGTTGCAGGATATTGTCAGAACGGAGTCTGTCAGAAGGAGAGAGTCTGATGAATATAAGGCTCTGCTAAAACATTATGGAATTAACAATGAATAAGCTGGATAATAAGGTGTTGGTCGAGCGTCTTACAGCAAAATATGCTTCTGCCGTTCGAGAAATATCGGAGCCGCATGGTCTGCTGACGTTTACGACGGATGTGGACTCAATCATTGACGTGCTGGCTTTTATGAAAGAGCAGCAGGATCTGCAGTTTATTTATTTGACCGATATTACAGCGGTGCACTATCCGGAGCCTAAAGATGTTATTGCTGTTGTTTACCATCTCCATAGCCTCCGTTTTAATGTTCGGGTAAGGATAAAGGTGTTGCTGGACGGTAGACGTCCGGAGATACCGACTGCGACGACGTTATGGAAAGGTGCAAACTGGATGGAACGCGAAACATTCGATTTTTTCGGGGTAAACTTTATTGGTCATCCCGATTTGAGACGAATTTTAAATGTGGACGAGATGAACGTTTTTCCCATGCGAAAAGAATATCCGTTGGAAGATCCGAATCGAGTAGATAAAAAGGACTTTTTCTTTGGTAGATAGTTTATGAGCCGAAACATTAGTAAGATATCCTCCAATATGCCCGTGTTTGCGGACAATGATCCGCAGACCGAAAACATCACACTAAATCTGGGCCCTACGCATCCGGCCACCCACGGTGTGTTTCAGAACGTGCTGCAGGTTGACGGTGAACGTATTGTCAGCGGTGTTTCAACTATAGGCTATATACACCGGGCGTTTGAAAAAATAGCGGAACATCGCCCTTACTATCAGATTACTCCTCTTACTGACCGATTAAATTATTGTTCGTCCCCCATTAACAACATGGGCTGGCATATGACCGTCGAAAAGCTACTCGGCATCGAGATTCCCAAGCGGGTGCAATATATGCGCGTGATCATCATGGAGCTTGCCAGAATTACAGATCACATTATCTGTAACGGCATCCTTGGCGTTGACACCGGTGCGTTTTCAGGGTTTCTTTATGTAATGCAGGAACGCGAATTTATCTACGAAATCTATGAGGAAATCTGTGGTGCGCGACTAACTACCAACATTGGTCGGATCGGAGGCTTTGAGCGTGATTTTAATCAGACCGCTTTGCGCAAAGTCAAAGAATTTGTTAAGCGTTTCCCACCTGTGCTGGATGAGTTCCAGGAGCTCTTCGATCGCAACCGGATTTTTATCGAACGAACGTCCGGCGTAGCTGCAGTAGACGCGGAAACGGCTTTAAGTTACAGCTGGAGCGGTCCGATTCTGAGGGCTACGGGTGTGGATTATGACGTCCGCGCAAATGAGCCTTACTCTTCTTATGAAGAATTTGATTTTAATGTTCCGGTAGGGACGAACGGAGATGTCTACGACAGATATATGGTTCGCAATGAAGAAATGCGTGAAAGCGTCCGAATCATTGAGCAGGCTATCGCTAAGCTGGAGAACGAACCGCGAGGTATTTTTCATGCCGATGTGCCTGATTTCTACCTTCCCCCTAAAGAACAGGTGTATAACAATATGGAAGCCCTTATTTATCATTTTAAAATTGTAATGGGCGAAATCGATTCTCCTAAAACGGAAGTTTATCATGCTGTAGAAGGGGGTAATGGAGAACTCGGTTTTTACCTGATAAGCGACGGAGGTCGGTCTCCTTACAGGCTACATTTCAGGCGCCCGTCTTTTATCAATTATCAAATGTATGCACCGATGAGTCAGGGTATGTTGCTGTCAGATGCGATTATTAACATGAGTAGTTTAAACGTCATTGCCGGAGAATTAGATGCTTAGTACCAGCGAGAACAGTAAAGAAGTAAAATTCTCGGAAACGGATCTTCAGCGTTTTAACGATCTGGTTTCCAGATACCCGGAAGAACGAAAAAAATCAGCCTTGCTTCCGATTCTGCACGAAGTTCAGGCACGCTTTGGCTGGTTGAGTAGTGAAGCGATGGACGCGGTAGCGTCTTATCTGAAGATCGAGTCGATCGAGGTATATGAAGTTGCCACATTTTATACCATGTTCTTCCTGAAGCCGACTGGTAAATATACTTTGGAGGTTTGCCGGACAGGGCCTTGCTGCCTGGTGGGCGCTGAAGATATGCTTCAATATATTGAGGAGAAACTTGGAGTGAAAGAACACGAGGTAACGGACGACGGTTTATTCAGTTGGAGAGGCGTGGAATGCCTTGCCGCCTGCGGTACGGGGCCGGTGCTTCAGATCGGACCCGATTATACCTATCATGAGAAGTTGACAAAGGAGCGGGTAGACGAGCTGATTGAGCAACTGACCTCTAAACATAAAAATACATAAGCGATGTCAAGGAAGTTGCTATTGAACCACATTGATGTCCCCGGGATCGAAACCCTTCAAACCTACCGCTCAAAAGGGGGTTACGCGGCTGTGGAAAAGGCTTTGAATCAGATGAGCCCTGAAGAGGTTGTGGAGGAGGTGAAGAAATCAGGCTTAAGGGGGCGCGGAGGAGCCGGTTTTCCTACAGGCATGAAATGGAGTTTTCTTGCCAAACCCGAGGGAGTGCCAAGATATCTTGTTTGCAACGCAGACGAATCGGAACCGGGAACCTTTAAAGACCGGTTTCTGATGACCCGAATTCCTCATGCCCTGATCGAGGGAATGATCGTAGCGAGCTATGCGCTCGGAGCAAATACTTCCTACATCTACGTTCGGGGAGAGATGATGCCTCAGATCCGGATTCTCGAGCGTGCTATTGAAGAAGCGAGGGCCGCTGGTTTCATTGGAAAAAACATTCTGGGAACGGGCTTCGATCTCGAACTGTATGTGCATCCGGGTGGAGGAGCTTACATCTGTGGAGAAGAAACCGCTTTACTTGAATCCCTGGAGGGTAAACGGGGTAATCCCCGGATCAAGCCCCCATTTCCTGCCGTGGCGGGTTTGTACAATTGTCCCACGGTCGTAAATAACGTAGAGTCCATTGCTGCCACGGTACCGGTCATCAATCTTGGTGGTGAAGAATATGCGAAAATAGGCGTCGGCCGCAGTACCGGTACTAAACTTATATCTGCCTCGGGAAATATTAAACGCCCCGGGGTTTACGAGATTGAACTCGGATTGTCCGTAGAAGAGTTTATCTACGATGAATCCTACTGTGGTGGAATAGCAAACGGAAAGCGGATGAAAGCGGTCGTAGCGGGTGGGTCGTCTGTACCGATCTTACCGGCAAACCTGATCTTAAAAACGGAGAAAGGAGAATCCAGGCTGATGACGTATGAATCGCTCGCAGATGGAGGTTTTGCTTCCGGTACCATGCTCGGCTCGGGGGGCTTTATTGTATTCGACGAAGATCAGTGCATCGTTCGCAACACCTGGAATTTTACCCGCTTTTATCACCATGAGAGCTGTGGACAATGTTCGCCTTGCAGAGAGGGTACCGGGTGGATGGAGAAAGTATTGCATCGGTTGGAGTCCGGAGAGGGAAAGCTGAGCGACCTCGACTTGCTTGTGGATGTATCAAAAAAGATAGAAGGAAATACCATTTGTCCGCTGGGCGATGCGGCCGCCTGGCCGGTTGCCAGTGCGATCCGGCATTTTAGGGATGAATTTGAATGGCATGTCACCAGCTCAAACGAAGCTTTACTCCGTAACTTCGGATTAGCCCATTACGCTGATCCACTTGAACCGGTATTATGAAAGGGATGCTGAAGGACACGTTATATAAATAGTTTTATGGCAGAGAATCTATTGAAAGTAAGCATCGACGGGATACCCGTAGAAGTGGAAGCCGGGACGACGATTTTAAATGCCGCCAGAAGGATAGGGGGAGATATAGTGCCGCCGGCCATGTGTTACTATTCCAAACTGGAGGGGAGCGGAGGTAAATGCCGAACCTGTCTGGTTAAAGTAAGTAAAGGATCTGAAAAGGATCCGAGGCCTATGCCGAAATTGGTCGCTTCCTGCCGGACTACGGTCATGGATGGAATGGAAGTGCAGAACATAAGTTCTAATGAAGTTCTTGAAGCAAGGAAGGGGGTAGTGGAAATGTTGCTCATTAACCACCCGCTGGATTGTCCCATCTGTGACCAGGCCGGAGAATGCCATCTTCAGGACCTTGGTTATGAGCACGGTGCCGAGGCGACCCGGTATGAATTTCAGCGGCGAACTTTTGAAAAGATCGATATCGGTGATGAGATACAACTACACATGACCCGATGTATCCTCTGTTATCGTTGTGTCTTTGTAGCGGATCAGCTGACGCCTCAACGCGTGCACGGTGTGCTGGGTAGAGGAGACGCTGCTGAAATCTCGACCTATATTCAAAAGGCTGTCGATAATGATTTTTCCGGAAATATGATAGACGTCTGTCCGGTGGGTGCGCTGACGGATAAAACTTTCCGGTTTAAAAACCGGGTATGGTTTACTAAACCGGTCGATGCTCATCGGGACTGTCCAACCTGCGGTGGTCAGGTGAGGCTTTGGTATAAAGGTCAGGAAGTGCTGAGGGTTACGGCCCGTAAAGACGTCTACGGAGAAGTAACATCGTTCATATGCAACACCTGTCGGTTCGAAAAAAAGAACACCGCAGATTGGGTAATCGAAGGGCCAAGCAAGATCACCAATGAATCGGTAATCTCAGCTAACCATTACGAGCAGCTCCCTCCCCCGGTTGTAAAAAAGAATCAGACGCTGCAGGAAATGAATAAGGAGCATTTTGAAAAAGCTACCAGGTGGTAATCAACGCCTGAAGAACATGACTTTATGGAAACAGCCTTTATCATAGAAAAATTTGTCCTCATCGTAATTGTGTTCGTCCTGACACTGGTGATTGCCATGTATTCAACGCTCATTGAACGAAAGGTCGCCGGTTTTATGCAGGACAGAAGAGGGCCAAACCGGGCTGGCCCTTTCGGAATATTACAGCCGTTGGCGGACGGTGGGAAATTTTTCTTCAAAGAAGAAATTATCCCGGCAGGTGCGCATCGCTTCCTGTTCATAGCAGGTCCGACTATCGCGATTACGACCGCTTGTATCACAAGTGCTGTTATCCCCTGGGGGCAGGAACTTGAGATCGGTGGCCGAACTGTCTCGCTTCAGGTGGCAGATGTCAACGTCGGCATTCTCTATGTGTTCGGGGTCATCGCGCTTGGTGTTTATGGCATCATGCTGGGTGGCTGGGCTTCGAATAACAAATATTCCCTTATGGGTGCTATTCGAGCGGCGTCTCAGAGCATCAGTTATGAGATCGGTATGGGACTCTCCATTATCGCCCTCCTCATGGTTACACAGACCTTATCCCTCCGGGAAATCGCTGAACAGCAAAGTGGGTTTGTCAACTGGAATATATGGGTTCAACCGGTGGGTTTTTTAGTGTTTATCACTTGTGCTTTCGCCGAATGTAACCGGGTTCCTTTCGATCTTCCTGAATGTGAAACTGAGTTGGTAGGTGGATACCATACGGAGTATTCATCCATGAAACTCGGACTGTATATGTTTTCTGAATACATCAATATGTTTGTCTCTTCCGCTGTGATGGCCGCACTGTATTTTGGAGCTTATAATTTTCCGTTCATGCATGATCTTGGGCTTTCACAGAATTGGATTACAATTTTGGGGGTGATCGCTTTCTTCCTGAAAATCGGTGCATTTATTTTCCTCTTCATGTGGATACGCTGGACCCTGCCCCGTTTTCGTTACGATCAGCTCATGACGCTTGGATGGAAAATATTAATTCCCTTAGCTATTGCTAATATCGCATTAACAGGAATATTCACGCTCGTTTACGATCAGTACCTCAGGTAAAAGAAGGATACGATAAGAAATATACAAAAATGGAATCGCTCAGCAACAGGAAAAAAGTTATTGAACAGAAGCCGATGAACTTCTGGGAAAGAATTTATCTGCCGGCTATTTTCAAGGGAATGAAAATCACGATCCGGCACTTTTTTAAGAAAAAGGCTACGGTTTCGTATCCGGAAGTGCAGCGACCTTATTCTAAGAATTTTCGGGGGATGCATTCGCTGAAAAGAGATGAAGAAGGCCGGGAGCGCTGCACGGCCTGTGGGCTCTGTGCTTTGTCCTGTCCTGCTGAGGCAATCACTATGATTTCAGCGGAAAGGCAAAAAGGGGAGGAGAATCTATACCGTGAGGAAAAGTATGCTGCTGTTTATGAAATAAACATGCTCCGATGCATCTTTTGCGGACTCTGTGAAGAAGCTTGTCCAAAGGAGGCCATTTATCTCGACGGGCCGCATGTGCCTGCCGATTATCTGAGAAAAGACTTTATCTACGGGAAAGATAAGCTGGTTGAAGACAAGTTCCTGCTGGACGCAATCAAGTAAGCGGACTAGAATTAAAGAAATGAAATGAAAGAACCTAAATTAAGCAGATGACCTTATTTTATCTTGTTGCTTTTTTAAGCATCATTTTCTCTCTCATGGTGATCATAACCAGGAACCCGGTACACAGCGTACTCTACCTCGTCATTACTTTTTTTACGTTCACCATTCACTACATACTGTTGAATGCACAGTTCCTGGCCGTCGTAAATTTCATTGTATACATGGGCGCTATTATGGTTCTTTTTCTCTTCGTGCTCATGTTACTAAACCTTAACCAGAAAATGGAGCCTGTTAAGCCAACGCTTGTCAAAGTCATAGGTGTTATTGCAGGATGTTGTTTGTTGGTTACGCTGCTCGGTGCCGTAAAAGCCACGCTTCCATCCGAATCCGTTCAGCTTAGCAATCCTGACGTAGGCCTGGTGAAAAACCTCGGAAAGGTCCTGTTCAACGAATTTTTGCTTCCCTTTGAATTGTCTTCCGTTTTATTGCTTACAGCTATGGTAGGAGCCGTATTACTGGCCAAAAACGACAAACAGCATGGATAATATGATTTCTCAAATACAGGGTGTTCCTTTAAATCACTACCTGATTTTTTGCGCAATTATTTTCTCGATTGGCGTCGTGGGTGTGTTGACCAGGAGAAACGTCATCATTTTAATGATGTCTATTGAGCTTATGCTGAATTCGGTTAATCTGTTACTGGTTGTTTTTTCGGTCTTTCACGGAGATGCCGCCGGGCAGGTATTTGTGTTTTTTGTAATGGCCCTTGCCGCAGCGGAAGTAGCGGTAGGCCTGGCTATAATGGTGATGATTTATCGCAATACGCGATCTATTGACGTCAATACGCTCAACAAACTTAAATGGTAACTATGACTTTACTAATCTGGATCGTATTGCTTCCCTTAGTGGGTTCACTGATAATCGGACTTTCCGGTACGGCACTTAAAAAGACAGGTGTATCGGTAATCGCCTGCGGAGTCGTTGCTGCTGCTTTTGTGATGAGCCTGCTGGTGTTCCTTGAAGTTCTGGCGGCTTATCGCGCCGACGCTGTCAGCAGCTTCACGCAGCCCTTGTTTGAATGGTTCAGGACGGATCGTTTTGAGATCAACCTTTCGTTAATGGTCGATCCACTGAGTTCGGTTATGTTGTTGATCATCACCGGTGTTGGTGGCTTGATTCATTTATATTCCACGGCCTATATGAAGCATGATGAAGGCTTTGGCCGGTATTTCGCCTACCTGAATCTTTTTATATTCTTCATGCTGCTCCTAGTACTGGGATCCAATTACCTCGTTTTATTTATTGGCTGGGAAGGGGTTGGGTTGTGCTCTTACCTCTTAATCGGTTTTTGGTATAGCAAGACAGACTATTCTCTGGCGGCTAAAAAAGCCTTTGTGATGAACCGCATTGGCGACCTGGGCTTTCTCATCGCACTTTTCGCTTTGCTGGGCACCTTTGGTTCGCTCGAGTTCAGTAAGGTGCTGACGGATGGAAGCGCGATGCAGGTCGGAGACCCCGCCATCGTGCTGATTACTTTTTTACTCTTTATTGCTGCTACCGGTAAATCAGCGCAGATTCCACTGTTCACCTGGCTGCCGGATGCCATGGCCGGTCCCACTCCGGTTTCGGCTTTAATTCACGCAGCCACCATGGTCACCGCTGGTATTTACCTGATAGCAAGGAGCAGCGTTTTATTTGTGCTTTCTCCGGTAACCATGGAATGGATTGCGGTGATTGGTCTTGCAACAGCTCTGGTAGCGGCATTCATAGCCCTCAGGCAAAACGATATCAAAAAAGTGCTGGCTTACTCCACGGTTTCTCAACTGGGGTATATGTTTCTGGCCTTAGGGCTGGGTGCTTTCGGTGCCGCGTTTTTCCATGTAATTACCCATGCCTTTTTTAAAGCCTTACTTTTTCTAGGAGCTGGTTCGGTTATTCATGCCATGAGTAATCAGCAAGATATGCGAAGTATGGGTGGGCTTAAGAAAGCGCTGCCCGTCACCTATAGAACCATGTTAATCGGAACGATTGCCATATCGGGTATACCACCACTTTCAGGCTTTTTCTCTAAGGATCAGATTTTGGCAGCAGCCTTTGCCGAGCAACCGGTATTCTGGATTCTGGGTGTTTTCGGAGCAGTGATGACGGCCTTCTACATGTTCAGGATGCTCTATCTGACCTTTTTCGGGTCGTTCCGGGGCAGCATTTCCGAGCGCGAACACCTTCATGAATCCCCGCCGTTGATGACGATCCCTCTGATTATACTCGCCGTTCTATCTGTAGTCGCAGGTGTGATTAACGTGCCTGTACTCTTTGGAGGTTCAGAAATGCTCGGGCATTTCCTAAGCCCAAGCCTTCGCTCCGGAGGAAACATGACGGTAAGCAGCTTAAGCCATTCAACCGAATATCTGCTAATGGGCGTCTCGGTAGTAGCCGTTCTGCTTGTGGTAGGTTTTGCGTATAGGCGTTACGTAAAAGCTGGTACAGTTCCCGGAGAAAGCGGTGAAGAAAGCCATTTCTTGAAGAGACTCTCTTCCAATCGGCTGTACATAGATGAGGTCTACAATCGCTTAATCGTTAGACCTTTATTTCGTCTTTCCGAATTTCTATATCAATGGTTTGACCGGAAGGGAATTGACGGAATCGTGAATGGTTTGGGCGGAAGTTTTATGGAGTCCGGTAAACTGTTGCGACTTGTGCAAAACGGTCATGCAGGGTTTTACCTGTTTCTCATGGTAGTCGGCATCGTTTGTTTGCTCGGATACACCCTTTTCTATCTCAGTTGATCTAAAACTTATACATGGATAACGTCGCGCTTCTATTACTTGTTCCGCTTTTCTCTGCAATTGTTCTTCTGTTTTTCAAGGCATCAGAGCGTAGTATCAGTAAAATAGCCTTTACCCTTTCAATTGTCTCGTTTGGTCTGGTATTGTTCTACTGGTATAATTTTAATCCTGACGGAGGGGTTCAGTATGTAGTCGATCTGGAGTGGATACCTGGTCTCGGTGCCCGGTTACATATGGGGGTAGACGGCATCGCCATGTCGCTGGTTCTTTTAACGAACGTGCTCATTCCCTTTATCATTGGAGCCAGTTTTGGAAGGGGTTACTCCAAAAGCTTTTACAGCTTAGTCTTCTTGATGCAATCGGGGCTGCTGTTGGTCTTCACAGCGCTAGATGCTTTTTTATTTTACGTTGGCTGGGAGTTGGCGCTGATTCCCATTTACTTCATATGCGCCTTATGGGGCGGGGAAAACAGGCGGCCGATTTCTCTCAAATTCTTTATTTACACCTTCACGGGAAGCCTTTTTATGCTGGTCAGCATAATCTATTTATATTTTCAGGTGCCGAATGCTGACTTTGGACTAGCCTCCTTTTATGCTCTAAATTTGGATCCATCGGTTCAAACCTGGGTATTCTGGGGTTTTCTGCTTGCTTTCGCCATTAAAATTCCAATTTTTCCATTCCATACCTGGCAGCCGGATACCTATACTATGGCTCCAATTCCGGGGACCATGTTATTAGCTGGTATCATGCTGAAGATGGGTCTATTCGGCCTTATCCGCTGGCTAATTCCCATCGCACCGGATGCTTTTCTTCAATTTAAGACGCTGATCATCGTGTTAGCAATCATCGGCATTGTTTACGCTTCCATCATAGCATTGAAACAAAAAGAAGCAAAGCGGCTGATTGCCTATTCATCCATGGCCCACGTTGGATTGATAGCGGCTGGGATCTTTGCCTGGAATACAGATTCATTGCAGGGGTCTGTACTGCAAATGTTCAATCACGGTTTGAATGTCGTAGGATTATTCCTATGTCTGGATGTAATACAAAGACAAACTGGTACACTTAATCTTTATGAGCTTGGCGGCATAGCAAAGCGTGCGCCTAAACTGGCGGTGCTGTTCTTTATTATTTTGTTAGGGTCGATCGGGTTACCGCTGACAAATGGTTTCGTTGGGGAATTTCTGCTCCTGAGCGGTCTATATGAATATCGGTTGGAAGCCAGCTTATTCGCCGGACTTACCATTATTCTTGGCGCTGCTTATATGCTAAGACTTTACCAGCATCTTATGTTGGGCGAAGTATCTGTTCAAGCCGAACGTGTGGCGGACGTCCGGGGCGCCGAACTAATACTTCTTTCGATCATAGCTTTACTGGTTTTGGTGCTTGGATTGTATCCATCGGCGATACTTAACCTCTCTGAAGCCGGAGTAAGAAACTTAATGACGACTACAGGTTTTTGATGGTGCAATATATTTTGGGGTAAGACTAACAAGAAATTAGATGATTGCTATTATAACACTGGCTTTATTGGGAATGGTACTGTTATACCTGGGTATTTTTAATAAAAGAGGTGTATTATTGACAGTGTCCGTATTGGGAATACTAATTGCCCTTGCCTCCCAGGTGCCCGGCTTTTTCGAATCGGACATCCAGCCCGGGTTTCACGGGATGGTTCTTTTTGATCCCTATGCGAAAGCCTTCTCAGCCCTCATACTTATATCTGCTCTGCTTATTTTTCTTCTCTCGAAGTACTATTTTGACTCCATGAGCTCTAACATTCCGGAGTATTATGCGCTGATGGTGTTTTCCATGAGTGGTGCACTCATGGTCGTTTCGTACCACAACCTGGCCATGCTGTTTATCGGGATCGAAATTATGTCAGTAGCCCTTTATATATTAGCGGGGATACGAAAGAAGGATCTGCAGTCGAACGAAGCCGCCATGAAGTATTTTCTGATGGGTGCCTTTTCAACCGGCTTCCTGTTATTTGGAATAGCCTTGCTGTACGGAGCTAGCGGAACTTTCGATATCGGCCTGTTGAAAGATTATTTCGTAAGTCAAACCGCCAATTTACCGGCTTACGCTTATGTTGGAATAGTCATGATCATGATTGGTCTGCTTTTCAAAGTAGGCGCTGCACCGTTCCATTTTTGGACGCCCGATGTCTATGAGGGCTCACCCATTTTGATCACCGCATTTATGAGTACGGTCGTAAAGATTGCTGCTTTTGCAGCATTGTTTCGTCTGTTCAGCGTTTCCTTAGCTACCGTGAACGAATTTTGGACGCCGCTTTTGGAAATTGTGTCGGTCATCACCCTTATTGTGGGTAACGTAGTGGCCATGGTACAGGCAAGCTTCAAAAGAATGTTGGCGTATTCCAGCATCTCTCATGCCGGCTACATGCTCTTCGCACTCATTGGGCTTTCTCCGGTCGCAGCAAGCGGCCTGTTTATTTACGGTCTTGGCTACGCCATGGCCTCCATTGTTGCCTTCGCGACACTGATTCTTGTAAAGCGTTCACAAGGCAGCGAGAACTTCGAAGCGTTTAATGGCTTAGGCCGCAATAATCCCTGGCTGGCTATACCGCTCACGGTGTCCATGTTTTCCCTGGCCGGTATTCCACTGACCGCGGGGTTCATCGGGAAGTTCATGATGTTTTCTGAAGTTTTGTCTCAAAATCATGTTACTTTAATTATTTTAGCGGCTATAAATGCGGCAGTGGGTATTTATTACTATTTCCACGTGGTCATAAACTTGTATTTTAAAGACCAGCAATCGACCGTGATCGAGGTAAACTCTACATATAAAGTTGTTCTGGCGCTTTGTATTTTGATTACGTTGATCATCGGCCTCTATCCCTCGTTCATTACCGGACTGCTTTAGTCGGGGACGTTATGATAGATCAGTTGCTCACTGCCCATTAGACGGTTAAGTCGTTATATGGAAAGTTTTACACAGTTACTGGACGCAGAGGCGTTGATTAAGTCGGGTGGTTTTATCCTCATTTTATTTATCATTTTTGCCGAAACCGGTCTTTTCTTCGGTTTTTTCCTGCCCGGTGACTATATGCTTTTCCTTTCCGGTCTTTTTTGTGCTTCCGGCTTGCTGGAGGTCGATATCTATACGTTATGCGGGGGGATGATCGCAGCCGGTGTATTAGGGAATTTTGTTGGATATTGGTTTGGGTACCGTGCCGGACCCATGCTGTTTACCCGGAAGGAGTCTTGGCTGTTCAAACGGAAATATGTGGTCATGGCGGAAGAGTTCTATAATAAATACGGCGGTGCGGCTTTGATACTCGGAAGATTTATGCCAATTATCCGTACATTTGCTCCCATATTTGCAGGTGTTGTCAAGCTGGACTTTAAGCGTTTCGTAGCTTTTAACATTTTCGGTTGCTTGCTTTGGGTGCTTATATTGACCCTGCTTGGATATTTTCTTGGTCGTGAGTTCCCGCAAATCGTTGACTATATCGAGTATATCGTCATTGCGTTTATCGCACTGGCGACCGCGCCGATAATAATCGCGTTAATTCGTCGGAAATTAAAATCGGGAAAAGAAAAGAAGTAACTTTTAATAAGAATAGATCGTTAAATAAAATATATGAAAGCGCACCCGTGGCACAGTGTCTCCCCCGGAGAAGATGTCCCAACTTCAGTTAATGCTATTATAGAAATTCCAAAAGGTTCTAAAGCGAAATACGAAATAGACAAAGAAAGTGGCTTATTAAAACTGGATCGGGTTTTGTTTTCTTCGGTCATGTATCCGGCAAATTATGGATTCATTCCGCAAACGTACTGTGATGATAAAGATCCGCTGGACATCTTAGTGATTTGTTCTGTTGACGTCGTGCCGATGTCAATAATCGAAGCCAAAGTCATTGGTGTTATGCACATGGTAGATGGAGGGGAGCAGGACGATAAAATCATCGCTGTAGCCAAAAATGACATGTCTGTAAATTATATTAATGACCTGTCTGAGTTACCTCCGCACACCATGAAGGAAATCGTCCGCTTTTTTCAGGATTACAAAGCTTTGGAAGGGAAAAATGTGACAATCGAAAAGTGGATGGGCAAGTCTTTCGCTTATAAAGCAATTGAAGAGAGTTTAACTTTATACAAAGACACTTTCACTAAGCAATAAGGCCCATGGCTTTCCAGATTTTTGTCACCTTCTTTCTGGTCCTTCTTAACGGCTTTTTTGTTGCTGCGGAGTTTGCTATTGTAAAAGTACGGGCTTCCCAAATTGAGTTAAAAGTCAAAGAAGGAAGCCAGGTCGCAAAGGTTGCCAAGCATATAGTCGGAAATCTGGATGCTTATCTTGCTGCCACCCAGCTCGGGATTACTTTATCGTCTCTTGGTTTAGGTTGGGTTGGCGAATCAGTGATGACCGATATTATTCATCAGAGCTTCGCATTCTTCAATGTAGAACTATCCGGTCAGCTGGCGACTAATCTGGGACATGTTCTGGCGTTCACCATTATAACGGTGCTGCATATTGTCTTTGGAGAATTAGCACCCAAATCAATAGCTATTCAGAAGTCGGTGCCAACCACCATGTTTATCGCCTTACCGCTCCGGTTTCTGTACATTATATTCAGACCTTTCATATGGGTGCTTAATGGTTTTGCAAACCTTATCCTGAAAGCGCTGGGTTTTTCCACCCATGCCTCTGAAAATTCCCATTCTTCAGAAGAATTGCAGTACCTGCTTGATCAGGGTAAAGAGAGTGGAGCGCTGAATATGGCGGAACACGAGCTCATTAAAAATGTTTTTGACTTCAATGAGCGCCTGGTTAAGAACATCATGGTGCCCAGGACGAAAATAGTCGGTATTGAGTTAACCAGTACGAAGGAGGAGTTGTTGGAAACCATCATCAGCGAAGGCTATTCCCGGATACCGGTTTACGATGAAACGATCGACCGTATCGTGGGGATTATCCACGCTAAGGATATTTTGCCGCTGATGGTCAGTCAGAAGGATTTTGTGCTGAAGACGATAATCAGAAAGCCGTATTTCATTGCTGAGAACAAAAAGATAAACGATCTGATGAGCGAATTCCAGCTCAAGAGGATACAGATCGCCATTGTGCTGGACGAATTCGGAGGAACAGCGGGAATGGTTACCCTTGAAGATATTGTAGAAGAACTCGTTGGTGAGATACAGGATGAGTACGATGAAGAAAAGCCCATCGTAGAAAAGGTCTCAGATAACGAGTATGTGGTAGAAGCTTCTGCCAGTGTGCATGATGTGAATGAGTATCTTCCTTTGGAGTTGCCGGAGAGCAATGATTACGATACGATCTCCGGCTTGGTTATTTCCGTCTTCGATAAAATTCCGGATGTAGGCGAACGCAAGGAGTTTTACGGCTATGTGTTTACCATTTTGAAGAAGACCCAGCAAAACATCGAATATGTACGACTGGAATTGCTCCCCGGAGATAGCGAACAGGAAAGCGACGATAATTGACAATCCGTGCATCTTTTTTATACGCCTGACATAACGAGTGAACAAGAGCTTTACCAGTTCAGCGAAGAGGAAAGTAAGCACAGTAGTAGGGTACTCCGTCTTACACAGGGTGATGAAATTAATCTGGTAGACGGCTCAGGAGGCTTTTACGCAGCGGTAATCGAGGATCCCCATCCGAAGCGTACCCTTGCGAGGGTGTTATCTGTAACAACTGAATATAGGAAGAGAAATCATTTTTTGCATATCGCTATCGCACCGACAAAAAACATCGATCGTTTTGAGTGGTTCCTGGAGAAGAGTACGGAAATAGGGATTGATGAGATAACCCCGATTATTTGTGACCATTCCGAACGCACCGAAATCAAGCTGGCCCGACTGGAAAAGGTATTGATCTCCGCTATGAAGCAATCGCTCAGCGCTTATCTTCCCAAGCTGAACCCGGCTATCTCATTCGATCAACTCCTTCCTGGCTTATCGTCGCAAACATCTTTTATTGCGCATTGCAGGGAGGGGAAAAAAAACTTTTTGACGGACCGGATGGCGAGAAACGCCGGGGCAGCTGTATTAATCGGGCCGGAGGGTGATTTCAGCGTTCGTGAGATTGAACAATCCCTGTCAGCAGGAATCACGCCTGTAAACCTTGGAGAGACCCGGTTGAGAACCGAAACCGCCGGACTATATGCTTGTATGGAACTAAATCTGCTGAATCGCTGATCAGTTTAGTGCCTATTTAAGTATTCGTTTGATCTTATTTGATTTTTTAATAGAACGACGCAGCTTCTCATAATCTTCATCCTTTATTGCAGACTGAATTTCCTGCAGCTGATGAATGTGCTCTTCAAGAACGTCCAGCACATTTTTTTTATTCTGTTTGAAAATCGGAATCCACATTTCTGCTGAGCTTTTCGCGAGGCGAACCGTCGATTCAAATCCCGAACCCGCCAACTCGAAGATACGCCCCTGAGACTTTTCCTTCTCCAGGACCGTCAATGCTAGTGCGAAGGAGGTAATGTGAGAGATATGGGAAACGTAAGCGGTATGGATATCATGCTCCCTGGCGTTCATGAAAACAACTTTCATGTTCAGCGCTTCTACGAGCGCTTCGGCCAGGTCGAAAGCATCCTCATCGCTACTGGTCACATCGCAGAAAATCATTGTTTTATCCTTATACAGGTTTGGAATAGCGGCCTCGGGTCCTGAGTATTCTGTTCCCGCCATGGGGTGCATGGCCACCAGCCGTCCTCTTTTAGGATTTCGATCTACCGCATTCAGGATCGCCTCTTTGGTAGAGCCCATTTCCAGCACCACCTGTTCGTTCCGGATGCCATCCAGAAGTGTGGGCAATAAACGAACAATCCCATCAACCGGTATGGTGAGAATAAAGAGGTCGGCTTCCTGAATAGCCTGATCCAAACTCATAGCCTGATCGATAAAACCTATTTCGAGCGCTTTCTTCAGATTCTGATCGCTTTTGTCCACACCGAGGATCTGATCTGCAAAGCCGCTTGCCTTCAAACTGATGGCGAGTGACCCGCCTATAAGTCCTGTGCCTATGATCGCAATTTTCATAAGTTTAATGCTTGCTGAATACGCTGAATGGCTTGATCGAATACCTCTACCGTTGTACAAAGGCTGACGCGTACATAAAGCTCACCCTGAGAACCGAAAATACCCCCCGGCGTTATAAATACAGCCGCCCCATGTAATATGCGGTCACTTAGCTTATAGCCGTCCATTTCCGGAACTTTCGCCCAGATGAACATGCCAACCTGGTCTTTCGTATAGCCGCAATTTAACATGTCCAGCAGCTGATGGGCTTTTTCACGTCGCTTCGCGTAAGTTTTATTGAGCGTGCCGTACCATTCGGGACCAAGTTCCAGTGCTTTTAGAGCCGCCATTTGCATCGGCTTGAACATCCCCGAATCCATATTGCTTTTAAAACGTAAGATTTCCGCTATCCGGTCTTCATGACCTGTCAGCATGCCTATACGCCATCCAGCCATATTAGCCGACTTGCTGAGCGAGTTCAATTCAATCACCACCTCTTTATCAGGGTCATACTTCAGTAAACTTTCGGGTTTATCGTTTAAAATAAAACTATAGGGGTTATCATGGCAGAGCAAAATCCTGTTACGTTTCGCAAATTCAACCATTTCCTTAAAAAGGTCTTCTCCTGCTGCTGTTCCCGTCGGCATATGCGGATAGTTTACCCACATCAGCTTAACCTTGCTGAGGTCTTGACTCTCCAGTTGTTCAAGATTGGGGAGCCACCCCCCTTCTTCCGTGAGGTTATAGTAACGGATGGTAGCTCCGGTCAGGCGCACAGCGGAACTGTAGGTAGGGTAGCCGGGATTTGGAATCAGTACTTCATCGCCTTCCTGGAGGTAAGTCATGCAAATGTGCATAATACCTTCTTTCGACCCAATCAGGGGTAAAACCTCGGTTTCAGGATTAACCGTGACAGCGTAATACCTTTTATACCAGTCCGCCATAGCATTTCTCAACTCGGGAATTCCCCGATAGTTCTGATAAGCATGCGTATTATTCTGGTGCGCATATTCGCAAAGCGTGTCGATGACTTTCGGGGCTGGAGGTAAGTCCGGACTGCCTATTCCCAGGTTGATCACATTAGCACCCGCTTTATTCATGGCATCAATCTCCTTAAGTTTTCTGGAGAAGTAGTATTCTTCGGTATGGTTCAGACGGTCGGCAACGTTAATAAACATCTGCGTTTTTGTTTAAGCGTTCTAAGTTAATGCTTTTCCCTAAGTTTTACCAAAATGAGTCCCTTCGTTATTTTTTAGTAATTTTGCCGGAAGCTTTGTGAAGAATGAAGACATATTTCAGGCTATTGTCGTTCGCTAAACCGATCGAGAAATACGCTATCCCCTATATTTTAGTAACGCTTGTCACTGTTTTTTTCGGTACTCTAAATCTCGCTTTGCTGATTCCGCTCCTGAATACGCTTTTTATTCAGGACGCTCATGATGAAATTTTAACCAGGCCAGATAGCTGGTTGAACCTGATTGACTACTTCAACTATTATGCCCAGCAGCTGAATATGAGGTACGGTGAGTATGAGACCTTAAAATGGGTTTTAGCGGTGATCGTCGCCTCTGTTTTTCTAAGTAACCTGTTTCGTTATATTTCACAGCGAGTCATGGAAAACCTGCGCATCCATACCTTGTTGAATCTGCGACGGGCGGTGTTTGATAACGTAATGGACCTTCATGTCGGATATTTCAGCAATCAGCGCAAGGGCGACATCATATCAAAAATCGCTTCGGATGTCCAGGTTGTCCAGTTCTCCGTAACGGCTACGCTGCAAGTGGTCTTCAAAGAACCATTGCAGTTGATCTTTTACCTTATCTGGCTCTTTGCCATCAGTTACAAGCTTACCTTTTTTGCGATTCTTGTCATTCCTCTATCTGCCTTTATCATATCGCTCATTGTCAGACGGCTTAAGTCACAGGCAACAGAAGCGCAGCAAGTCTACGGGAAAATGATCAGTTACCTGGATGAGGCACTTTCCGGGATAAAAGTAATTAAGGCATTTAATGCTACAGATTATGTAAAAACGAGGTTCCATGGAGAAAATCAATATTACTCTAAAATAGGGCGCCGTATGGCGCGCAGGCAGCAACTCGGCTCGCCGGTATCGGAAATGTTGGGTGTGTTTATGGTGGCAGCACTTGTGCTCTATGGTGGCAAGCTGGTCTTAGCGGGCAGCGAGGAATTAGATCCTGCCTCTTTCATCGCTTATATCGCTATGTTCTCGCAGATCATGCGGCCTGCAAAAGCTATAACAGACTCGTTCAGCAATATCCACTCCGGCATTGCTGCAGGAGAGCGGGTACTGGAACTGATTGACGAACGCCCAGCCATTAGCGATGCATCCGATGCCGTCACCGTATCTGCCTTCGGAGAATCAATCGTCTTTGATCAGGTAAGTTTTGCCTACCCTGATAAGCGGGTGCTCAAAGACATTAGTTTCGAGATACCCAAAGGCACTACAGTGGCCCTGGTTGGCCCGTCGGGGGGAGGTAAGTCGACCCTAATGGACCTGCTGCCGAGGTTCCTGGAAGTTGAAGACGGACAAATTTTGCTGGACGGACTGGATATCCGGCAAGTGCAATCGACCTCTTTGCGTTCACTGATGGGGACGGTAAGCCAGGAGTCTGTTCTGTTTAACGATACCATTCTGAATAACATTGCCTTTGGTACGACCGATGTTACCGAAGAAGAAGTGATTGCGGCTGCCCGAATCGCTAACGCGCACGATTTTATTACGCAGACCGAGCAGGGCTATCAAACCAATATCGGTGATCGCGGAGTAAAACTTTCCGGAGGACAGCGACAGCGGATCTGCATTGCCCGGGCTGTTCTGAAAAACCCGCCTATCCTGCTCCTTGACGAGGCTACATCGGCGCTGGATACGGAATCTGAAAAGTTGGTGCAGGAAGCGTTAAACAAGCTTATGCATAGCCGAACGTCGCTGGTTATTGCCCACCGCTTAAGTACGATTCAAAATGCCGATACGATTTTGGTGCTGGATGCCGGGAGGATTGTGGAACGCGGCACGCATCAGGAATTATTGGAACAGGATGGGCTCTACCGGAAGCTCGTCAATATGCAGACGTTTGAAAGCAGTCCCTTATAAAGCTGGAACCCTTGTCTAACGTTAAGATCAAATAATTTAGCTGATAAATAACCTATCCTTAACATAAGGACCTTTAATTTAGTCCTTATGAAAACGGATGCAGATATTCGGCTGCTTTTCATCAAGCACGGGACCGGTAAGCTCAAACCCAAAGAGCAAAAGCAGTTATCTGAATTGTTAAAGGATCCGCTTCAAGCCCGGCAATTTGAACGCTTATTAACGGAGTGGATGGAAAGTCTGAGTGCATCACCCGCCAAAGCAAGTTGACCGGCTATCATTTTCTAATGTCATACTAATATTACAGAGCTGAAGAAAGAATTTTTTTCTTAAAAGTTTCTAAATACTAGAAATATATAGACATTTGCCAATTATATATCTATAGAGAAAATAAGTCGTCATCTTATATTAGAATCTGATAAGTGTAGAGGGGCATTCCGAGTATGTTTAAACTGAGCTTTCTATAACCTGTATTTCCTTCGGTCACCTGTCGGACGATTCGTTTTCTTAGTCGAATAAAGTTTAATTAACAAACACACACATGAAACAAAATGTACTAAGCTTCTTTTTGCTTTGTATGCTCTTTGTCGGAGCAGCATATGGGCAGGAGCGGACCATTAGAGGTAAAGTGGTTGACAAAGAGGGTTCCGAACCTCTGCCTGGAGTATCGATAATTGCTACCGGAACTAACACCGGTACGCAAACGGATACAGATGGTCAGTTCTCGCTAACCCTGCCGCAAAGTACCGCATCAATTACTATATCCTACATTGGATACGAAAACCAAACAATCACCTTGTCATCCAGTAACGAGTATAATATTGAATTGTCGTCAGATGCAGCTCAATTAAGTGAGGTAGTGGTAACGGCGTTAGGGATAAAAAGAGAGCGGCAGGCTTTAGGTTATGCTACGCAGGAGGTGAAAGGCGAAAACCTAACGGTAAATAACAATCAAAACGTGCTCAACAATCTCTCCGGTAGAGTTGCAGGCGCGCAGGTAACAGCATCAAGTGGTGCGGTAGGAGCCAGTTCTCGTATTGTATTGAGAGGGAACAATTCTTTTGGTGGAAATAATCAGCCCTTATTCGTAATTGACGGTGTTCCTATTGACAATAGCGCGACTAATGTAAACGCTGGCGGGAGAGATGGCGTAGACGTACAAAATGTGGATTTCGGGTCAGGTATTCAGGAATTGGATCCGAATAATATCGAGTCGGTTAACGTCTTGAAGGGAGCCAATGCAGCGGCTCTTTATGGTTCGAGAGCGGCTAACGGCGTAATCGTTATAACCACTAAATCCGGCTCCGGAGAAAAGGGATTAGGTATTACCTATTCCGGCGGCGCGTCTTTCGAAAAGCCTTATATTTTCCCACGATTCCAGAATAAATACGGACAAGGTCGTACAGGAGGAGAATACTGGTACCAACTTGATGGATCTCCAGGTTCTTACAACGATTGGGCAAGAGAAAACAGTTTTAGCTATGTTGACGGTTTCGGGGGCGGAGTGAACGATGAAGTCGACGAAAGTTGGGGTCCGAGACTCGATGCCGGACTTCTGATACCACAGTTTAATTCACCATTAGATGCGGATGGTAACAGGACAGCGACTCCGTGGGTATCACATCCTGACAATTTCAGGAGTTATTTCGATACGGGTTACACCTTGGATAATAACCTTGCTTTTACAAGTAATACGGACAAAGGGAGCACCCGTTTTGCCGTTGGAAACCAGACCCAAAAAGGGACGATTCCAAATACCGATCAAAAGCGTAATACGGTTCAATTGAGAACTACACAAAACATCACCGATCGGTTTACAGTTGAAGCGTTAGTGAACTATGTTCGTACCGATAATGACAACCTGATTGGTCAGGGGTACAACTCGTTCAACCCGCTGAACAGCATCGGAAGCTGGTTTGGCCGACAAGTCGACATGGAAGACTTAAGACGGAATCAGGGACGGACTTTTGAGGATGGTCGCCCTTACAACTGGATTAGTATTTATCATGACAATCCTTTTGAAGTCGCCAATAGCATCTTCCAGCAGGCACGTACCAAAGACCGTATGTTCGGCTACATGTCTGCTTCCTACAAGTTCAGCGATTGGCTGAATGCCATGGTTCGGGTTGGTGATGACTGGTCATATGAAAACAGACAGCAAAGAACCTCTGACAGACAGATAGATGTTTACCGTTCTGGTATGAATGGTAATTACCGTCAGACGGAGTTTTATAAGAATGAATTGAATGTTGACTTCCTGCTTACCGGTTCTGGCAGTCTTTCGGACGATTTTAGCTTAAATTACACCGCAGGTTCCACTATACGGGATAACAAAACAAAATATACGATGATCTTCGCGGAAGATTTGGCTGTCCCCGGTGTATATTCTATAGAAAACGTAAACGGATATCCTCAGGCAGAAAATGCGCTTTTCCATCGTCGTGTTAATAGTGTTTATGGACAGGCATCAGTCGGATACAAAAGCCAGTTGTATTTGGATCTGACTGCCCGGAATGACTGGAGCAGTACGCTTCCAAGCGGCAACTGGTCTTACTTTTATCCATCCGCTAGTCTGAGTTGGATCTTTACTGAATCTTTAGGGCTGAATAACTCTTGGCTGAATTACGGTAAATTAAGAGGAAGTTACGCCCAAGTCGGTAATGATACGGATCCCTATCAAACCTTCTTGTACTATTTATACGTCAACCCGGCCTTCGGGGGAGCCCCGCTCAACCGTCTCGACTCTCAGATACCTCCGGTAAATTTAAAGCCTGAAAAGGTTAACAGTTACGAAATAGGACTGGAGCTGGCCGCCTTTAACAGACGGTTAAGGTTTGACGCAACTTATTACGATAAGATCACAACGAATCAGATTATGGGGATTGACTTGCCTCGCTTCACCGGTGCCAGTAGTCTCTTAATTAACGCAGGAGAAATCCAGAATAAGGGTGTGGAAATTCAACTTGGTGGCACACCGGTTCAAAAGGGAGAAAATGGTTTTAACTGGGATGTAGATATTAATTGGTCATTAAACCGTAACCGGGTTAATGAACTCTATACTGATCCTACTACCGGACAGGAACTATCCAATTACCCGATCACAAACGCCTGGGGTGTAAACATAAGTGCTGTACCAGGTGAGGAATTCGGTGTGATAAGAGGCTTAGCCTATTCACGCAACGAGGAGGGATCTATTATCGTCAACGAAAATGGATTGCCGGAATTCGAAGCACAGCAGCCGATTGGTAACATTACACCCGACTGGGTTGGAGGGATAAACAATAGCTTCTCTTACAAAAACTTCCTGTTGAGTTTTCTGGTAGATTTTCGTAAAGGAGGGGATTTCTTTAGCGTTACCCAAATGTTTGGTGCTACTACCGGAGTCCTGGACTTCACAGCGGACGGAAACATTCGGGAGACTGGTGTCATAGCGGGTGAGAATGTTATGCAGGACCACAACTTCGTAAAGGCTGACGGAAGCCGGAATGATATCCGTTTGTCGGCGGATGACTTTTACAGCAATGTTTCCTACGCCGGTGGAGGTACTGAGTTCGATATTATTGATGGTAGCTTTGTGAAGTTAAGGAATATCACGCTGGGTTACCGTTTGCCCTCCCGCCTGGTTTCAAAACTTGGATGGATGAAAGGAGCGAGTTTATCACTTTTTGCAAACAATGTCGCCTTACTTTATACGCATAAGAGTAACATCTCTAATGTGGATCCGGAGACCGGACTGGGTGTCGGTAATGACGGATTGGGTATTGAGCAATATCAGATCCCATCCAATAGAAGTATAGGTTTGAAGTTGAACTTAGCTTTATAAAGATTATTATAATGAAAACAAACGTCATATATAAAACGAGTGCAGCCCTTTTAATGCTGATAAGTTTCGGCTGCACGAAGAATTTCGAAGAAATTAATAGCAACCCGAATCGGCCGGAAAATGCGCCGTTGACGAATATTCTTGCTTTTACCATTCAAGACCATGCTGCTAACATATTCAATACATGGGGCGATATGAACGAGCCGTCAACATATTCAGGTCAGCTTTCTAAAATTGCTTACCTGGACGAATCAAGATATCAATTCCGTCCCAACATCGTCGAAAACATGTGGACTTTTGCATCCAGAGAACTGAAAAACCTGGAGGTTATTATTCAACAGTCCCGCGCCGAGAATGCAACGAATATGGAGGCGGTAGCGCTGACATTTCAAACCTACGTTTGGCAATTTGCAACCGACAGGTGGAGGGATCTGCCCTTCGAAATGGCATTGAAAGGTGATGAGGGTTTTATCTCTCCGGAGTACGATACGCAAGAAGATGTTTATCCGGTATTACTGGAAAGATTGAAAAATGCCAACGAGCTTTTTGCTCAGGGTGGCTCAGATGAGCTAGGCGGTGGTGACTTGCTTTTTGGTGGCGATGTCCAGAAATGGCAACGCTTCGCAAATTCATTGAGGCTTAGACTGGCAATCCGTGTTTCTAATGTCGCTCCTGATTTGGCCAAGACTCATATTGAGGAAATTATGTCAGATGTTTCCACTTACCCAATAATGGAAAGCAATGATGACAATGCCTTTTTTATCTGGCCTGGTAACTTACCTTACTGGGAGCCTTGGTTTCAAGATGGACAAGCCAGGAATGATTATTCGGTGAGTGACGTCATGATAGATCAACTTGTAGCACTGGCGGATCCCCGCTTACCTGTGTATGCGAAACCAGCACCGCAGGATGGTGCTTACAGAGGTTCTATAATTGGCAGAACGAACGCCGCGCAAAGTGCTGCAGGACCTGCAAGTCGGTATTCTCCGATAGGCGCCCGATTCAGGGACGATGTAACCGGTTTCTCTCCGTTCATGAGAGTATCAGAGGTTCAGTTTATCCTGGCCGAGGCGGCTCTGAAAGGCTGGAATGTCGGTGTCGATGCCAAAACCGCTTATGATAACGCCTTGACGCTATCTTTGGAAGAAAACGGCTTGTCCACTTCAGAAATAGAGGGCTATTTATCCACAGGGGCTGGTGCATACAATGGAACCCTCCAGCAATTATATCTGCAGAAATGGATTTCATTATTTAAAAATGGGCAAGAGGCTTGGGCGGAGACCAGAAGGACGGACGTTCCCGTGTTGAACGCAGCTCCAGGTAGCCCTTATCCCGGGCATAATCGTCCTCCATTTCGCTATCCTTATCCAACTTCTGAAACAAACCTCAACTCGGCGAATAGCGGAGAATACGTAGCTTCAGTAGAGGACAATTTCTGGGGTAAGCAAATGTGGTGGGATACCAGACAGGGAGTGAACTAGAAGACTTCAGAACTCTTAAAAACAACAAAGGCATCCCTCGGGATGCCTTTGTTGTTTTTAAGAGTTTCTTGTGGGAAGTGGCACTTTTTATTAGCGGCTTCCTTCTTCTGATTTTCGGATTCACGGAATATTCTCTATTTTGGGGCTAATCGCTAATCTATTATGAATAATATCTAATCAAATTGAAGTCAAGTCAATACCAAATAGGGGGTGAGTCCATAGTGAGTCCATGTTGAGTCCATAGTGAGTCCGTCTTTTTACGGTAAAACGATGGATTCAGAGTGGATGCACAAAGCTTTTAATAAGTTCACATCTTTAAGTTGGTTACCTATTAATCCTAATTATATATAAACTAAACACGTGAAAATTATGGCCAGATTAAGAAACGATGGTGCCCTGCATGGAAGAATTGGTGAGGTTGTATACCGTACATTAGACGGGAAGCAAATTGTACAAGGCAAGCCTCGCAGAGTTAAGCAAACCGCAAACACGAAACTTAAGGCACTGGAACACGGCGTAGCCAGTCACCAGGCCGGAAGATTAAAGCAGATCTTCGCGGCATTTCAGCAATACCTGGATCCATCCTTCAATGGTCGATTTGCCGCTGCTATTGCGCGTTGTATGGAAAGTTCTTACGAGGACATTGGCGAACGTCACCTGCAAAATTCAGACCCGAGCCGATTAAACTACTTTTCGTTCAATAAGGAGTCCAATATCGAAAACATTCTGCTTGTCGAGCCGGAGCTTCACTTGTATGAAGATGGTGAAGTTGAACTGATACTTCCTATTACTAATTCTGACGATGAGCTGCGTTGCCCTTACGATGCTTCCTACAAAGTGAGAATAAGCATTACCGTGATTGCTGCCGATCTCCTATCCAATTGGATGCAGGTGATTGATATGACAGACTTTGAGTTTATCCTGAATCCGAATCCGCAGCCAGTACACTGGATTTCTAAACGTAAACTAAATGATGCGGGGATCGTTTTCATCCTCTTCTCTATTCAGTTTCTCGCCCGTTCATGGGGGCAGCGGGATATTCAAACTAAAGACAAAAAATATATGCCGGGAATCATCCTTAAAGCTTTTCGACCTTCGGAGGAAATGCTAAAGCGGAATCAGCAAAGCGATTTTGAGGCTCCGATTTCGAAGCGGGAAAGACATGAATTCGGGATCAAAAGTTCTCTGTCGAATATTAAAAGCTTTTTGCAAAAGACGGCTAAAGACTCAAAGAAATCGGATGGAGATTGGCCTCTGCTATGATCCGGTTAAGATAATTTAACTCGCTGTGGTCGTTTAAAACGATCGCAACCGGGTTGACAGGCGATCTCGCTAACTCCGATCCTCTTCCAAACGCTGAAGAATCTCATCAGCCAACTTCTTCGGCACTTTGCGCCCGCCCTCGGTTACGACAGAGGTGTTTACCTGATCGGTAGCTATGTGCTTATTGGCTTTAACCGAGATGATATTTTTAGCGTCGTCCAGCTTTATAGAGGGATCTTCATCTTCGACAGGACTAATGTTTTCTACAAGTGTAGCCTCTACCCGAGCTCTGTTGGAATTGATCAAATTCATTCGTGCATCGTACAGCCATAAAAGAATGTTAATGAATTGCACGGTACACAATAAAACGATCAGCAGCTGTGGCGTACCGATGTCTTGCAAAGAAACAGCTAAAGCAATAATCAGAACGTTTACTCCAACTAACGTCAGACTCGCCTTTGAATGGGAGAATCCGATAGCCAGCAATCGGTGATGAAGATGGTTACGGTCAGGGAAAAAGGGTGATTTGCCACTTGAGATTCGCTTGATGAAAACCCTCAGCGTGTCGTATGTCGGAATAACCAGTATGGCTATTGCTATCGCTGGTGCGGACTTGATAAAAGGAGCCGTACCTGAAAAAGGGAGAGCTACAGGGTTTAGCTCAATAAATCGAATGGATAGCAGCGCTATGACAAAACCGATGGAATAAGCTCCGGCGTCTCCCATAAAGATTCTGGCTCTGCCTGCATTATAGCGAAGGAACCCAAGCACAGATCCTGCCATGGTAAAGGCTAAAACAGATAAGCCGGACTCGTTCATCAGGTAAAATACACCTCCGTAAACCAGGCAAACCAGAACGCTGACGCCCCCAAGCAATCCATTTATTCCATCAATCAGGTTAAAGGAGTTGATAATAAAAACAATTGAGATGGTCGTGAATAAGTAACTCAACACGGGGGATATTTCGTAAATATCAAACACTCCCTGAAAATTAGTCAACCGGAAATCAGCGAAGTAAACAGCTATAAAAGCAGTGATGAACTGAGCGAGAAATTTTTTGTAGGGATCCAAGGCTACCAGATCATCTTTAAGACCAATGGAAAAAATGATGATTCCGGCGGCAAAAATGAAGTTTCCATGCGGAAGGCTATTTCCGTCGGTAAACAATGAGCTGATCAATGCGAAGACGCTGAATACGGCAACCCCCCCCAGATTTGGTACGCAAAAGCGGTGAATTTTTCGCTCCTCCATGCGCGGGTCGTCAACAAGACGTTTATGGTAAGCAACCTTTATGATAGCGGGCACGGCCATTAGTGATGCCGCAAGTGCTAATAAAAAGGGAAGTATGGTTATCTGCATAAAATGTCGTTAGTTCAGATAATTACGTTCTGTAAAATAGCAGAATAGTTATTATAAGTCAAAATTAAAGAAACAATAATAAATAATAATCTATTCTCGTAACGTAAATTCTCATCGGAATGCTACAATAATTCGGCCAACTGCTCAAATGAAGTGGAATATTTTAGAAGTCAGAATAAATGTTCCGGAATGAAGACCTTAAGCCGAATGTTAGAAAATTAGTCGTATGTGTGCCTGCTATATTGGTTTGTTGCCGTATTATACTTCCGACTTCGAAGCGGAGGTTATATTTTGGGTTTAGCAAATAGGCGGCACGAAAATCGTAATAATGTAAATCTGTTGTTACCCCCTGACCAATGAAATTACCATAGTCACGTACATAGTTCTCATAGGTCTTAAATAAATCGCCGCCATAATTCTTTAACGGACTAGGATCGAAACCCTTTCTCGAAAAAAGTCCCTGGAGGGAAAGGTCGAATCTGCCTATGGAATAGTTTACTAAACCCACTAATTCACGGAAATTTGCTCCGTATGGATGGGCCAGTGGCTGGTTATAATTCGTATAAGACGTAATCGGTGTGAAATGCTGATAGGTGTATGGCCTGGCCATGTTGTATTCAAACAAAAAATTCAGCGACTTTACCCCAAAGGTATTAAAGCCCCTTATCCCGAGCTGGGCAGAATTTTTATTGTTTATATATCCGTTGCCCCTAAAAAGCTCTCTCACATATAGTTCGCCCAGGAGAAACTGACCGTAGGTGGTCACGTTATCCAAGACCTTGTATTTTCCGGTAAGTCCAACGTGTACCTTATCAGGCGAATTGCTGTTGGCAGATTCGATCGGTCTGGTGAAGATGAGCGGTATAGCGTAACTGGGATCAAAGCCCCGGTTGCCGGCTGCATTTCTGGGTGCCCATAAGATCGATTGGAAAAAACCCAGGGAAAGACGATTGTTGACATTCCAATCCAGGTATTGAAAGGCTCCCCATTTACCCAGATCGCCCGTGTTTTGCCGATTATTGATAGACTCGAGGTAATTGACGTCTCTGGAAGCGAACGGATCGAGCATATAAGCCCACATACTGGTATATTGGACGTTCCCCAGCGTACCAGTTAACTTCAGCGCGGGATAGTTGGACGAAAAGTCTGAGAGGAGCATGGAACGATAACCGTCGCCGATAAAGTGCTTGTCGTAAGCCAGCGTGACATTCAGGTATTTGACCGGCGTGTAGGATAAGATAGCGGAAACGTATGCCCAGTCTTGCTTATCGCCGGTACGGTGATCGTATTGACTTCCAAACTGGCCTGGTATGATCTGGTATTCCTGAATATAGTCCCGAATGTAATCCGGAAACAGGGCCTGGTTTTCGTATCCGCTGGTGTAAAAAGAAAATTTATCCCCGATAGTACCGCCAAACTGAAAACCGCGTGTATTTACCCATGGCGACCTCCCCTCCTGAAAAGAGCGGCCGATCTGAAAATCTGGTAAAAAATCTCCGTAGAAAGTAAAGTCCTCTTTTTCTACCTCTATCAGGTGCTCGTTGAATAATTTTCTCCCAAGCCAGGAACGGCGATCTCTGACCCCGACGTTCATCAGGGAGTCATACAATGGTCGGGAAACGGAATCAATAATGAATGGCTTAACCGTCGTATGCAGGCGGGTTTCCGCGCTGTACACAACAGGGTTAAGTTTCTGATAGAAATGATAGGAGTAGGGTTGGTAGAGGGATTGTGCAACGGAATCCGGTACGAAGATGCTTAGAAAAAGAAAAGTGAATAAGAATATGAGGGATCTGATATTGTTCATGTTTTCCAATATATAGGATGCTTATCGGTCAGCAAATTGCGTATTGAACATTTCGGGTCTCAACAACAGGTGAAAGACGGCAGGACAAAAGTACGTTTTATTCGTCTTCATTAAAAAACTATATTTGCTGTGGTCAAATTTTTCTGCGCTGAGTGATTTTATTCCGCTAGTTGAATGGATTAGGAGAACACTAGGCAGAATAAAACGTTAAGAGTGGCTAGTTTAAAAAAAAATGCATTTTACAACCTCTTACTTGCAGGTAGTCAGGTCGTTTTTCCTTTAATCACATTTCCATATATTTCCAGAATTCTTCAGCCTGAGGGTTTGGGAGCCGTAACTTTTGTTGATAGTTACACGCAGTATTTTTTACTTTTAGCTGCATTGGGAATTCCGGTCTATGGTGTGCGTGAAATTGCTAAGTATCAGAATAACCCAGAACGAAGACAGCTTGTGTTTTCTGAATTACTGGGAATTCATTTCATCACGTCCTTACTAATATCAATCGTCTATATAGCAAGCTTTTTGCTGATCCCATCATTGTTTCCCTATCGACAACTCTTTTGGGTTGGTACGGTTCTGATTTTCGGAAATACTTTTGTAGTGGAATGGCTCTATCAAGGAATGGAGGCCTTTCCTTTTTTAGCCTTGAGGACTATAGCGATCAGAAGTTTGGCTATCGTGTTGATCTTTTTGTTTGTTCGTTCATCTTCGGATCTTAACGTTTTTTATAGCATCAACTGCATGGCGGTCATAACGAGTGCGTTGGTGAATTTGATATATGCGAGGAAATACGTACACATCGCGTTACGCCTGAAAGGCTTTATCCGACACATAAAGCCCATGCTGTTTATATTTAGTACCGGAATTATAACCAGCGTTTATACCCTCCTTGACGGTGTTATGTTAGGTTTTATTTCCGGAGATGAGTCCGTAGCGTTTTACGCCACGGGCGTTAAGATCAATAAGGTTCTCATTACGGTATTGAGCGCCTTAAGTGCAGTACTCATTCCGGCCCTTTCATTTGCTTTTAAGAATAAGGAGGAGACAAGAGTAAAGTACTTATTACAAAAGTCTTTTCATTCGGTTTGTCTTTTGGGCGTACCGATGGCTGCCGGAATATTAGTTGTGGCAGAGCCGTTGACTTTTCTGTTCGCTGGCGAACGTTATGGTCCTACCGTGACTGTATTACAGCTTTTATCACCAACCATTCTTTTTGTCGGCATCAGTTATGTATTCGGAATGCAGATACTGAATCCTACAGGTAATGAAAAGTTGTTTTTTCGATCCGCTTTAGTCGGTATGTGCCTGAGCCTGGTGTTGAACCTTGCGTTAATTCCATCCCTTGCTCAGGTGGGGGCTGCTGTGGCTAATTTACTCGTAGAACTGATTGTAATGTGCTTGCTGGTAGTTTATGGTCTGAAGAAATTCAATTTTAATCCCAAATGGAGTCTTCTGCTTAAAGCTGTTTTGGCTTGTGTACCTTTTTACGCTATAGCAATTCTTAATAGGAGTTATTTTGATAGCTCTATTGGTTTTTTCATGGCGACGACACTTTTTTCAGTAATCGCGTATTCTTTAATTCAGGCTTTGGTCTGGAGGGATGATTTGCTTTTAGAATGGTCAGGCAGGATGTTTTTAAGGAAGCGATGAATATAGCTGCAAAGAAAATCTTAATAGTGTCTCCCGTGCCTTGTTATCCGCAACATTCGGGTAATGCTACTCGTATTGCGAAAATTATAGAGCAATTTAAGGTCTGGAAGATTGACTTTTGCTTTTTACATTTGCCGGATTCGCCCTTTGATCCCGAACCAATGCGGGCCTCATTAGGCAACCGTTATATTTACAAAGCTTATGAAGGCCGCCGAAGGTTATTGTATCGCTTGCGTTGGAGATGGTTAGAGAGCATTATTAGGTTTAGACAATTTCGAGCGGTTAAAGTGGATGATTTTATCGACCGAGGAGATATTACTTTTTTCAGGAATACCTTAGGAGCCTATAAACCAGACCTTGTATATGTGAATTACACCTATTACAGCAGGTTGTTCGATGTCACCCCTTCAGGCACGTTGAAAATCCTGGATACCCATGACTCGCTACACCTGCGGTTTATTAACCTTTATTCCGGTGAAAAACCGATGGAGCGGTTCAGAATATCGGTGAAAGATGAGATCAAGGCTTTAAACAGGGCAGATCGGGTAATTTGTATTCAAGATGTCGAGCGGGATTTTTTCAGGGAGAATGGCTGCTTGTCGGACTTATTTACGGTCGGACACTCGGTCGATATCAGGTTCACTACACGTCGTAATAAACGAAAGAAGTTGCTCTATGTGGCATCCAACTACAGTGCCAACCAGAATGCAATATCCTATTTTATCCGTTCGGTATGGAACGGACTGAAGTTGGTGGTGCCAGAAGCTGAATTAACGATAGCCGGAGAAATCAGTAATTGGGTTAAAGTACAGGAAGATTTGATGCTTGAAGGCATTGAACCCGTCGGATTGGTCGAAGAGATTTTCAAATTATATGAAAACACGGACGTTGCGATTAATCCCGTTAGTGTCGGTTCGGGTTTGAAAATAAAAAACATCGAGTCGTTGTCTTTTGGAAAGCCTGTTGTAACAAGTAGTGTAGGCGAGGAAGGCCTGGAAAATTTTAGAGACATCGGTTTATTAGTCGCATCTTCACCGAAAGAGTACTGCATGTTGATTGAAAAACTGCTTATTGATCAGGACTTCTACGATGACCAGATTTCGCAGCTTCATAGTAAACTTAGTGCATATAATAGTCGGAATGCGGACGAACTTTATGAAGCTTTGCTATTGCATGAAAAGAATTAGGCCTTTATGATTTATGGTATACTGTTCATCGTTTTAGCGTTTTTTGCCTTATTTGATGTATTGAGAGGGGGCGGAAAAATAAAGAAAATAATTTTTTGTTTTCTCGTCATCGTACTCATCGTATTAAGCGCTATTCGATGGAACGTCGGAACGGATTGGGTCTCCTATCTGGACTTCTACGAGAGTGTCTCAAGCTATGTTTTGAATCCCGAACTGAATATGATGGAACGGGGTTTTACGTATTTGAATTACGGATTATCACAACTCGGATTGAATTATTCCGGGTACCTGGCTGTGGTAGCACTATTGACAATCGGGATTAAGGCCAAAGTCTTTTATGAGCATCGTTCCACCATGATGATGTGTCTGTTCCTGTATTTCTGTTACTATTTTGCAGATCTTTTCGCGGTAAGGCAGTTTTTAGCTATATCAATTACCCTTTACGCGACAAAGTACATACGCGAGAGGACCCTACTTAAGTTTATCATTTTGGTGCTTATTGCGTCAAGCATACACATCAGCTCAATTCTTTTTCTGGCAGCATACAGGATTTATCATATAAAGTTTTCTCCTATTCTACTTTATAGCACGTTGCTGATTGCATTTGTGATGGGTTTTTTTGACGTTGCAGGACTACTTGCTAAATTCGTGATCAACTTTGTAGGAATAGATTCGAGAGTGGGAGATAAGTTAATGTTCTACGAAGAGGAAGGGTTAGACACGGCTACTGCCGGAAACCCCTATATTGCTTTTGCTGTGGGAGTGCTAAAAAGGGCAGTCTTCCTTCCGATCTTCATTTATTGTAAACGATTTGTCTCAGAGAAAGATCAGGCGAACTACGTGGGTTACCTGAACTTACTGGTGTTTGGGAACTTAATTTATCTGGTCGTTATGATTAGTCTGCCAGTAATTGCGCGTGTTACTACTGGGTTTCTGATATATGAAATATTTGTCATATCCTACCTAGTCATCTCTATTAAGAATAAATGGTATAGGGTACTGGGTCTATTACTGGTTATACTATTCGGGGCATTCCGATTGTACAATCTTATCGCCGTTTACTGGGACTTGTATATCCCTTTTGAAACTATTTTTTCGCCAAGTTCATTTCAGCGGGAGTAAAGGAAAACAGATGATATTTGTAGCAGATTTCTTCATGACCTTCGGACAGCATGCTCCTTTCAATGCTGCGTTTTTGGCGGTTCTTTCAGAGGCATATCCTTCTGAAAGGATAGTTTTTTTCGCAGACCCTGGTCATATACAGCAGCTTGGAAAATTATACAATTTCCCGGATCAGGTTCATTTTGAGCCAGTTAAGGTTGATGCTAATACACACCACAGCAAAAGTGCCTGGCTGAAGAAATTTTGGAATGAGTTCAGGCTGCTAAATTCGCTTTTCCGGAAGGCAGATCAGTATAAGCCAAATAAGATCTTTTTTTGTTTTTTGTCTCCGGTCGCTCAGTACGTTCTAAGCAGAAGAAAGCTAGCCTTCGAAACCTCTATTGTCCTGCACGGGCTGGATGTTTTGAATGAGGGTTCATCAAAACCTCTCGTTCAGCAACTATTTGCAGGTCTTATCAAAAGAGCTTTTAAGAAAAAACAGCCTAATAAATATTATGTGGTGCTCGAGCAGAATATCAAAACGTATTTAATGAATCGGGGCTTTCTTAAAAGCGAAGAGCTTCTGCTGATTCATCACCCCTATATATTCGAAAACATGGATGGAAAGCGATTTTCGGGCGAACCCATTGTGTTTGCGCACTTGGGGGTGGCAAGACTGTCTAAGAAGTCCGATTTGTTCTTTAGACTTGCCGACTATTTCAGGGCTGAAGTAGAAGCTGGTGTTTTCGAGTTTAGGCTTGTTGGTTCTTTGCTTCCGGAAATGACGAGTTTTATAAATCCATGGGTACGGATATATGAAGAAAATGGGAAATATCTTTCTCAGGAATTGTATTCAAGTCTTTGTAGGGAAGCACACTACGCCGTTTTCTGCTACCCGGAAGATGCTTATACACTAAGCAGCAGCGGGGCTATTCTGGATGCACTAAAATATAACTTACCTGTTCTGGCAGTCAGAAACTCATATTTCGAAGAAATATCTCGTGATCATCAGGATGCCTTTATTTTATTTGATAATTTTGCAGCGCTGAGGCTTGGTATCGAAAATATTTCATCCGGGAAAAATGGAGGTTATGATACGCTTCGGGATTCTATTGAGAAAATGAAAAATTATTACAGAATTGAAAGCGTTGCACGGGAGTTGACGGCACAATTACCGGGTGTTTTGAAGTAGAAGGCTTTGAGGTGAGAGAGCAGGGAAATAGTTTAGTAAGCGTAGTAATTCCAGCATATAATGCTGAACAAACAATTGAGCGAACTGTACGCTCTGTTCTCAGTCAGAATTACAGACCTATTGAAATAGTGGTTGTTAACGATGGTAGCACTGACGCGACAAGTGCCGTTTTAAATGATATAATTTCCGAATCCGGAGATGAGCAAATATCCATTCGTTTGATTAATCAGACGAATTCAGGCGTGTCGAAAGCACGTAATGTAGGTATGGAAGCATCGAGAGGAGAATTTATTGCCTTGCTGGATTCAGACGACACCTGGCGTGCCGGAAAGCTAAAGCGCCAACTGGAGATCTTTCGTCAAAATCCGGAGATCGATTTTTTGGGGGCTCAGCGAAATGGGGAAAAGCTGGACCGCTGGTTCTTTAAAAGATTTGATAATTTGACGGTTATATCCGCCCGGCTTCTGATGTACAAAGTACTCTTTGTAACACCAACAGTTGTTTTTCGCCGTAAATTAATTGAAACAGTAGGATATTTTGACGAAAAACAACGTTATGCGGAAGAAGGAGACTTTTGGATCCGAGTATGCAAGGACCATCGATGTGTCCTTCTTAATGAAGATGTGGCTATAACAGGAGATGGGAAGCCTAACTTCGGTTATTCGGGACTTTCAAGCAATTTATGGGGAATGGAAAAAGGAGAATTGAAGAATCTGCGCACCGGCCGCCGACTGGGGATTATTGGTCTTCCGGAATATATATTTTTAACGGTATACTCCATCTTAAAATATTTGAGAAGAGTGCTAATCGTATTTTGGAGGGGGAAATGATAAAGAAATATGGGTTAATAGGAAGCCTCCGTATGTTGAGTAACCTCTTTAAAACAAAGTTACTTTATTCGAAAGCAAGACTGATAAGGTTTCCCTTTGAACTAAGGAACACTAAGTTTGTGGATTTAGGAAATAACCTCACTACCGGGGTAGGATGCAGAATAGAAGCATTGCCATTGAATCGTGAAGCCGGGATATGCATACGACTTGGAAATCAGGTGCAATTAAATGATTATGTTCATATCGGTGCTATAAAAAGCGTAGAGATAGGGGATGAGGTATTGATTGCCAGTAAGGTCTTCATCACCGATCATAATCACGGTGATTTTCGACAAACAAGTAAAATGGAGATTCAGAAAGCACCAATAAAAAGATCGTTATCCGCTAAATCTGTTCGAATTGGTTCAAGATGCTGGCTCGGAGAAAATGTAGTGATTTTACCGGGAGTTGAATTGGGTGAAGGCTGTGTCATTGGAGCTAGTGCGGTAGTAACGCAATCCTTTCCACCTTTTTCATTGATTGTGGGTAATCCGGCCAGGCTGCTGAAAAGATATAATTTCGAAACGGAAACTTGGGAGCTGGTTAGTTAGGTATGGTTCACGTAGCAGTTGTATTGTACAGGCAGAATCAGGAGGAATTAATTCGCTGTGTAGAGAGTTGTCTGGGAACCCCCTTGGTTTCAAAGCTCTACCTCTTTGATAATTCTCCTACGGATGATTTAAAGACGTTATCCGAAATAGATCCTCGTATTGAGTATCATTTCAATAATGGTAACCTGGGCTTTGGTAAAGCACATAATTTAGCGATAAAGAAGGTCTTGGTTTCTGATGCTGCTTATCACCTGGTGCTGAACCCCGACGTTTGGTTTGAATCTTCCGTTATTGAACGGCTGGTGCAGTTTATGGGCGAGAACCGGGATATGGTGAACGTGATGCCGAAGATTCTTTATCCGGACAAGCAACTTCAACGATTAGGAAAGATGTTACCCTCTCCGATGCAGTTGTTCGGAAGACGCTTCATGCCTTTTTATCGAAAGCGAGCTAATGAGCGTTACGAGATGATGACGTATGCTTACGACCGAATTTTAGATGTTCCGAATCTTTCCGGGTGCTTTATGTTCATAAGGGTTGAGGGGTTAAGACGAGTTGGCGGGTTCGACGAACGATTTTTTATGTACCTGGAAGACGTTGATCTTAATCGCCGGCTTGGTTCAATAGGAAGAACGGTTATATTCCCATTTGTGGAAATCTTTCATGCCTACAGAAAGGCTTCTTACGAAAGAGGGAAGCTGGCCCGTATACATATGCAATCGGCGATCAAATATTTTAATAAGTGGGGCTGGTTTCTGGATCGGCAGCGGTCCGAACGAAATGCGAAGGTAGATGTAGCTTTAGTAGCTGATTCGTGATTTCGGCCTGGCCGTTATAGGTTCTATAGTGTGAAAAACGTTTTTTACTAAAAAAAACGTTTCTTTGCAAATTATCATGATAAATAGCGAATTGAAATATGCGTTTTAAAGAAAAGGTAGGTCACATACTGGCAATATTTGGATTACTTTTTTTTGTGGGTTTTTCAACGCAAGCACAAAATATAAACAGCCAGGACCTGAGCCAGCTACGAGTAGATGATTTGAGTGACGCTCAGATTCAGAGCTTTATCCAGCAAGCGGAGTCTTCCGGGATGAGTGAAGCACAAATGATGCAGATGGCAACCGCAAGAGGCATGAGTGCAACAGAAATGGAAAAACTCAGGCAACGTGTAATTGAAGTTCAGAACCAAAGTCAGCCTGAAAATCAGGGTTTATTTGGTGTTGCAAAAAAGAGTTCCGCGCTTAATGTTAATCGACGTGTTGGGGGCATTGAGGATAGCTCTCGTATTTATGATGATTCTATTAACGGACTGACTAGAAATGAGTTGGTAGAACGAAATTTGAAAGAACGTATTTACGGGGCCGATTTATTTCAGAATGCCAACCCGAGATTTGAGCCTAACCTTCAGATTGCCACACCCCTGGATTACGTGGTTGGCGTTCAGGACGAATTGCAGATTGACTTATACGGTAATTCTCAGGCTAGTTATAGCCTGGTCGTAAACGCTGATGGTAACATTAATATTCCTTATGTCGGAGTTGTCAATGTGGGGGGAACCACCATTGAACAGGCAACGGCCAGGATAAAGTCGGCCATGTCGAAGGTTTATAGTGCGCTGACGAATGGTCAGACGAAGCTAATTGTTACGCTGGGCAATATCAGGAGCATCAAAGTGATTATTACCGGTGAAGTCGTTATGCCAGGCACGTTCACGTTACCGTCTGTTGCAACAGTATTTAATGCCTTGTACAGCTCTGGTGGGCCGACTTCCAGGGGATCGCTGAGAAGCATAAAGGTGTTGCGTAATAACAAGGTGATAGCAGATCTGGACCTTTATGACTTCCTGGAGCGGGGGACCATGGAAGGAAACGTCAGTCTGAGAGATCAGGATGTGATTCGGGTTGACCCTTATCTATCCCGCGTTGAAATGATCGGTGAAGTCAAGCGACCAAAACTTTTTGAGACGAAACCGGGTGAGACATTTGGAGATTTACTAAGATATGCAGGCGATTTTACTGAAAATGCTTACAAACAGCGGGTAACCGCGATCAGAAATACAGAACGTGAGTTCAAAATTGAAGACGTGCTGCTGTCGCAGTTTGGTCAGTTTGAAGTTCGGAGTGGAGACCGTTTTACTGTTGAAAGATTGTTGAATCGTTTTACTAACCGGGTATCCATAGATGGTGCGGTTTTCAGACCGGGACAATACGAGCTAAGCAGCGGTCTGACGCTTTCCATGCTGATAAAGAAGGCGGATGGCGTAAAAGAGGACGCGTTCTTGAAAAAGGCTTACCTTATTCGGTTGAAGGATGATTTGCAGCGAGAACAGGTTTCGTTCAATGTCGCGGATGTTCTGGCCGGTGTGGAAGAGGACATAGCGTTAAAAAGGGAAGACATCGTTTTCATTTCTTCTATATTCGATCTAAGAAATGAATTTATAGTCGAGATCAACGGCGAGATTCGGAAGCCAGGTAAATATTCCTTTTCAGAAGGAATGACGCTGCAACAATTGATTATGCAGGCTGGAGGCTTTACCGAGAGTGGAACCGGTACAAGGGTTGAAGTATCCCGCCGTGTAGCAGATAGCGATGTACTATCCAGATCAGCTAACACGGCAGAAATCTACCATGTGAATATCGGGAAAGATTTTACCGGTGATAATGATTTCGTGCTGGAGCCTTTCGATCTGGTAAGTGTCCGTGTGGAGCCGGGCTATGAGCGACAGCGGACCGTACGAATCGAAGGGGAAGTTGTATATCCGGGTGAGTATACGCTTAGTCGTAAAGATGAGAGACTATCAGATCTGTTGAAGCGAGCTGGTGGCTTTACGGCTTTCGCTTTTGTTGACGGAGCATCCTTGAAAAGGAAGGATTATGATGATTCGCATGTGGACTCCACCAGTAATTTGGATCAGGAGACTCTGGAGCGGCAGCAATTGCTGCAAAGCGAGCGCTTATCCAGGTTGAATGCTTTACAAGAGGGGGAGGTCGATGCTACTACGGGAGTTCGGCAGCAACAGTCGTATAACCGTAGTAACTATGTAGGGATTAACCTGGTGAAAGCACTCCAGTCTCCAGGCGAGAAGTCGGATATCCTGCTGGAAGAGGGCGACATCCTCCGTGTTCCTAAACAGTTGCAAACGGTCCGGGTAAGTGGCGAAGTGTTGGCACCTGTTACGGTGGTCTACAACAGCAATAAAGGTTTTAAGCAATATATATCCCAGGCTGGTGGGTTTTCGCAACGTGCCCTGCGCAAAAGGGCTTATGTTGTTTACGCGAATGGTTCAGCAAAAAGCACCAGCAGGTTTCTGTTTATCAGTAATTATCCGAAGATTAAACCCGGGTCTGAAATTTTTGTCCCTCAACGTCTGGAACGGGAGCGCATGAATGCTGCTCAATGGGTAGGGATAGGGTCGGGATTGGCCTCAGCGCTAGCCGTGATCGTGGCCATATTCAGGTAATTTGCCGGAATATCTTTATAGTGATGGTAGAATTTAAAAAACTATAGTGACCAACAGATGGCGGACGACGAGGTTAGTTTAAAGGAACTCATTTTAAAAGCTAAAGCTTACTTTCGATATCTGAGAAGTCAATGGAAGATCTTACTTCTGTGTGTTTTATTGGGTGCAGGTGCAGGCGCGCTGTATTCGAAGCTAAAAACAACTACCTATAAAGGGGTGGTTAGTTTCGTTTTAGAAGAAGATAGCGGCGGTGGGGGGATTATGAGCACTTATGCGGGTATCGCTTCTCAGTTCGGTATTAATCTTGGAGGAATTGAAGGGGCGGGACTGTTCACCGGAGACAACATCATCGAATTTCTGAAGTCAAGGAGAATGATCCAGGAGACGTTACTGTCGCCGGTAAGGGATCAAGACGATCCGCAAACGCTGATTGAAAGGTATCTCGATTTTACTAAAATGCGGGAGGCATGGCCAGCGGATTCAGAGCTCCATAAGCTGAGATTCAGTCGGGATTCAACATCTTCCTATCTGCTTGACTCAATCGTTTCCGTTATTCATAAGGACTTACTAAAGGAATACCTGACGATTGATAAGCCTAATAAAAAGCTTAGTATAATTGCCGTAGAATGTGAGTCGCCGGACCCTTATTTCTCTAAATATTTTGCGGAAACGCTTATCAAAAACGTGTCTGAATTTTATACGGCAACGAAAACGAAGAAATCGCAGGATAACCTTAACATCATCAGTGAACAGGTTGACTCCATAAGGAATGAGCTTAATAAGGCCATAAGTGGCGTAGCTTCAGAAATGCAGGCAAATCCTAACAGCAATCCGATATTACAGTCCTTGCGGGTAGGGTCACAAAAGCGACAGGTTGATGTCAGCGCTAATACGGCTATTCTCACCGAGCTTGTAAAAAATCAGGAGTTGGCCAGAATAACCCTTAATAATGATCGCCCTTTGATTCAAGTGCTGGATAGGCCTATTTTTCCCCTGGAAAAACGTGAGGTCAGCTTCACGAAGGGAGCTGTAATCGGAGCATTCGCCATCGGATTTATAGGACTGATGATTATCTCTGTTGGTTACCTCTCCCGGTATTTGCTAAAATAGTACGTTAACAAGATTCTCTGTTTATTGTATCCATCCAAGACCATATCTGTTATTGTGCCGATCTACAATGTAGAGAAGTTTGTCATACGTTGCTTGAATTCGTTGGCCAGCCAATCTCTTACACCGTTGGAGGTTATTTTGATCGATGACTGTGGCCATGACAACAGTATGAATTTGGTGAGGAAATTTATGGACGATCATCGATTGTTTCATTGGTCGGTCGTATCTCATGCTTCTAACAGGGGACTTTCGGCCGCCAGAAATACCGGTATTCATGCGGCTAAGGGAGATTATCTTTATTTTCTGGACAGTGACGATGCAATTGAACCAAATGCGCTGGAAATGCTGATAGACCAGGCGGAAAAGCAAAATGCAGACCTGGTGGTGGGCGGAGTTAAAGAGATTGGATTCAAACATCAGATGTTAGAGAAATTGCCGGAAAAGCTTGTTGTTTTCCATTCCAAAGAACAGGGGTCTCGTGCGTTTTTTGACTTCAGCTATCCTGTCGTAGCCTGGAATAAGCTGATCAGTAGTCGCCTGGTGCAAGCCAACGATCTATACTTCGAAGACGGGCTTATGCACGAAGATTTGCTATGGTCTTTCCGAGTCGCTATGGTCGCAAATGTTACCGTTTTAATACCTAAG
>JBMDWN010000023.1:0-10318 GCA_048595275.1 Olivibacter sp. | reverse complement strand
TATACGGTATGTTATTATGTGTGCATAATAAATTCCGGTCATATTCTGCTTAAAACTGCCAGATACAGAAGAAACTTCCACGGTTTTGAGCATAAAAAAGCCGCTCCAAGGTTGGGGCGGCCTATATGTTGTTGGGGAATTACAGAACGAGCTAGTTCTCGTCTTCGTTCACCCCTTCCGCTAAGACGGAGATTTTGTTATTTAACACTTCAACCACTCCGCCTTTGATTTCAATCACCTGCTGGCCTTTTGTGCTACGAATAATTACTTTCCCGTCGTCCAGCGTAGAAATAATAGGTGCGTGATCATGTAATATTTCAAATGATCCTGCACTCCCAGGAACGGTAACGGAGCTTACCTCGCCTTTAAAAACAGCGCGATCGGGAGTCATTAAATCTAATTCCATATATTTTCGGTCTTAGGCGTTTGCTTCAGCCAACAGTTTCTTACCCTTTTCTATTGCATCTTCGATATTTCCGACCAGGTTGAATGCCGCCTCAGGATATTCATCGACCTCACCATCCATGATCATATTAAACCCTTTAATGGTTTCTTTGATGTCAACCAAAACACCTTTTAAACCTGTAAACTGTTCCGCCACATGGAAGGGCTGAGAAAGGAAACGTTGAACACGGCGCGCACGGGAAACCGTGAGCTTATCTTCTTCAGATAGTTCATCCATACCGAGAATGGCAATAATATCCTGCAACTCCTTGTAGCGCTGCAGAATTTCTTTGACACGTTGTGCGGTATTATAGTGTTCATCGCCTAAAACGGCCGGATCAAGAATCCTGGAAGTTGAATCCAACGGATCTACAGCTGGATAGATACCGAGTTCTGCAATTTTACGGGATAATACGGTTGTGGCATCTAAGTGTGCAAACGTAGTAGCCGGTGCCGGGTCAGTCAAGTCATCCGCCGGTACGTAAACCGCCTGAACGGAGGTGATAGATCCTCTTTTGGTTGACGTGATGCGCTCTTGCATCAGACCCATTTCAGTAGCGAGAGTAGGCTGATAACCAACGGCCGATGGCATACGTCCTAATAAAGCGGACACTTCAGAACCTGCTTGGGTAAAGCGGAAAATATTATCGATGAAGAACAGGATGTCTTTTCCAGCACCTTCACCATCGCCATCACGGAAATATTCAGCAATAGTCAAACCGGACAGTGCCACACGTGCACGGGCTCCCGGAGGCTCGTTCATCTGTCCGAATACAAAAGTCGCCTTGGATTCCTTAAGTGCCTCATCACTGATCTGATCAAGGTTCCATTCTCCCTTTTCCATGCCATGAAGGAACTCATCACCGTATTTGATAATACCCGATTCAAGCATTTCCCGAAGCAAGTCATTTCCTTCGCGCGTACGCTCTCCAACACCTGCGAACACCGACAGACCTGAATAAGCTTTTGCGATGTTGTTAATCAGTTCCTGGATCAATACCGTTTTTCCAACCCCCGCACCGCCAAACAGCCCGATTTTCCCCCCTTTTGAATAAGGTTCAAGCAAGTCGATTACTTTGATACCGGTATAAAGAACTTCCGTTTCGGTAGAAAGATCTTCAAATTTCGGAGGGAGCGCGTGGATAGGGCGACCATTTTCCTTATCAAGATTCCTGATGCCATCAATAGCCTCACCTACTACATTAAACACACGTCCTTTAATTTCTTCACCAACGGGCATTTTAATGGCTGCCCCTGTGCTGACCACTGACATGCCCCGAACCAGTCCGTCCGTGGAGTCCATAGCGATGGTGCGAACCCGGTCTTCCCCTAAATGTTGCTGAACCTCCAGAACAACTCTTTGGCCATTTGCTTTGTCAATGACCAATGCGTCATAAATTTTCGGTAATTTGGCATCATCGGCGAAGCTAACGTCTACTACTGGACCGATTATCTGCACTATTTTTCCGGTGTTGGACATATATAAAGTAAAGTTTTGTAATTGTATACAGATTTAGAGCATTTTACACACTCTTAATTTGGACTGCAAAAATACGCTTTATCATGGAATATCAAATAGCGAATTAAAAAGATTTTTAAATATTTAAAACGTTCACCTTAAAGCCTTTGTTGTAACTGATATGAAAAGAATTCTTGTTACCGGAAGTAACGGTCTGCTCGGCCAGAAACTGACCGACTGCGCAACTCAGGATGACCGTTTCGAATTGGTCGCCTCCTCCCGCGGATCCAATAGAAATCCGGTGCAGGAAGGGTACCGCTATGTTGAGCTGGATTTGTGCGAAAGAGATTCGCTTCAGTCCAGGTTGGAAGAGATACAACCAGATGTGATTATCAATACCGCCGCTCAGGGAAATGTAGATATATGTGAGCGTGATCCGGAAGAAAGTGCCAAGATTAATGTGGGCGCGGTACGCGACTTACTGGAATACTGTGAGAAACATCAGGTTCATTTAGTCCATTTGTCAACCGATTTCGTTTTCGACGGTAGTGACGGCCCCTATGACGAAAAGGATCTGCCTAGCCCGCTTAGTGAGTATGGGAGGCAAAAGGTAGAAAGTGAAAACCTGTTGCTTAACGCTTCTTGTCCCACGACCATCGTGCGCACTATTCTGGTCTACGGTGTTGTAGCAAGCCTGAGCCGCACAAATGTGGTACTATGGGCAAAAAATGCTCTAGAAAACGGGCAGTCTATAAAAGTGGTCAATGACCAGTTTAGAATGCCTACGTTGGCCGAGGATCTTGCCACAGCTTGTCTTACGATTGCCGACTTGCAGGCAACGGGTATATTTCACATATCTGGTAAAGATCTTTTCAGTATTTGTGACCTGGTAGAAGCCGTAGCCGATCACTGGCTTCTGGAAAAATCGTATATCTGTAAAGAAAGCTCTGCCAGCCTTCAACAGCAGGCTATGCGGCCGAAACGGACAGGATTTATCTTGGATAAAGCTTATGATAAGCTAGGCTATACGCCCCACAGTTTCGGGGAAGGCCTGGCCATTGTCGACAAGCAACTTAAGACTTATTTCAGATAATTGGATTAAGCCGTTTAGTTCTTCCGGATGCTTTGCGCACGATCTAAATCATCGCTTGCCTGCAAAATTTTGTTCAGCAGAATGGGGTTATAGTCCGGGTGGGTACTTATAAAGCGCTGAAGCAATTGATAAGCTTCCGGTGACGTGTATTTTCCTATACTGGCACTCAGCCAACGTTTAGGAAAGAAAATATCGCCGGTTGCCTGAATCTCCTGAAGAAGGTCCAGCGATAACTTCAATTCTCCGATCATGCCTTTCTGTCTTAAAGGATGGTGTATATTCGATAACGCCGCCAGAGCCCATTCCTCTTTTTCCCGGTTCTTCTGCTCCCGAAAAGATCCGAAGAAGGCTTTACGTACTTCAAAGTCCGGAGAAAGGGAAGGGAGCAGAAAGCTGAAACGTTTCTGTTTATCGGTGTTGCTGACGTATTGTAGCGTGTTTTCGAGGATCTCTTCCGTGCGTGGGTGACCATAGATGGCCAGATTAGTCGCCATCTGAACATAATCGTCTTCATTGAGCTTCAGTTGAGGAATGCTCGTTGTTTTCGACCAGATCTGATACAAGTGCTGGCGGCCATTTTGCTCATATGCAATGGATTGATATAGGTCAAATAACACCTTTTTATGATTAGCGGAGAGGGGCTCTAGCAGCTGATCGTATAGCTGTGTCTCCAAACTAATGCATTCCTGAGACCGCTGTTTTTCAGTTAGAAAGGTCCAGAACAAGGTGTTGATCTGGCTGCTTAGCAAACCCAGGATCAACTCATTCTGCTCGGTCAACAGGCTTTTTTTTAAAATGCGGAATAAGCGATCAGAAGGGATTCCCTGATTCAGCATTTGTTCATATGCGTTTACGTACATATAAGCCCTCGACACATCGTCGCTTATCCCGGATACTCGTTCCAGCTCTTCGTATCCAAGGGGAAAGACACCGTAACCACGACCGTCGGAATTGTAGACGATCGCTTCTGGCCTGGGCAGACCAACGGCTTCCGGAAGAATGACTTCCCGGTTTTCGATCGCCGCTTTCAGGCGACAGGTTGTGTCAGCATAGATAAAAGAGATTTCGAATTGCTGAGGCCAGAGCTTGTCCGACCCATCTTCTGCATGTTGACTGATCTTAAAAGATTCTACCTTGTTATCGTTATCATAGGATAAATAGCCGTCCAGAACCGGGCGACCAGGTTGGTTAACCCATACCTCGCTCCACCCGACCAGATCGTGAGCGGTGTTTTTGTTTAAAATTTCGATGAGATCGTTCCAGCTGGCATTTCCGTAGGCATATTGCGCAATGTAAGTCCGGATACCCGCTCTGAAGGCATCTTCGCCCATAGCTAACTCCAGCTGACGCATCATAATAGGGGCTTTATCGTAGATGATTCCACCATACATGGAACCGGCATCGCTTAAGTTAGTTAGTTGTTGCCGGATTGGATTGGTCCCTTTTGTCCTGTCTTCAGCATAAGCCGAAGGATAATGATTTAGTAAAAACAGAAGATCGTGATTGATGTGCGGAAAGCTCGGGTTGATCAGCTTGTCGGCCATAAAATTAGCAAACACTTCTTTCATCCATACATCGTTAAACCAGGTCATGGTTACCAGATCTCCAAACCACATATGAGCCGTTTCATGTGCGATGAGTTTGGCGCGACTTAATTTTTTGCTTTCTGTGGCAGCCTGGTCCAGGAAAAGGGCTGGTTCCCGGTATTGAATGGCTCCCACGTGTTCCATCCCTCCATATTGAAAGGTAGGAATCGCGACAAAGTCCAATTTAGAGAAGGGGAAGTCGAAATCGGAGTATTCCTTCAGGAAATCTATGGCCTGCCGGTGTAAATCAAAGATTGGTTCAATGCTGCTGCTGATCTTTTCGGTGTCTGTTTCCCGGAAAAGGAAGCGGCTTTTGCCGATCGGAAGCGCCTCGTCTCTTGAAGAAAACTTACCGGCGACGAAGGAAAAAAGGTAGCTGCTTATTTTCTCCGTTTCGGCAAACTGGTATTCGGTGATCTTAGCCCTTGTCTCCCGTCGTTCCACGGCCGTGGAACTCAGCACCTCCCAATCTGCCGGTACCTCCAGATTAAGTTGATAGACCGCTTTCAGGTCGGGCTGGTCAAAACATGGGAATAGCGTACTCGCCCGGTCGGGCACCAGTAGCGTGTATAAGAAATCCTCACTGCGGTTCAGGGATAAATCGCCCGCGGTGAACGATATTTCAACGAGATTTTCGCCTTCATTAAGCGTTTCCTGAGGGATGATCAGGTGTTCCTGTTCGTGTCGGATTGTTACGGTTCTACCATTTACGTTAAGGGAAGATACAGCACCTTCGGTTGCTTTAAAGTCCAGGTAAAGCGGCTCATCGGTGCTGTGTATATTAAGATTCAAGCTTAGCCGCGCGGCAATGCGCTGATCGGTCTCAGCCGGAATCCGGAAGGAGAGTCCATACCTTAGATCAGAAATCTGTTCCTTCCGGTATTGGGCAAGCTCCCTTGATATTCCAGAAGTAAGTAAATTGCTTTGCTTCTCTTTTAGATGACAGGAAAATAAAAAGAGGAAGACTGGGAACAGAATGAAAAACCGAGGATTCATATCGTAGATTGAAGCTGAAGGCCAAATTTAACTTATTTTCCGGGCTTTTTTGACTATATTGCTGCCTAACACCTTAATCGTTAACTCAGAACATGGATCAGACCTTATCACCCATATTGATGATTATCGGAGCGGTAGTTGCCCTCTTTCTTTTCTTTTACCTTTTGCCGGTTAATTTGTGGTTTACTGCACAACTTTCCGGAGTCAAGGTGAACCTGTTAAACTTACTGCTGATGCGTTTAAGAAAGGTGCCTCCATCGTTGGTCGTGAACGCTATGATTACATCATCCAAGGCGGGTCTGCGGATCACGTCCAATGAAATTGAGACCCATTATCTGGCCGGAGGCAATGTGAAAAATGTCATCAAAGCCCTTATATCTGCCGATAAAGCTAATATTCCCTTAGGCTTCAAGCTGGCCACGGCTATTGATCTTGCCGGACGAGATGTGTTCGACGCCGTTCAGATTTCGGTGAACCCGAGGGTAATCAATACACCTCCGGTAGCCGCCGTAGCCCAGGACGGAATTCAGCTGATTGCAAAAGCCAGGGTTACCGTAAGAGCAAACATCAATCAACTGGTTGGAGGAGCAGGGGAAGAGACAATTCTGGCCCGTGTAGGTGAAGGGATCGTGACAACGATCGGATCGTCTGTGAGTCACAAGCAGGTTCTGGAAAACCCGGATAAGATTTCGAAGACGGTATTGGGAAAGGGCCTGGATAGCGGAACAGCCTTCGAAATTCTTTCAATTGATATTGCGGACATTGATATCGGAGAAAATGTCGGTGCGCGCTTGCAGACCGATCAGGCAGATGCGGATCTGAAAGTTGCAAATGCCCGGGCGGAAGAGCGCCGTGCTATGGCTGTAGCCTCTGAGCAGGAGATGAAAGCGAAAGCCCAGGAAGCCCGGGCGAAGGTAATCGAAGCAGAATCGCAAATTCCTTTAGCGATGGCAGAAGCGTTCAGAAACGGCAATCTGGGGGTTATGGATTATTATAAAATGCAAAACGTACAGGCGGATACGGAAATGCGTGAATCTATTGCTAAACCCAATAAGGACGCCAAGAAAAAATAAGGCATTGCCGAACTTAGTTCGTAATTTTGAAAAATGGTTACGCAAGTGAATGAGCCGGTTACAGATCGGGATGTGCTGTACGAAGATAATCACCTGATCGCGGTCGCCAAACGTTCGGGAGATATCGTGCAAGTCGATCAGACCGGTGATGAACCGCTGGATGAAAAAGTGAAAGCATACCTGGCCAGGAAGTATAAGAAGCCGAACGGTGCCTTCCTGGGCGTTGCTCACAGGCTGGACAGACCGGTCAGCGGAGTTATTTTGTTCGCGAAGACCAGCAAGGCACTAGACCGGGTCAATCGTTTGTTTAAAGAGCGGCATATGCAAAAAACCTACTGGGCGGTAGTCAGGAATCTTCCGAAACCTTCAGAGGGAAACCTAGTGCATTGGTTGGTCAAAAATCAGTCTAAGAACATAACGAAGGCTTATAGCCATGAAGTAAAAGGGAGTCTGCGCGCAGAGCTTTCTTACCGTCTGCTGGGTGAAGTGAACGGCTATTATCTCCTGGAAGTAAATCCGCTTACGGGGAGGCCGCATCAAATCCGCGTGCAATTGTCTACCCTCGGCTGTCCCATTGTGGGAGACAACAAATACGGCTACCCGAGAGGAAGCCAAAGACGCAGTATTTGCTTACATGCCCGGAAGCTAAGCTTTGAGCATCCGGTTAAAAAGGAGAAAATTACGATTCAGGCATCTGTTCCGCATGACGGTTTCTGGGAGCGATTCGAAAAGTTTAATTAAGGTTTTATGGAGAGGATTTGGATTTATCAGGCTGACCGTTTGCTAACAGAGAACGAACAGCGGAAGGTTATACAATTGCTGGACGGTTTTACGTCGCAGTGGAAAGTACACGGTCGCCCACTCGCCGCGTCCGGGGAGCTTCGCTACGGATTGTTTGTGATCTTAAAAGTTGATGAAAGCCAGGCTTCCGCTTCCGGCTGCTCTATCGATTCGTCGGTGCGCTTCATAACGGAAATGGGAAGGGAGCTGAATATTGACTTTTTTGATCGTATGCGCATCGCATACCGGGATGAGTCCGGGCTGCAAGTAGTTCCGAGAGCTGATTTTGAACAGGCTTTGGCGGAAGGGATTGTTACCAGAGATACGATTGTCTTCAATAACCTGATCAGTACTAACGAAGAATTGGCAACCTCCTGGGAAATTCCCTTTGAGCGGAGCTGGCACCCCCGCCTTTTCCAGCTGGCTTAAGGGACTTCGGAATAGGCCAGATATCGCGCAATCGTATTGGCCTTCCGGTTGATAAAAGCTGTTGGTCGGGCAGGAGACCAGCGGCGCGGGTTAGGTAAGACGGCAATGATTAATCCGGCCTGGCGCTTGGTCAGCGAGCGAGCGCTTTTTTTGAAATAGTGCTGAGTAGCCGCCTCTGCGCCATAGATGCCTTCGCCCATCTCAATACAATTCAGGTATACCTCCAGAATCCTTTTCTTACCCCATAACAGCTCAATCAATACGGTGAAATACGATTCGAAGGCCTTTCGCAACCAGGATCGCTGTGGCCAGAGAAAAACATTTTTTGCCGTCTGCTGGCTGATTGTGCTCCCTCCCCGCATGGCTTTGCCGGCCTGATTTCCGTCGAACGCCTTCTTTATGGCATTCAGGTCAAATCCGGCATGATGCATGAAGTGCGCATCTTCTCCGGCGATCGCCGCGCGTTTCAAGTTGTCGGACAAATCATCGTAAGATATCCACTCTTTCTCTATTTTCCATCCCTTGCCACTGCTCCGGTATTCGAAACCGCGTTGCAGCATCAGCCAAGTGACGGGGGGATTAATGAAGCGCAGCGAAATGACCCAAAGGAGAGTGGTGGCAACAAAAAGCCCAATAAAATAGGTGAAGAGCAAACCCCATCTCCGTCGCCTGATCAGATCTTTAAGACCGGCCTTTTTGCTTTTACTTTTTCCTCTTTTAGTTTTCTTCTTGGATCTCTTAATCGCCATGGATTTAATAAAAAAAGCCCCGCTGATGCAGAGCTTTAAAATGGTGATTTAATTTTGCTTATTCAGCAACAACCTCGAAAGGAATCTGAACTTTAACTTCTTTGTGAAGGTTCAGGTTAGCCGTGTACTCGCCCAATTCTTTAGGCTCGACGTCGAACGTGATCCGGCGACGGTCTACTTCGTAACCCTCTTTCTTCAGCGCATCAGCGATCTGGATTGTGTTTACAGATCCGAAAATCTTACCGGTTTCACCAGCCTTTGCACCTATAGTTAATTTTACAGATTCTAGCTTAGTAGCCAGATCTGACGCATCTTTCTTAATTTTTTCCTGTTTGAACTGAGCTTGTTTAATGTTCTCAGCTAATACTTTCTTTGCAGAAGAAGTAGCGAGTACTGCGAAGCCCTGTGGGATCAGGTAATTCTGGCCGTAGCCATTTTTTACTTTTACCACATCGTCTTTTTCACCCAGATTCTTAATGTCTTGTTTTAAGATAACTTCCATGTCTTCTTCCTCCAGATTATTTTAACGAATCGGTTACATAAGGCATCAGGCCAATATGACGGGCTCTTTTTACCGCTTGAGCCACCTTCCGCTGAAACTTCAGGGAAGTTCCGGTCAGACGGCGAGGTAAAATTTTACCCTGATCGTTTACAAACTTCAACAGGAAGTTTGCGTCTTTGTAATCGATGTACTTAATGCCATTCTTTTTGAAGCGGCAATATTTCTTACGAGTATCCTCTACTTTAGGGGCGGTAACGTATTGAATCTGATCTTTTGCCATTAGTTGCTTGCCTCCTCTTGCTTAGCCTCTGCTTTTTTGTTGAATGCACCACTGCGTTTTTTCTCGTTGTATGCAAGCGCATGCTTGTCCAACGCAATCGTCAGGAAACGCATTATACGTTCATCACGTTTGTATTCAACTTCCAGTTTATTGATTAATTCACCTGGAGCCTTGAATTCAGTTAGGTGATAGAACCCGGTTGTTTTCTTTTCAATCGGGTACGCTAATTTTTTCAAACCCCAATTGTCCTCGTGGACAATTTCGGCTCCGTTTTCAGTAAGGATGTTTTTGAATTTGGCAATGACCTCCTTCGCAACATCTTCTGATAACAACGGGGTAAGAATAACTACGGTTTCGTACTGTTGCATTTTACAATTAAAATTACGATGTGTTTAAATCCGCTCAAAGCGGGAGGCAAAGGTAATGATAAAAATGTTAATTCACAATAATTTACTTATCTTCGTGCAATGGATAATTTTATTGTTTCTGCCCGTAAATACCGGCCGGCTACCTTTGAGACGGTAGTGGGTCAGCAGCACATTACAGGAACCCTTAAAAATGCCATAAAAAACAACCAGCTTGCCCAGGCCTTTTTATTTTGCGGTCCCCGGGGCGTTGGGAAAACGACTTGCGCGCGTATCCTAGCGAAGACGATAAATTGTCAGCATATACGGGAAGATATCGAAGCTTGCGGCGAGTGCGAAAGCTGCCGGTCTTTTTCTCAGGGAAGCTCCTTCAGCATACATGAACTGGATGCCGCTTCCAACAATTCTGTCGACGATATCCGAAGCCTGATTGAACAAGTACGTATTCCTCCCCAGAGCGGAAAGTATAAGATCTACATCATCGATGAGGTGCACATGCTCTCTACGCAGGCTTTTAATGCCTTTTTGAAAACCCTCGAAGAGCCCCCGTCGTATGCTATTT
>JBMDWN010000022.1:0-11433 GCA_048595275.1 Olivibacter sp. | reverse complement strand
TGATCATCAGCAGCTTCCGCCAACGATCAAGTCCGACCAGCCTCTGGCCCGCCGCCTGCGCCATACGCTTCTGGACAAATGCATTGAACAGCATCCGGATACGGTTTATCCGCTGCGGACACAATACCGGATGCACAAACAGATTATGGCTTTTCCTTCCCGTTCTTTTTACGAAAACGGGCTGGTGGCCCATCCCTCCGTAGCAGACCGAACCCTTTTTCCGGAAGACAAACCCTTTGTTTTTATCGATACCGCCGGCTGTGGTTTTGAAGAAAAGATGGATGGCACTAAACTCAGCAACCCGGCCGAAGCCATCTTCATTTGGCGGCTGCTTACCCGATACCTTGATCGCCTGAAAGAGCATAACCCCGCAGCAAGCCCGAAGGTCGGCCTGGTGTCTCCTTATCGCGGTCAGGTGGAAGAACTGGAAACAATCCGCGTTCAACAGGTCTCTCCGCCTGATCCCTCTACCATAAGCATCAACACCATTGATGCCTTTCAGGGACAGGAACGCGATATCCTCTGCGTAAGCCTCTGCCGGAGTAATCCTGAAGGGCAGATCGGTTTCCTAACGGATATCCGGAGGATGAACGTCGCGATGACCCGGGCCAAAAAGAAACTCATTATGGTCGGCGACAGCGCTACGCTTGCTACTCATCCCTTCTACCGCGAACTGCTCGACTTCGCCGAGCAGCAGGGAGCCTACCACAGCGCCTGGGAATTTCCGATGGATTGATTGTATCTTTGCAGAAAGAAAAGAGCTGAAGATGCTTACCATTACCACACCTGCTTTGTTGTTTCCGGCCATCAGCCTGATTATGCTGGCCTATACGAATCGGTTTCTGGCCTTGTCAAGCCTCGTCAGAAGCCTGCACGCGCAATACAAGCAAGACCCGGACAGTCACCCGCTACAGGGACAAATCAGCAATTTACGGCATCGGCTAAAACTGATTAAAGATATGCAGGCCTATGGCGTGTTGAGCTTCCTAGCCTGCATCGTTTCCATGCTAGGCATTTACCTCGAATGGGCTCTTATCGGAGATTTGTTCTTCGGTCTCAGCCTTATTTTTTTCAGCATTTCACTTTTTCTTTCGCTTATAGAAATCCGGCGCAGCACGCGCGCACTGGAGCTGCAGCTGGGTAAAATGGAAGATATCGAACGTACTTCGCTCCTGACGCTGATCAAGAAAAAAAAGGGAAACTAGTGTTCATATGTGAACAGTACTTGTTCGAAAACGGACAGCCTCACTTTTGGAGTTTTCCCTAAAAAACTGCAAATCAATTTATTAAAAATTTTGGATTGCTTTGTGCCAAACAGAACATGTGTTTGGTTTTTAGTAAACTGATGGCCTGAGGGATTCCTGGATTCCTTGGGTCTATTTAACTATCTTTATATCCGATGATCCAGCTAAATAATATATTTAAGTGGTACCAGGTTGGCGGCAACCGGTCTTTTGTCCTTAAGGACATCAATTTAACCATTCAGGAAGGAGAATTCGTTTCCATCATGGGGCCTTCCGGCTCGGGGAAGTCAACGCTCCTGCACATCCTCGGCCTGTTGGACGAACCGGACGAGGGGACTTATCAGTTCCTGGGTCAGGATGTACTCAACCTGAAGGAAAAGCAACGCTCCGCGCTCTATAAAGAACACATCGGTTTTGTTTTTCAGGCCTATCACCTGATTGACGAGCTGACGGTTTATGAAAACATCGAGACGCCACTGATCTATAAAAACATGAAGGGCAGCGAGCGAAAGGCTATCGTAGCCGACCTGATCGATCGCTTTGGCATTGTCGGTAAAAAAGACTTATTTCCTGCCCAGCTTTCCGGAGGCCAGCAGCAGCTGGTCGGCATAGCGCGCGCGCTGGCCACCAAGCCCAGTCTTATCCTGGCCGATGAGCCGACCGGAAACCTGAACTCCAAGCAGGGAGAAGAAATTATGCAGCTCTTTAAACAGCTGAATGAAGAAGATGGCGTTACCATCATTCAGGTCACGCACTCCGAGAAGAATGCCGGCTATGGCAACCGAATCATCGAGCTGCTGGACGGGCAAGTTGTACAGCCCGCCTAGCTGAATCGTTGACAGCATTATTCGTACTGTCTTTCAGCAAGCGAACGATAGGGCTCCAGGCCATGATGAACAAAGACGTGCTGCTTGTCTTCAGGAAATTGCTCACGATAGGCAGAATCCGGCATTAAGATCACCGGCGTACCCGTACGCATGTAATTCATGGTCGCGGCATAATCCGGCTCCTTAAATTCCGGGAGCGTTTTGACAACTTGCTTATACAAGGTACTGCCCAGATATTTCTCAAAACGCTTCCGGGTATTCTTTGCTGAACGGTCCATTTTGGAGTAAGCGTGTTTAAGGTACCAGCGAACGTAAAACGGTTTGACGGATGAAAGTGCACGCGCTACCCCTGAAAAGGGGTTTAACTCATTGAAATCTTCCAGGGTCTGCAGAGAAAAAGGCGTTTCCGGCACCCAGTCGTCCGCGTTCAGTACCGTAAGCGCCCAGCCGCCCCGGGTGATGAACTCGAAGTCGTAGGCATAATATAAATTCCCCGGCTTGGGCGCCGCACTGCAATAGGTTTTGATCGATAGCGTTTTCGGCAGATTGCCTTTTTCAGCCTCGTAGAATAGGTAGGAACGCAGCAGATAGGCTATGGCACCGCCCTGGCTGTGTCCGATAATCGTAATCTCCGGCATTGAGTCGCTTGTGCTGATCTGATCTTTCAGCTCCCGCATAATGTCGGGACCTAAGTAAGCGAGGCCCAGCATCCACCCAACATGAACGGCTGCCTGGCTATCTTCTGCCACCTGGTAGGAGAACTTCGTACTGTCGTCCAACATAAGCGTTCCTTTAGCCGGGACCATGGCACAATAAAAGTTTTCCAGCCAGCTCACCTGATTATTCACTGTCCCACGGATAGAAATTACGAGACGCCGCTTCAGACTATCAGACCAAAGTTCCCAGCGATTTTTAAGTCCCATTTCAGGGGATCGGTAAAGGCGTTGATAGGCTACCGGCACGCTCAATTTACTGTTTTTTGCCGATAGGGAATCCGCCTGTGCAGCCGTGATGCCCAAAAGACCAATGTACTCGTCCCGATCAAAACCGGGTTTCAGTTGTGCCTTAACCTGTACGACCCAGCAAAGCGCCGCTAACCATAAGATCTTTTTCATATTTCGGATGACTTATCTCCCTAACAAAATTAACCGCGCTACAGTTGGCCGGAATTGAAAAGCTTTTTTAACTTGCCGGTACTTATGCTTTTCAGCAGCTCATGATAAGGAATCTCTTTCGCAGCCTTTACTTCCAGGTTATCCTGGCTATTATTGCCGGTGTTTTAATCGGTCATTACTATCCTTCTTTCGGAGAATCGCTGAAGCCCCTGGGCGACGGCTTCATCAAGCTGGTGAAAATGATCATCGCTCCGCTGATCTTCTGCACAGTCGTGCTTGGCATTGCGGGCATGCAGGATGTTAAAAAGGTGGGCACCGTTGGCGTAAAAGCCATCCTGTATTTTGAGGTCATGACCACCATCGCGTTGCTGATGGGCATGGCTGTTGTCAACCTGGTACAGCCGGGCACCGGAATGCACATCAATCCTGCCGATCTTTCGGACAGCGGCATAAAAGAATACATCTCCAAAGGGGAGAATCAGGAAAGCCTCAAAGATTTTCTGCTACATATCATACCAGAGAATGTAATCGGGGCGCTTGCCCAGGGAGACTTACTTCAGGTCCTGCTTTTTGCGGTCCTTCTGGGCTTCGGGCTTTCCAAGGTCGGAACATCCGCCAAGCCGCTGCTTTCCGTTATGCAGTCCTTTCTGGACGGTCTGTTCGCTGTTATTAAGATGATTATGCGTCTGGCACCCATCGGCGCGCTGGGCGCGATGGGGTTTACTGTAGGCCGTTACGGTCTTGCCTCTCTCGGTTCCCTCGGTGTTCTGATGCTCTGTTTTTACGCCACCTGTCTCCTTTTTGTTTTCCTGGTCATCGGTGCCGTGCTATATTTTAACGGCTTCAACGTCTGGAAAGTCCTGGGTTACATTAAGGCCGAGCTGCTGATTGTTTTGGGGACCTCCTCCTCCGAATCTGCCTTACCGGGCATCATGCAGAAGCTTGAAGACATTGGCTGCTCAAAGCCGGTAGTTGGACTGGTCGTTCCTACGGGCTACTCCTTCAACCTCGATGGCACGTCAATTTACCTGACGATGGCTGCCCTTTTCATTGCACAGGCGCTGGACATGCACATGAATTTTGAACAGCAGCTGACGCTGTTGCTGGTGCTCCTGCTCACCTCCAAGGGTGCTGCCGGCGTAACGGGAAGCGGTTTTATTATTCTTGCCGCCACGCTTCCCATGGTAGGACACGTACCCGTCGCTGCGGTATCGCTAATCTTTGGCATTGACCGCTTTATGAGCGAGGCCAGGGCCATAACCAACATCATTGGAAACACCGCAGCAACCCTGGTCATCTCGAAGTGGGAAAAGGAAATCGATCTGGAAAAGGCTGATGCCATTCTTGTTCGGAAGCGATAAAGCCGGGTGTACGGAATCGGACACCTGCCTGCACGATTCCGAACGGCCCCGAAGGGACCATTACACGTAATGCTTTAATTCACAAAAACTTATAAATATGGCTTAGCTCCTGCTTACCATTGGCAAACGAGTTTGACATGAAACGCCTTATTTTCTTTATCTTCCTGTTATCCACTCTTTCAGCCGGGGCTCAGGACAGCATTCCAAGCCATTTCACCCTGGAATCCTGTATTGAGCTGGCTTTGAGAAAAAATGTGGACGTGCGGAAATCCGGATTCGAAAGGGCAAATGTCAAGGTTAATCTTCAGGAAGCCCGTTCTGCGCTGCTCCCAACGGTTAACGGAAGTGCCGATCATGCCTTCCGGACGGGTCTCGCCCTGAACCCGGTAACCAACACGAACGAAAGAGTAGACATTCAGACCGGCTTTCAGTCCGTCAATGCGCAGCTGGTGCTGTTTAACGGGCTGACCCGCTTACGCCGGATCCGTCAGCAGGTTTTTGCCTACCAGGCATCCGAAATGGACGAGCAGGCTGCTAAAGACCGTACTACGATGGACGTGATCCTGGCCTACCTGCAGGTGATCACGGCAAAAGACGCGTTGGAGGTCTACCGCCAGCAGTTGGAGGTTACCAACCAGGCGCTCAAACGCCTGGAGATTTTACAGGCCGACGGCGCCACCCCCCCGTCGGACTATTACGATCTGAAAGGACAATACTCCGGAGAGCAGGTAACGGTAACCAACGCCGAAAACCTACTGGTTAGCAATAAAATTGACCTGGTAAACCTGATGAACATCCCTTACTCAGACTCATTGGACTTCGCGCCGGTGAACCCCGATGCCAGGCAGGCAGCAGACTCTGTCAGCCCTTCTCAGCTTTTTCAGCAGGCTTCGGAAAGCCTGGGTATGCTGAAAGCGGCAAAACTTTGGAATGAGAGCGCCCGTTTCCTGGTTAAGGCCAGTAGATCCGCGTTTTTTCCGATGCTTTCTGCCGGCGGATCCTTCAGCTCCAGCTACGTCAGTACGGACTCGGACCGCTATTTTCAGCAGATGCAGGACAACCTGGGCCGGAGTATCGGACTGACGCTAAGCGTTCCGGTACTGAACGGATTTCTCAGGAGACAAAACCTGAACCGGGCCAAAATCAACCTCATGGATGCCGAGCTGAACCTGGAAACCGCAGAAAACAACCTCCAACAGCAAACCCGACGGGCCCTGGTTGACCTTCAGACTTCCAGAGAAAAATACGACGAGTTGCAGCGTCAGGTCGAGGCCTATAAGGAGTTGTTCCGAATCGCTCAGGTCCGCTTTGATGCCGGGGCCATCAACTCCGTCGAGTTTCTGCAGCAGAAGAATAAACACGATGCCGCAAACATCAATTTCATCATTTCTCAATACGAGTGGCAATTCCAGCAGCGCATCGTTCGCTACTATCAGGGTATGCGATAAAATCGCTATCTTGCGGCTGCTATGGGGGATTTTGATTTCAGCTTTTTGAGCATCCGCTTGTTGGATTTCATCGACATTTTTCTGGTTGCTATTATTATCTACTACATCTATAACCTCATACGCGGAACCATAGCCGTCAACATTTTTATAGGCCTGTTCATCATCTATCTGGCCTACCTTGTGGTCAAGCAGTCACACATGCGCTTGCTGACAGAAATATTCGGGGGTTTCATCAGCGTAGGGTCCATTGCGCTGATCGTGGTGTTCCAGCAGGAGATCAGGCGGTTTCTGATCCACATCGGTAAAAATATATCCATCCGGAGAAACCGGAAAATCTGGTCTCTTTTTCTTGGTAAGAAAGAGGTGGATCAAGACAATTCAGCCCAGCTGAAACCCATTATCGATGCCTGCCGGAATATGTCGAAGTCGAGAACCGGTGCGCTAATCGTTTTCTCTAAGTTTTTCGACGAAGAATATTATCAGAACAGCGGCGAATACATTGATGCGGAGATATCCAAGCGCCTGCTCGAAGCGATCTTTCAGAAATACAGTCCGCTGCATGACGGCGCGTTGGTGATCGTAGACTTTAAGATTAAGACGGCCAGCTGCATCCTTCCTCTTTCAGACAGTGAAGATTTACCACTTCATTTCGGACTGCGCCACCGGGCGGGTATTGGCGTTACGGAGATGTCCGATGCCGTGGCCGTTATTGTATCGGAAGAAACCGGCGAAATTTCTTACGCCAAACAAGGCAATGTTACCATGAACGTCAGCTTAGAAGAACTTGGCCACCTGCTTAATGAAGATCTGTAGAAACAAAAAAAAGCCGATCTTAAAGACCGGCCTTTATTTCTATGCCTGTATCAATCGCTGACAAGCTTCTGTGGAGCGGTTAACAGTATTCGTTAAAGGCAGCAACCAGGTTATCCGCAATCATCTGCGCAGGGCGCCCCTCAATGTGGTGCCGCTCGATCATGTGAACCAGCTTACCATCTTTGAATAAAGCCATCGAAGGCGAGGAAGGCGGGTAAGGCAACATATATCCTCTCGCTTTATCTACCGCTTCTTTTTCCATACCGGCAAATACCGTAACCATTTTTGCCGGTTTTTTCTCATTTTGAACGGCCGCCTTAGCAGCTGGTCTCGCGTTGGCTGCCGCACAACCACATACCGAATTTACTACAACAAACACGGTTCCATCCGCGTTAATGGCTGAATCCACTTCCTCAGCACTTTTCAATTCCTCAAAGCCAACCGTCGTAAGTTCTTTACGCATTGGTTCCACCAGATATTCAGGGTACATCATGTCAATTACTTTTTCACAAAGATACCAAAAGCGCTATTTCCCGGCAACCGCTGATTTTCAATTGAATGTCAGATTCCCCCGATGCCCGGGAGCAATCTTTCCGGTCAAACAAGCTGTAAAAAAAATAGTTAGTACCTTTACAACGCGTTGTCAGCATTATAAAAAAAGAACTATGTCATCAGTAGAGACGAATTACCTTCCTTATAAAGTGAAGGACATGAACCTGGCCGACTGGGGCCGTAAAGAGATTGAATTAGCCGAAGCGGAAATGCCGGGGCTTATGGCGTTGCGCGAGGAATACGGCGCGTCCAAGCCCTTGGCGGGAGCGCGCATTGCCGGTTGCTTGCATATGACGATACAGACGGCCGTGCTGATCGAGACCCTGGTAGCGCTGGGTGCCGAAGTTACCTGGTCTTCCTGCAACATTTTTTCCACTCAGGACCATGCGGCGGCGGCTATTGCGGCGGCAGGTATCCCTGTCTATGCCTGGAAGGGCTTGTCAGAAGAGGAATTTGACTGGTGTATTGAACAAACCTTATTTTTCGGAGAAGATAGAAAACCGTTGAACATGATTCTGGACGACGGTGGAGACCTCACCAACATGGTGCTGGATCGCTATCCGGAGCTTGCCGCTAACGTTCGTGGCCTTTCCGAAGAAACGACTACGGGCGTTCACCGTCTGTATGAGCGCATGCGCAAAGGTACGCTATCCATGCCGGCGATCAACGTGAACGATTCGGTAACGAAATCGAAATTCGATAATAAGTACGGTTGCCGTGAGTCGCTGGTAGATGCCATCAGGCGTGCCACCGACCTGATGCTGGCCGGTAAAGTGGCTGTTGTGGCTGGTTACGGGGATGTCGGAAAAGGCTCCGCAGAATCGCTTCGGAGCGCAGGTGTACGGGTTATCGTAACCGAGATCGACCCGATCTGCGCACTGCAGGCCGCTATGGAAGGTTTTGAAGTAAAGAAATTCGAAACAGCTGTTCAGGAAGCCAACCTGGTTGTAACGGCTACAGGAAATAAGGATATTGTGAGGCCTGAGCATTTCAAGCTGATGAAAGATAAAACGGTCGTCTGCAACATCGGTCACTTCGACAATGAAATTGCCGTATCTTGGCTCAACAACAGCTATGGAGACACCAAAGTAGAGATCAAACCTCAGGTGGATAAATATACGATTGACGGAAAAGACATTATCCTTCTGGCTGAAGGACGCCTGGTCAACCTCGGTTGCGCAACGGGCCACCCTTCTTTTGTAATGAGCAACTCATTTACGAATCAGACGCTGGCGCAGATTGAACTTTGGAAGAACCATGAAAACTACGAGAACAAGGTCTATACGCTTCCAAAACATCTGGACGAGAAAGTCGCCCGTCTGCATTTAGCCAAAATCGGCGTGGAATTGGATACGCTCAGCCAGGAGCAGGCCGCGTACATAGGTGTAGAGGTGGAAGGACCTTTTAAATCCGATCTCTACCGTTATTAAGATAACCTTATAAATTTCCCCCGGAAGACATTTCGGGGGAAATGTAAATCCGGCAACAACTTGAACAAAGAAAAATTTGTCCTTTGGTTTAAACGTATAGGAATTGCCGGATTCCTTTTTTTCCTCATCAAGGGAATTATATGGCTGATTATATTCTATTTTGTAGGATCGCAGTTCTGACACATTCGGCGCTCACTCCGGCTTGAACAGGTCTAAAATCTTTGCCGCGAAAACCGCTTCGTCTACCCCTTCTTTAAAGGCCAACCAATCCTCTTCATTAAACATATACGAAAAGCCCCGAACGTGAGAGGGGATAAAAAGGATAGGTTCGTAATCGGGAGCTATACTGGCATGGTGCCGGAAGGTAACTCGACAGAGATATTGATGAAACAGGAAGAATTCTCGCGCTTCAAAACTCAGGAAACTGTTGCGGTAAGCCACATTGACCAGTCCGCAGTACTGGCATTGTGTGACATGCAAATCTTCGTCAAAAAATAAGTCTCTGAAATAACACATATAGCCAGTTGCGCCTGTCTTACCCGTAGATTCGCACTCTACGGGTAAACAGGTCTTGTTTGTTATAGCTTTATACCGTCAAAGATAGTATTATTTTTAATCATTCTAAATAGAGTGTTTTGTATGACATTAATATGTCATACCAGATGGCAAATCATCCCCGACCTTTTCTTTTTTTTGTATAAAGTTGAACTGACATGACTACGTTATCCGTTAACATCAATAAAGTAGCTACCTTAAGAAATAGCCGTGGTGGCGACAGGCCGAATTTGCTCCAGGTAGCGCTGGACTGTGAGCGCTTTGGCGCGCAGGGCATAACCGTTCATCCGAGGCCAGATGAGCGGCACATTCGTTATGCAGATGTCTATGACCTCAAGCGGAGCCTTTCTACCGAGTTCAATATTGAAGGGAATTGCCAGGAAAAGAAATTCGTTGACCTGGTGTTGGAAAACCGGCCAACGCAAGTGACGCTTGTTCCCGATAGTGAAGGTCAGATCACCTCTAATCACGGTTGGGACACCGTAAGGCATCAATCCTACCTGTCCGATATGGTCCAGCAATTCAAGGAGGCGGGTATAAGGGTTTCCATATTTGTAGATCCGGTTGCGGAAATGATAGAAGGTGCAGTATCTACCGGCACCGACCGCATCGAATTGTATACAGAAGCCTACGCCCTGGATTTTGTGAAGGATCCTGAGCAAGCCGTAAAGCCTTTCGCAGAGGCGGCAAAACTGGCAGCACAGTTTGGATTAGGCCTTAATGCCGGCCATGATCTGGACCTTGAAAACTTAGGCTATTTTGCCCGACACCTTCCGAATTTGCTGGAAGTGAGCATCGGACATGCGCTGATTTCAGACGCGCTTTATATGGGGCTGGAGAAGACCATATCAGCATACCGGAAACAGCTTCTGGATTTAAGCTAAAAGAAAAGACCCGCCCGATCCGGCAGGTCTTTTTTTAGCAATAAGATCTTGATTAAAATCGCTCGAGCGCAGAGAAGAAGAAGTTACCTTCTATAGCCGCATTCTCGTCCGAGTCCGATCCGTGTACTGCGTTCGCTTCAATGGATTCCGCATACTTTTGGCGAATCGTTCCCTCAGCCGCCTTCTTAGGGTCGGTCGCACCAATCAAGGTACGGAAATCCTCAACCGCATTGTCTTTCTCCAGGATAGCCGCCACGATAGGACCAGATGTCATAAACGTCACTAAATCCTTGAAGAAGGGACGCTCCCGGTGGATGCCGTAAAATTCGCCTGCCGATTCTTCCGTCAGTTTCGTATACTTTAAAGCGATGATTTTAAATCCCTTCGCTGTGATGTCATTCAAAATTTGTCCGATGTAACCGCTATTCACAGCATCGGGCTTAACCATTGTAAAAGTCCTGTTCGTCGCCATAATCAATTTTGGTTCAAAAATACAGCTTTCTACATAATTATTAATAGCTTTGCCTTCTTTAAATCGAGCATGTTGACGATAAGCGAGCTAAGACACGAGTTACTAAGCCCAAAACAGATTGTCATTACTACACATTATAAACCAGATGGAGATGCCTTAGGTTCTTCTCTGGGGCTGATGCTGTGGCTGCAGGCCAAAGGCCATCGTGTTGATCTCATTCTTCCTTCCGACTTTCCTGCTTTTCTGGGCTGGATGGAAGGACTGGATCAGGCGTTGATTTACGCGCGGGAAAGCGAACCCTGTGATCAGCTGATCCGCAGGGCGGACTATATTTTTTGCCTCGATTTCAATCACCTTTCCCGAATCCATGCTATGGAAAACGTGGTGCGCGAAGCACCCGGAGCGAAGATCATGATCGATCACCACCTTTTCCCGGAGAACTTCGACACTTTCAGGCACTGGGATCCTCATGCTGCCGCTACCGCCCAGCAGGTGTACGATTTTATCGTCCAGCAATTTGAGGACCGGTCATCTATTACTCCGGCTATGGCTTCCAGCCTGTATACCGGGATCATGACGGATACCGGCTCTTTCCGCTTTCAGTCCACCTCTTCAGCCGTGCACCTTATTGCTGCCGATCTTATTGAGCTTGGCGCTAGAAATTACGAAATACAGGACCTGGTCTACAACAGTTCTACCGAAAACCGGCTTAAATTTCTGGGCTATTGCCTG
>JBMDWN010000021.1:0-1797 GCA_048595275.1 Olivibacter sp. | reverse complement strand
AGCGTATCGCTCTTTGCTACTTTTTTGCTGCGGTTATGATCTATTATTTAAGAAGGCAATCGTTGTTGCTAACCAGTTCTTTCCTGCTGTTATTTTACTGGTTTTTATGTGTAGTAACCGTGCCCGCGGATCCTTTTAGTTTGGAGCACTGGTTTGGAACCCGCGTTGATATGGCTGTTTTGGGTATAAGCCACTTATATAAAGGGGAGGGGGTTCCTTTTGAGCCGGAAGGTCTGGTCAGTACCATCACATCCATCGTTCAGGTAGTGATTGGCTATCTGGCAGGTCTGATCATTAGGAACGGTTCGTTCTATGAAAATGACTCCGGCAGTACACCATCTGATCGTCTTAACCGATTATTAATAGGTGGTTTGTTGTTGGCTTTCGTCGGTCTGTTTTGGAGTTTGTCCTTCCCCCTCAATAAAAAAATATGGACGAGTTCTTTCACGCTTTATACGGGCGGTTTAGCTGCTCTGGTGTTGGGTGTATTCATCTGGTTTATTGAATTTCGGGAAATGAGAAATCCGGTTACCCGTTTTTTTGAAGTCTTCGGTAAGAATCCGCTGTTCATCTTCGTGATAAGTGCCTTAATCCCGAAAACGCTGGCACTTATAAGACTTAATTCCTCGTCGGCAGTTGATGGCGAAGGTGGTTACCGGACACCGCTTAATTGGTTTTACCAGGAGATTTGCATACCGATCGCAGGGGATGGGAAATTCGGATCGCTGCTCTATGCCTGTTGTTTTGTAACCTTTCTTTGGGTGATCTGCTACTGGCTTGATCGAAAGCAGATTTATGTAAAAGTTTAAGCTAACGGGTACTTCGCTCCCCGGAAATAAAAGTCTTTTACCTCCAGGTTGTCATCCAGGAGCAACAGGTTTGCTTCAGCGCCAACATTAATTGCACCTAGATCGTCGCGGCCAATCAATTTCGCCGGATATTTCGTTGCCATGTTGATGGCCTCTTCAAGTGGAACACCTGCATACCTGACGCAATTCCTAATAGCCTGAATCATCGTTAATGCTGAGCCTGACAATGTCCCGTCCGGCAATACGTAACGGTCCTTTTCAAACCGGTGCTTGTAAGGCCCATCTTCGCAGGAAGTTACAGCATCGGTAATGAGATATGCCCGCTCGCCGAGCAGTTTTTTTGCTATTGAAAATGTATCATAACTTATATGAATACCATCCGCGATTAAGCTGGCTGAGACTTCTGGTGATTGGAAGATCGCACCGACCAAGCCCGGCTCGCGATGATGAAAAGGAGGCATAGCGTTGAAGAGGTGCGTAGCCATGTTTACTGTACCGTTATTAAAAAAATTACTCGCTTCCTCAAAAGTAGCGTTGCTATGGCCTACAGATAGCAACCAGCCTGAATCTTTCAGCAAGGTCAGACTTTCTCCGGAAAAACGTTCCGGAGCAATGGTCATCATCTTGACCACATCCCTGCCATGGTCAATGAGCTGCTTAACCACTCGCGGGTCCGGCGTCAGTATATAGTCTTCAGGGTGGGCTCCGCGTCGAATGGGATTCAAAAACGGGCCTTCCAGGTGTAGTCCTAGGATGGCCGGATGCGGATGGCTACGGAGCACGTCAATTGCCTTGTGAAATACATCCAGTTGATTCGTGGCAAGTGTCAGCAAGATACCACAGGTTCCGCTTTTCAAAACTGCCTCGCCAATCCCATTGATGGATTCAGCGCTTAGTTCCGCGGAAAATAGATGCCCTCCTGCGCCATATATCTGTAAATCCAACGGTGCAGGAATGAGGTATTGTACTTGAGCGTCAAGGAGTAATG
>JBMDWN010000020.1:0-3915 GCA_048595275.1 Olivibacter sp. | reverse complement strand
CATTCGATGTTGGGGTACTTCACGCCAAATGAATTCCTGTTGAAATATGTTTATTTCGGGTGTAGCTAGTTAGGGTAAGATTACAAATCCATTTTGGTTTTAATGATCAAAACTGAGACTGGCAATGAACGACTTCGGACGATTTACTTTAGTCCTGTAATTTTAGGCATTTACAACGACTATACAAGGGAATCATTCAGCAGGTGAAACGAAATGCCCCAGTCTGGGACGAAGTGAACTAATTGGGACGAAAGTGCAGGCTATTAAACCTGAATTTACACGGGTGATAATCAAAAATCAGAAGGTGCATTAAATAAAAAAACCGTAAGCCAAACAAACGTTCAGCTTACGGTAAGTGAACTTAGTACTCCCAGAAGGATTATTGTGGAATGATTTAATTCAGAGTCTGAAACCATTTGCAGCTTTGAATGGTGACCTTGGTAAGCATGGGAAGACAGATATCGAATATTAAAAAATCCGTGCTCCAGCAGTCGATTAAACTAGAGAAGGCCGACGCTTCCGATCGGTGTGAAACAGCCCGGAACAGCATGAAGAACTTACACGTGGATTAAGCCCCATTTAGTTTTAATCCCGCATATCAATTTGGAATTATCATTGCACCAATAGGAATTAAATGTAACGATGCTACAGCAAAAATGATGTATATGTAATAAACACAGGCACCAGTCAATACTTGCATCTTATAATCTACTCTTGGTTGGATTTACGGAAAAAGGTATATATGTGATTTTGTCGCTATTTTTATTGACTTTAGATGACATGAACGTACATTCAAAAAGACGTGATTTTATTGTCCTGAACGTTGGTCACGCCGTACATCATGCGGATTGGAACTGGAAAAATATATCGAGTCCATTCGCCCGCATTCACTTGGTGGAAAGCGGTTCTGCAGAAATCGTCCTTGAGAATAAAAGATATAAGTTACGAGAAGGCCATCTCTACCTGACTCCGCCCTACACCGCCCACAGTTACTCGTGTTCCGGCGATCTGAACCTCTATTATATACATATATACGAAGCTCTGAAAAAAGAGTTGAGTCTATTCGACATTTTGGATTTCCCGGTTGAATTAAAAGCCGATGAGATGATCTTCGCACTGGTCAGACGTCTGGTAGAAATTAACCCGATGCTTGAGTTGCCAGCTTACAACCCAAAGGATTATGAAAGCTCATCCATCTTTGTCCATTATATTAATCAGCATACGCCTGCGCTTCCCGCCCTGGAAATGGAAACGGAAGGCATTTTGAGGCAAATTGTTGCCCGCTTCCTTGCCCATGCATCCGACACGAAACTTGCGCTGGACGAGCGCATACTACAGGCTATCCTATTTATCCACAGCAACATACATAAACCTATAAAAATAGAAGAGCTGGCTGAATGCTCTTGTCTGACAAAAGATCATTTTATACGTTTGTTCAAAAAGCAGATGCAATGCACACCCGGCAAATACATCAATCAAAAGAAAGTTGAACAAGCGCAATTAATGATGCTGGTGAGAAACATCAGCATCAAAGAACTTGCCTATGAGCTGGGCTTTGAAAACGTCTCTTATTTTAACCGGCTTTTTAAAAAAATAGCCGGAGAGAACCCTGGAAGAATGCAGCGCAGAATATTCAAATAGCCTGGAAAAGGCTAACTCTGTAACAGATTTGTCAGCTAATTTTCAGTACGTAGGCGGGTTGCTCCCTGTTCTCCACATCATTCGGTAATTCTACTTCAAGACCGCCTTGTAACTGCTTAAATTTCAGCTTGTGTTTTAATCCCAACAGGGATACTTGCTTAACCTTGAGTTTATCTGGTGTGACGCTTTTAACAAGAAACTTTTCTTTACCGGGCCAACCCATTACAATAGCGTAGATGCTTTCGTTTTTTGCTGTAAACCTGATATCTTCCGCGGTAAAAGGTCTGTTTTTCCCTTCGTTGAAACCCTGTGCACTTAGCGGCGCTGCATCCTGCATTGCCGGTCCCTCCCCGAATAAAGTCCACGGCCTTGTGCCAATCAGAGACTCACTGTTAACCGTCATCCATGCAGCAATATCTTCCACAACCTTTAAGGCTTCTGAATCAATAGATCCGTCGCCCCTTAAAGGAATGCTTAACAACAGGTTGCCATTTTTACTGACCACATCGCTAAGCATATGAATGATTTTTTTTGCATCCTTATAAGCTTTCCTGTCGTATAACCGCCTGTCGTAATGCCAGGCACCGATGCAGGTGCACGTTTGCCACGGTTCTTTCTCGATTTGATTACTCTGGCCCCGCTCTATATCCCATACCATACACTTACGCTGTTGCTCGTCCAGGATTTTTCCATTCACCACAGCTTCCAGTTTACCACCGTTTTTCTGTTGACTGGTGTTGTAATAATGAGATGCAATTCTGAGTCCGGCATCGTCTATCGGCCAGAGCGGGAGAGCAGTATCATCGAAATAAATTAGGTCAGGCTCATATTTATCAATTAACTCGACTGTCCGATCGTGAAAATTCTGACAATATTCCTTCGGTGGAACATTGACGCCTTTACCCCAATGCCACTGCTGGTGTATCATGCCGTCGTCCAAACTGTTCTCACTCAAAGGATGGCCCTGCGCATACAAATCCTGCGGATCGAACCCTTCCCACCAGGTATTTTTCCCATCTGCCCGGGTAACATTCCCGTCATACGGAACGCTTTCTAACGCGCCGTTTTTATCTGCCCTCTGGGCTGTTTCGTACCAGGTCCACGCATGGGCGGCATGTACACTTGCGCCAAAACGTAAACCTCTTTTTTTTGCTGCCTTCGCCCACCCCCCTATTAAGTCTTTTTTTGGACCCATTTTGACTGAATTCCACGGTTGATGGCTACTGTCATAAAGGTCCATATTGTCGTGATGGTTAGCCAAGGCGACGAAATACTGCGCACCTGCACGTTTATAAAGATCCATCAGAACTTCCGGGTCCCATTTATCTGCCTTCCACTCGTTTATCACGTCTTTAAACCCGAACTTCGAAGGATGACCATATTTTTGAATGTGGTATTTATATTGATCGCTGCCTTCCTGATACATACCTCTGGCATACCAGTCTCCCCTTTCCGGCTGGCACTGTGGTCCCCAATGCGCCCAGATGCCAAATTTTGCATCCCGAAACCAGTCCGGCACTTTGTATTGTTCTAACGACTGCCAGTTAGGTTTAAAATCAATCTTTGCTATTGGGGCATTAGCATGGTGTGTTTTGAAAATTGAATCTGCTGTCGACTTGTTCAGCCATAATGAGGGTACACCGATCCCCAGAGCTTTTATTATTTCCCGTCTTTTCATTGATTTTCCTGTTTACAATCTACCTGGTATAGTTCAAAATAAGGCAGACTCAAATCTATAACAACAACGCACACTTTTCTTGACCTATTTCGATTAAATAAGTCACTTTATCGATATGACGTACGCTATATAATCCGCATGAGCAAATCCTGCCGCCAAAAAAAGGCTTGAATTCCAGAACAAATTGGAATTCCTGCTTGCTTTGAAGAAATGTAAGTTTGATTCTGCTAATATGAAAATCAGAATCCGGAATTATTCCTGAATGATTTTACTATCGAGAATCCGGATGTTATCCCAGTTCGAGTTGCTTTTTGTATAAATTCTTTGTGTCTTTCGGATACCTGATAAACGTCGTGAGCCTTTTCATCTTCGAACACAAAACTGAACAAAACATCAAAATCCTCAATATTGTTCAGGTTTTCTCTTTGCGGATGTCTGGTGATTCCCTTCGCCACGACTCCGTAGGATAGAGATATCTGTGCTAAATGTTTCGATAAGAACTGTTTTCCCAGCTGGAACTGCTTTTCGATATTTTTCGCAGAAATGAAATGGAATATACAAGTCTCTTGGAAAGTTAGTAGCTTAAATCTGTCTCC
>JBMDWN010000019.1:0-10394 GCA_048595275.1 Olivibacter sp. | reverse complement strand
GATATTGCCTCCGCTCTGTCCGGATGGTATCCGCAGATTGGTGGGTCTGCAGTCTATAACCGGAACATAATAGTTCCGACGAATGTAATCAATGGCGAGCCCATTCAATTCGGTGTTCGCAACACCAGCAACATGACCCTGCAAGCCGACCAGAAGATACTGGACCCTTCTTTGATACAAGCGTCAAAGGCCGCCAAGTTTGTCAGGCTTCAAAATGCGCAGAACACGGAAAACAACAAAATCAACACCATCGTCAGCGTAAGTAAAGCCTTTTACGATGTACTGACCAGTGAAGAACAGATTAAAATTATAGACGAAAATATTGCCCGGATTCAACGGCAGCTTAAAGATGCACGTGCTCAGTACGAATCGGGTCTGGTTGATAAAACTGATTTTAAGAGAGCACAAATTACCCTCAGCACTACGCAGGCAGACAAAAAGCGAACAGTGGAAATGCTTAATTACAAGTACGCCTATTTAAAGGAGTTGATTGGTCTGGGACTTCAGAACGCCTTGAGCCTGGCGTACGAGTCGGACGAAATGGAGTCTGAAATGCTGGTGGATACAGTGGAGCAGCTAAACTACCAGCAACGCATCGAATACCGCCAGTTGGAGACTGCCGGACAACTTCAAAAAATCAATACCAGCTACAACAAATGGAGCTTTGCTCCTACTCTTGATGCTTCCTATAACTACGGCTGGGATTTCCTGAACGATAATTTCAGGGATCTTTGGAATCAGCATTTCGCCCGTTCGGTGTTCGCGCTCAACCTTAACATTCCCATTTTTCAGGGATTTCGCAGGAACAATGAACTTAAAAAATCCATCCTTCAGGAAAAACGTATTGAATGGGATCTGATCGATATGCGAAATCAGATCAATACACAATACGAACTGGCCTTGGCTACCTATAAATCCAACCTGAACGATTGGAAGACGGCAAAAAGCAATGTGGAACTTTCGAAAGATGTCTACAACACCATTAAACTGCAATACGATGCCGGGATTAAAACCTATCTCGACCTGATGACAGCGGAAACGGATTTGCGGACCACGCAAATCGGCTACTTGAATGCTATGTATTCAGTGTTATCTGGTAAACTTGATGTGCAACAGGCTTTAGGGACCATACAGCCCGGAAATTCAGAAGAAGCTACAGAACAAGATATTGATTAACAAACAAGAACTTATTCCCAATATGAAAAATACATACTTTAGCGCAGCACTGCTTGTCAGCGCCACCTTATTAAGCTCTTGCGGTGGCGGAACGGATCAGCAACAACAGGCCATGGGACCGCAAGGACAGACGCCCGAGGTTACCGCTTTTAAAGCTATACGGAAAGAAGTTAACGTAAACGACTCTTATCCGGGAACGGTGACTGCCCTGCAGCAAACAGAATTAAGAGCAGAGGTCAATGGTTATATCACAGGGATAGTCGTTGCCGATGGTGCCCGCGTAAGCAAAGGACAAAAGCTCTATGAAATAGACAGGGTTCGCTATAAATCCGCTCAGGAACAGGCAGAAGCGAACTTAGCCATTGCAGAATCGAATTTGCAAAAGGTCCGGACCGACGTCAAACGCTATGAGGATCTTTCTGAGCAAGACGCTATTGCCAGCCAAACCCTTGATTACGCAAAAACCGATTTGCAGAACGCTCAGGCCCAGGTAGCATCTGCGAAGGCAGCGTTGGTTTCCGCTAACACAGACCTTAACCGTTCCGTGATTGTTGCTCCCTTTGATGGAGTGGTGGGGATATCACAGGTCCGGTCAGGTGCACTTGTCAGTGCAGGGACGACCTTGCTAAATACGATATCTTCTACGAGCCCCATTGCAGTCGACATTCCGATTAATGAGCGTAGCATTCCACGCTTTGTCGAGCTGCAGCAAAAAGCATCCGATTCAACGTTTAACCTGATGCTTCCTGACTTTACGCGCTATGAGTATACCGGGAAGCTTCAGATGATCGACCGGGCCATTAATCCCCAAACGGGTACAATTACCGCGCGGGTAGTTTTCAGAAACCCGGACAATAAATTGCGGGTGGGCATGAATACGAACTTACTGGTGGCCACGGAGGATGTTGGCGAACAACTGGTTATTCCTGCTAAAGCAATCATTCAGCAGTTGAGTGCTGTCACGGTATTTGTGATCGGCGACAGCAGCAAAGTTGTCCAGAGAACGATTAAGGTAGGTCCTACTATCGGAGACATGATCGTGGTACGTGAGGGGCTGAAAGATGGAGAAACTATAGTCGTCGACGGTGCTCAGGCGCTCCGGGAAGGTGCCGAAGTAGCCATAGCAGACGGAAACCAGCAACAAAGCCAGCGGCAACCTAGTCCGGAAGCTGAAACGGCAACAGAAGATAATCAACAGAAATGATAGCAGACGTATTTATAAGAAGACCCGTAACCGCTATAGTGGTATCCATTGTGATTCTGCTGGTTGGGGTCGTTTCAATTGTTAATCTACCGGTCAGTCAATATCCGGATATATCTCCACCGGTAGTACAGGTCATGACCAACTATACCGGAGCGGATGCACAGACGGTGGAAGAAACCGTTGCGACGCCTATTGAGGTGCAAATTAACGGTGCTCCCAACATGACGTACATGACCACCAACAGTGCGAGTAACGGTCAGATGTCTGCCAATATCACCTTCGATATCGGTACGAACATCGATCTTGCCGCTGTCGAGGTGCAGAACCGGGTTGCCGTAGCCGAGCCGATCCTTCCGGAAGCGGTACGCCGGCTGGGGGTTACCATCCGTAAAAGAAGCCCGACGATCCTGATGGGGGTAGCTTTATACTCGCCTAACGGGACCTACGACCGCAAGTTTATTTCCAACTATGCCAATATATATCTACGTGACGCATTGCTTCGTGTGGAGGGTGTTGGCGATGTAACCAATATCGGCCAGGATTACAGCATGCGTGTATGGCTGAACCCTGAAAAAATGGCGCAGCTTGGCGTTTCCACAACGGAAGTGAACGCTGCGATCCAGGAACAGAATATTCAAATGGCAGGGGGCTCTACCGGTATTGCTCCACAGGAGGAATCACAAACCTTTGAATATCCGATTCTTCTGAACAGCCGCGTCATGGAAGAGGACGAATTTGAAAATCTCATTATCCGTACGAACCAGGATGGATCGATGATTTATCTGAAAGACATCGCTCGTGTGGAGCTTGGACAATTCAATTATAGTGCGGTGGCCAACACCAGGGGCATACCTTCTACGATGCTGCTGCTTTTCCAGGTTCCGGGAGGAAACGCCGTAGAAACAGCAGACGGTATCATAGAAACCATGGAAGAGCTGAAAAAATCTTTCCCGGCCGATCTGGATTATGAAATCGGGACGGAATCGGTAACGGTTGTGAGGGTTTCCATAAACGAGGTAATCCACACCCTGGTCGAAGCGCTGATTCTGGTGACTATCGTTGTATTTCTCTTTCTTCAAAGCTGGAGAGCGACCCTTATCCCAATCCTGGCCATTCCGGTGTCCATCGTGGGGACTTTTATTTTCTTTATTCCTCTTGGCTTCACCATTAATACACTGACGCTTTTCGGATTTGTACTCTCTATCGGTATTGTGGTGGATGATGCGATTGTGGTGGTGGAGGCTGTCCAGCATTATATCGACAATGAAGGGATGAGTGCGAAGGAGGCCACTGTAGCGGCAATGAAAGATATTTCAGCGCCGGTTATCGCCATTGCGTTGATTCTGGCTGCGGTGTTTATTCCGGTAGGCTTTATTCCGGGCATGGTAGGCCGACTTTACCAGCAATTTGCGATAACGATTGCCATTTCAGTATTGATCTCCGCATTCGTGGCTTTGTCTCTTACCCCGGCTTTATGTTCAATCATGTTGAAGCCTATGAAAATGGATAAAGATTCGAAGGGCCTCAATAAGTGGTTCTATCGTTTCAACGAATGGTTCCAACGTACGACAAATAAATATGGTAAGGGTGTTCAATATGCTATACGGAAATCACCGATGGTCATCATCTTCCTGATCTGTTTGTATGTTGGTACGGGCTTTCTTTTCACCTCCAAACCTACCGGGTTTATTCCTCAGGAAGATGAGGGTCGTCTTTTCATCTCGATAAACCTACCGGAAGGTTCAGCAGCTGCGCGTACCCAGACGGTAATTGATTCAGTTGCCAGCATTATCAATCATGATTTTCCGCAGATTAAAACGTATACAGGGATTCTGGGTCTGAACGCATTGAACTTTTCATTCAAAAGCAGTAGTGCGACCTTCTTTGCGCAGCTTCAACCCTGGGATGATAGAAAAGCAGGCGAAGATAAGGTTGCCGCAATCGCCGAGCGTCTTCGGGCAAAAACAGCAGGAATAAAAGGAGCCAACATTATTGTAGTTACACCGCCCCCTATTCCAGGGGTAGGAAACACCGGTGGCTTCAGCTTCATGCTGGAACAACGTGAAGCCGGAAATCTGCAAGAATTTGAGGAGACAGTGAACCAGTTTATCGGAGCTGTAAATCAGCGCCCGGAAATAGCAATGGCTTATACCTTTTTCAATGCGCAAACACCCAGTTATCAGGTAAATGTCGATCGTGAAAAAGCTAAACGAATGGGGATACCCCTCAATGCGGTTTACAGCACGATCTCCAATTTTATGGGAAGTACCTATGTCAACGACTTCACCAAATATGGTCGGAATTTCCGGGTTGTGACACAGGCAGACACGGCCTACAGAAATGATATCAGTGACATCAACAATTATTACGTAACCAACAACGCTGGTGTACAAGTACCCCTGAGTGCTATTGCGAGCTGGGATCTCGTAAAAAATGCATCTACCATTAGTCATTATAATTTGTTCCGTGCGGCTGAGATAAATGGCGATGCAGCGCCGGGTTATAGCAGCGGCCAGGCCATGGCTGCGCTGGAAGAAGTTGCTGCAGAAGTGCTGCCGAACGGATATGGCTATGATTTTTCAGGCTTAAGCTTGGAAGAGAAGAGTTCAGGAAACACAACAGTTATCATCTTTGGTTTATCCATTATTTTTGTCTTCCTGCTACTGGCCGCCTTGTACGAAAGCTGGTCGGTGCCTTTCTCCATCATTCTCTCCGTGCCACTGGGTGTGTTTGGCGCGATTTTAACCTTAACATTCATTCCCCGGTTAACCAATAATATCTATGCACAGATTGGTCTGATCACGCTCATCGGATTATCTGCTAAAAATGCGATCCTTATTGTGGAGTATGCGAAAGAACGGCTGGATTGGGGAATGGGTTTGATGAATGCCACCATTGAAGCGGTTAAGCTGCGTTTGCGTCCGATCATTATGACTTCGGTAGCGTTTATCTTAGGCGTTTTGCCTCTGGCCTTTGCATCGGGTGCCGGTGCGGTATCTCGTCAAACAATTGGCTGGACGGTTGCCGGGGGTATGCTGGCGGCGACGGCACTGGCGCTGTTTATTGTTCCCGTATTGTTTGTCATCATCAGCCGGCTTGCCTATGGCAAGAAAAAGCTGGCGGAATTAGAGGCTAATTTTGATGCAGAAAAACATAAAAACAAGGCACATTAATTCATCAACGTCCTAATTTTAAGAAAAGAATCCCCTCTGAAGTTGATCAGAGGGGATCCTTTTTGTATGCCTATTTAACCTTTTTGAAGGTTTCTGTTCTCCCGATAAGGCTTACGCCAACGTATCCACGAATATCAAGTCGGTCTGAGCCTTTGACAGTCATTTTACAGCTATAGGTTTTCCCTGACTTAGGGTCATAAATTTCACCCTCTTCGTACACTTTATCTCCGGTCTTTTTAAATCCACTAAACAGTTGCAGTCCCTGAAGCGGCCGGCTTCGTTTCGATTCATCAGGATTGTTTTCGTCCTTTTTAGGCTTTCCATCCGGCCCGTTCGGTTCCTTTATCCAGTAGAGCTTACCGGTGTATTCATCCCCACTTTTGACGATCTCAATACGTCCTTCGCCACTTGGGTTTTCCCAGCGCCCCAGCACCGGGTCTTGAGCCTGGGCGTAAACGGTGAAGCCAGTTATCCAGAAAAAACAAAAAGCAATGTACTTTACCATAATAAGTTATTTAGTTCTCTTAAATGCTAACGCAGAAGCCTTCTGAAATGTTCGCCGGGAGATTGCGCTTTATTTTTAAATAAGTTTGGCCAATTAATAAAACGGTAATATATTTGCAGGCCCGCCCGGATGGCGAAATTGGTAAACGTTGCGGTCTCAGAAGCCGTTGGGAATTGTCCCTTGAGAGTTCGAGTCTCTCTCCGGGCACCATAGCGGGTAAATAGGCCCTTTAGGCGGAAGTGGCGAAATTGGTAGACGCACCATCTTGAGGGGGTGGCGCCCTAAGGGCGTGGCAGTTCGAATCTGCTCTTCCGCACCAGCACAAAAGGCTGATCATGTTTAATGATTAGCCTTTTTTATTTCTCCAAACAAATCTTCCTTTTTCCCCTTTCTTACTTATAACAGAAGTTATAACAAAAAAGCATTTTTATGTCTAACACTAAAGTTGCGGTAATCTATTACAGTTCTACCGGCACCAATTACCAATTGGCAAAAATAGCGGCTGAGGCGGCTGAAACAGCTGGACACGAGGTGAAACTATTAAAAATTAAAGAGTCTGCACCTGAATCAGCCATCGAATCCAACCCCGATTGGAAGAAGCACGTGGATGCATCTCAGGATGTCTCCGAAGTACAGTTAAATGATCTGGAATGGGCAGACGCACTAATCTTCGCCTTTCCAACGCGCTACGGAGGGGTTCCCTCTCAGGTACAACAATTCATTGATACGACAGGCGGACTTTGGTCAAAAGGCAAATTAGTCAATAAGGCTGTTAGTGCGATGACCAGCGCTGGGAATGTACATGGAGGGCAGGAAACCACGCTGCTTTCCTTTTATATCTCGGTTATGCACTGGGGTGCAGTCATTGCAGCACCAGGCTATACGTCACAAATATTGTTCGAGGCCGGGGGTAATCCATATGGCATGAGTGTAAAAGCCGGAGAAGATCTTTCCGAGGCACAGAAAAAAGGCATTCAGCACCAGGCCGAACGGACGTCAGCCATCGCGGCAGCGCTCCAAAGCAATACGATCTGAATTCAACTGCTTAATTGCCACGTTAAAAGCCAGATAGAAATACCGCCAATTGGTTGGCACCCGATAAAATTGGGCGCCAACCAATCTCACTCCCTCCATTACAGCGCTCTTATCAAATCAATGGGCGTCTATCGACAAAAAATAAAACAAACTATATTTAATTTTATTAAATAATCATATATTTGATTTAAATAAATTAAATTAATCATTAAATACAGTTATATAAAGGCTTAAATAATGCAATATGCTTTCGAAAGGGGTGTGCGCGTATCGGATTGAACACCATTAGTTTTTAAACTTCTGAACACAAATCGCCCTATGCGGCTCCAAAGTCAAACCAATAGCATGGAATTACACGATAAAATTTGAGATATGAAACACAAAAACAAACCCAATCGGTATCCTTCACTGGAATTAACCTCCTGCCTTTTATGGCTGTTGGTATACAGTATGAGCTCTTGCAGCAACAAAAAGGATGAAATTCAACCGGCAGATTTAACTGCTTTGAGTATCACCATTGCGGGTATTGAAGAAGAAGAGCTTGATCTGTCCTTTAGCGCTCTTAGCGCAAGTACCGGCAAACCGAACGTAAATATACCTCCCGAAAACCAGGAGAAATCTCTCCAGGTCCAGTCCTTTAAAGATTTCGATGTTATTACATCAGTGGAGAATGGGGCTTACAAACGTCATCAGGGACAAGGTCATCTACGGAACCTGAAAAAGAATGTGCGACCTGAGTCAAGTTCAATCCACGCTTTGAACGCCCAGGCTGTTAGATTAGCTGACAGCATTCGATACGTGATATTATTGTACGGGCCAGACGGTCTTCTGTATACGTCAGAGACGGCTACTTCGGGTCGGGCTATCTCGGTTGATGTGATCAGAGGTGATACGTACAGATGGATAGCTTATTCGTATAACGAATCGGCTAACAATTTACCAGAGGTTACAGATCCGGCAAACCCGATTATTCCGACCGGCCAGAATAAAGATCTTCTTTACGCTTCGGGTGATATTACTATCTCGGACGAAGGGAATACTCCACTACCGATCACCTTCCAACACAGCATGACCCGTGTGGCAGTAGAACTGAACACGATGGGAATGTTTGCAGATCTGAATGCAGCCAGCGTAACAATAGGCGGAACCAATTTCAGATCGGGTACGATCGATCTCAGAACGGGGAGGGTAACCCCCACCGGACCGGCATTTGGTATTTCAGGAGCACAAACGACTTTCCAACGTCCGCCAAATTATACTTTTGGCGATCGTAATCTTTTATATTTTTATACTGCAGATTCTTCCGCCATCGCGAGCCTTCCGGTAACACTGAACAGCCTCAGCATCAATTTAGATGTTCCTAACACTACTAGAAGCTTCACTGCGCCACAGACTTTTAATTTTCAGATTCCGATTTCTCAGATGGGGCGAAGCAAGACAGCCCGACTTGACCTGATCGAATCTCCGCTCACCGTAGCAGGCACTAGATGGGCACGTTCAAACATCTATTATCAGGAGGGTCACAATCCCTATCGCTTCCGTCATCTGAACCCTGCAAGTACTGCCAGAAATACGTTCTGGCCATGGCGGGCGTTAACACCGACCGCAGCCGTTGGGTCAGGTGATCCCTGCAGGCAGGTTTATCCGGCCAACGTCTGGCGAACCCCAACGCCAGCAGAGCTTAACAGCCTTAACAGCGGGGCCGCAACTCGTACATTTCAGACCGGTAATGTACAATACGCCGCATCAGGCACTGCATCACCTTACCCTACAAACAATTTGATTATTCGATACAATGGCCAAACACCTTCCGTGACGTTACTGGGAGTAGTAAATCTAGAATTCGCCCTTCAGGAGGAGACGTTCAATGCCTACTTATGGAGTGATGATCCTACAATCAGTCTTATTGGTCTCGTCGAAGTGGGTCTAACCCACTACAGAGCCGGAAGAAGACCGTTTTTAGGCGGGTTGGGTGGTTTGTTACAACTGTATGAACCATCCCCGACCTCAACCATTGAGTCGACTCTTATCAATGTGAGTGCGCTCGGCTTAGGTGCAATACACTCAGGGTATCGAAACGTACGATGTGTGAGAAACGATACTTGATCTTAATTGCGAATTCATCAATAAGCTGGAGCAGGGCTTTCAGACCGTTACTTAGTTTTGCTCCGGGCTTAATCAACAAACTGACTATGTTTGAGTAAAGGTTTCGGATCGAAAAAATGATTTAACGGTCCTTTCCCTTTTCCGATTTTTACGTCACTTCCTGCTCTGATGGCCTCCGAGACATAGCGTTGCGCCAAGATCAGCGATTCCGCGAGGGGTTTCTTCTGAGCACGATATGCGGTAATCGCAGAAGATAGGGTACATCCCGTCCCATGAGTGTTAAAGGTTTCCACCCGGTCAGATTCTAAAATATGTCGCTCTCCGAGAGCGTCGAAAAATACAGAACTTATTCGTTCAGTCCGCAGATGCCCGCCTTTGATCAGAACAGATTTACATCCGTTCTTTGAGAGTGATGAGCCAGCTTCTATCATATCCTGCAAATGACTGATTTTCATTCCGGAAAGTACACCTGCTTCATCCATATTCGGGGTTACCAACTCCACTAACGGCAATAAATATTCACGAATAGCATCAAGCGTATCATGTTCCATCAACTCATGGCCACTTGTCGCCACCATTACCGGATCGAATACCACCGGTACCTGCCTGTATTTTACCAAGACTTTGGCGATGGCTTCGACAATTGAGCTGGAATGGACCATTCCAATCTTTATCGCATCTGGAAAAATATCATCCATGACTGCTGCGATCTGATCTCCAACAGCCTCCGGGGAAATTGGATAAATTTTTCGAAGTCCGCTTGTATTTTGAACGGGCAGGGAAGTGAGCACGGAAGTAGCATAAACGCCAAGAGCAGAAAGGGTTTTGATATCGGCCTGTATCCCCGCCCCTCCACTGCCATCAAATCCGGCTATTGTCAACGCGGATGGGTAACTATATAACTTCATTCAAGCTGGTAATTAAAATTTTATTCCCACGGCAAAGCTGGTCCGGAATACGGCCCCGGGGAACACTGATTTCCAAACGACCTTAACCTCCGTCAACACTCGTTGTTGTCCGTGCAGCTCCTATTTCGGCCTCATTAAATACATCCCGAAGCGCATCCTGCTCAAATTCATTGAATGCTGCAGCTCCCGCCAGGAGATGTTCGAAAAGCTATATCCGGCCAGACTATTATCCAGTCAAGGTACACCCATTCACCAATCTGCCATTGTGCTTCCGTGACAAAACCTGT
>JBMDWN010000018.1:0-8795 GCA_048595275.1 Olivibacter sp. | reverse complement strand
TAGCCTTCCATGCTTTTCGGCACATCATGATGGATCACATAGCGGACATCTGGTTTATCGATCCCCATTCCAAAAGCAATGGTGGCCACGATGACCTTTACATTCTCCATCAGGAAACGGTCCTGTGTCTCCGCTCTTTTTTTGGCATCCAGTCCGGCATGATAAGGCAATGCCTGTATCCCATTGAGGTTCAGCACCTCAGCAATCTCTTCAACTTTCTTTCGGCTCAGGCAATAGATGATACCAGATTTATCCTGGTTGCTCTTAATGAACCGGACAATATCTTTCACCACATTCTTTTTGGGCCGTACTTCATAATATAAATTCGGCCGGTTGAAGGAAGATTTAAAAAGCACTGCATCGTTCATCTGCAGATTCTTCCGGATATCAGACTGTACTTTAGGCGTCGCTGTAGCGGTTAACGCAATAATAGGTATACCTTCGCCTATATGGTTAATAACCTGTCGAATCTTCCTGTATTCGGGCCTGAAATCATGTCCCCATTCCGATATACAATGCGCCTCATCTACCGCCACAAAAGACACCGTGATGAGTTTCAGAAACTCCATGTTTTCCGCTTTCGCCAAAGATTCCGGGGCTACATACAACAACTTCGTCTCGGCGCTGATAACGTCTTGCTTCACCTTAGCCGTTTCACTTTTATTCAAGGATGAATTCAGAAAATGGGCTATACTGTCATTACCGCCAAAAGCTCTCAGCTGATCAACCTGATTTTTCATAAGGGCGATAAGCGGCGAGATAACAATTGCGGTTCCTTCACTCATCAGTGCAGGTAATTGATAACAAATCGATTTTCCGCCGCCCGTAGGCATTATGACAAAGGTATCTTTCTTCTTTAGGATGCTGGCAATGATGGTTTCCTGATCTCCTTTAAAAGCATCAAACCCAAAAAAATGCTGCAAATTTTCAAATAATGTCTTCTCTATCTCCATTGTCCGTCCAGAAAACTAAAAGAAGGTATAGTTCAATTAGTGTTCAAAATAACATATTTTTGCCTGAAATCTTAACTAAAATTAATAAAAAAATACGGTGATTTCCAAAAAAGATATCCGAAAAGTAGCATCAGAAACGCTTCAGCTTGAGGCGGAAGCGATAGTGGCTTTGACACAACAGATAACGGAAGATTTCGATTCGGCTGTTCAGACTATACTTGAAGCCCAGGGAAGAGTGATCATTACCGGTGTGGGCAAAAGCGCTATTATTGCCCAGAAAATAGTAGCTACGCTGAACTCTACCGGGACGCCCTCCATCTTTATGCATGCGGCAGACGCTGTTCACGGAGACCTTGGGATAATTCAGGAAAATGATCTGGTCATGGCACTTTCTAAAAGCGGTAATACCGCTGAAATTAAAGTGCTTATTCCATTGATTAAACAACGAAAGGTAAAAATCATCGCATTGGTTGGAGACTTGCAATCTTATCTGGCTCAGCAGGCTGATTTTGTGATTAACTGTAGTGTCGAAAGGGAAGCTTGCCCGAATAACCTCGCTCCTACGACCAGCACCACCGCTCAATTGGCTATGGGAGATGCGATAGCGATGTGTTTACTGCACGCGCGTTCCTTTTCCGATGCCGATTTTGCACGCTATCACCCCGGTGGCAGCCTCGGAAAAAAACTTTATCTGAAGGTGTCTGACCTTTCTTCATCAAATGAAAAGCCTCTTGTTACACCCCAGGATGGCATCAGGAAGGTGATTTTAGAAATTACACGGAATCGCCTCGGTGCCGTTGCTGTCTTGGAAGAAAACGAATTGAAGGGCATTATAACCGATGGGGATATCCGGAGGATGCTGGAAAGTTACGCAGATTATAATAATCTGAAGGCTATAGATATTATGAACGCTGATCCCAAAACGATCGAAGAAGATCATTTGGCTGCAGAAGCACTCCAGCTTATGCGAACGCATCATATTTCTCAGCTTATCGCCACAGATTCAGGAGGCCTGTACCAAGGTATCATTCATCTTCATGACCTCGTTCGGGAAGGTATATTATAATCGTCCATATAGTTTTGTCAATAAAAAAAGCGGCTTCAGATAAAAGCCGCTTTTTTTATGGATTTAAATAAAAATCTTAGAGAGCGTTAATTTTTTCGGTAATCTCCTGAGATTTCGCATCGTCTCCTTTAAGCTGATAATAGAAACGAAGGTTTTCCCATCCGGCAGACGACTGCGGATCTAATTCAGTCGCTTTCTCAAGATAAGGAAGTGCCTCATCCGCAATCTTATATGATTCATCTAACTTAGCCTTATATTCATCCTCCTTATTCGTAGGAATATTACTGGCTTCAGTATAAACATCACGGGCTTTATTCAATAATATCGCTGCAGCAGCGCTGTAGTTCCTGGCATCATCGCCATTCGCTTCGATACCTTTCTTGTAAGCTTCCAACGCTTTATCCTGATCGTTTGTCGACTCGTAAGCATAACCAAGGAAGAATGGCAATTCGGCATTTGAAGGGTCTGCCGTCATTTGTGCTTCGATATCACTAATCACTTCCTGGCTCTTACCGGTAGAGATGTTCATTACGATCTTCTGATTGATAATTTTCGCACTATCCGGAAACTTTTCCGCTGCTTCATTGATATACTGAACGGCAGAAGTGGTATCACCTTTACGCAGGTAAGCATCTGACAAGCTTAAATAAGCATCAGAGCTTTCGGGAATTAATTCCTTGAACATCTCGATAGCTTCATCGTAACGCTCATTGTTTTGAGCCGCGATGCCCGCGTAAAGCGTCATCGTCGAGTCTCCCGGCAGGAACTTCAAACCATTCTTGAAAGCCGTGTAAGCAGCATCGAAATCACTGGTTTCAAAAGCTTTGACCCCTTTTCCGATCTCAAAATTAGCCAGCAGGCTAGCTGCCCGTTGCTCATTTGTTTTTTGATCTTCGTCGGCTTTTCCTCCTCCAAGCGTTTTGGCTTTTTCAAGCGCCTCAGCAGCAGTGGTATAAGAAGCACTTGCGGCCTCCATATTCTGCTTGTTCTGCTCAATGGCCGATTCCTCGGCATTGATTAAAGCCGTATATAGCCATGTCTCATATTCCTCTTTCGTTTTATCATGCTCTTTTGCTTTATTGATCGCTTCTTTTGCATCATTAAGCTCTTTCGTAGCAAGCTCGGGAACATCTTCTACCGCGCCATTTGTCAACGTAATAAAAGCGTTGTATTTATTTTTAGCTTTATTTAATTCTCCCTTTTGCGCGAATGCCATTGTGGATCCCAACAGAAGAGAGGCTAATAGAAAAGATTTACACTTCATGGTGACTTTAATTAATAGATATTTGATTTAATTGACTTTTTACTCGCTCCAATTGCAACTCATTGCCAGCTTTCGTAAACAATACAGCCAGCGATTTTAATGCATTAACAGCATTCGGATCAATTTCGTTTGCTTTTAATAAATATTCCTGAGCGGTATATTGTTTCTCAAGGTTCTCATCATCGTCGATGAAATCCCGGAGATAAAGAAGTCCTAATTCATAATTACTATTATAGTCGTCCGGATTCAGCTCCAGTGCGCGCTTATAGTAACGCTCTGCTTCCACTCGCTTTCCGGTAACCTCGTGGGCATAACCGATCAGATAATTGAGTTGAACGTTTTCAGGTTCATAGGCCAATGCCTCCTCAGATAACGGTACGATAGCATCATAAGCGCCATTTGAGGCGTATAAATTGATCAGTTTGAAAAGAATGTCCTTGTTCTTTGGGAAGTAGCTTCTACCCTTCATCAGCGTATTACGGGCAGAATTGTTATCCTTTCTCTTCAGGTAGATGTTGCTCAGCCGAAGAACATAATTTGCCCTTGCGGTTTCTTTGTTCTGCAGAAATTGTTCGTAATAGCCGATAGCTTGTTCCGGTTTGTCAAGTCGTTCGCTGAGCACCGCAAGATTATACCGTATGGTACTGTCATTCCGGGAGTACATACTTACTTTCTCATAAGCCTGGTAGGCATCCTCTGCATTGTTATTGCTCAATGACCGGTTTGCATTGATCAAATACGCGCTGGCCAGACGTTCCCGGATGTAATCAATCTTCGGCTGATTTTCAAAGTTCATCTGCTTGTCGTTCAGGCGGGCCAGCATGAATTCCGACTCTTCTATCGGATCTTTTTTGTACGACTGTGACCGGTTTGAATCGGCCACCGCGAGACTGCTGTATACCATTCCACGGAGCAAATTATTCTCGTAAGCCACGGAGTCCCGTTTTTCAATAAAAGCCTGATCCGAAAATTTCCTTGCTTCCAGCAACTGCTTGAAATCCCCGGATTTAGTATATCGGGCTAAGGCATTATTCCCTTCTTTTAAGTTTGATTGAGCGGCAACTTCGCCCGCTGCAAATACTGCAAAGCCGATCAGGCTTTTTGTAATCCAAGTTTTCATAAGCCGCTGATATAAACAGTTAAAACTACTCTTCGTCATTCACATCTGTTTCCGGAGTTGTTCCTTCTTCCCTTTGCGTAGGCTCAGCAGGTGTTCCCCCTTCCTGTGCCTCTGAAGCAACAGCATCTTCCGCAACTTCCTCTTCTACATGGTCTACTTTCGTTACCGAAGCAATCTGATCTCCGTTTTTCAAATTGATCAACCGAACACCTTGTGTTGCCCGCCCCATCACACGGAGCTGATTAATTGCAATACGGATAACAATTCCAGACTTATTGATGATCATCAGATCTTCACTGTCGTGTACATCTTTGATCGCTACCAAGTTACCAGTTTTTTCCGTGATATTGATGGTTTTCACACCCTTTCCTCCGCGGTTCGTCACGCGGTAATCGTCAATATCGGTACGTTTTCCATATCCTTTTTCAGAAACGACCAATACGGTGATATCCGGATTATTTACACTAATCATGCCAACTACCTCATCATCCGGACCAGCCAGCGTCACCCCCCGAACCCCGGTAGCGGTCCGTCCCATGGGCCTCACATTTTGTTCGTTGAAACGGATTGCACGACCGGATTTTAAGGCCATTACGATTTCACTGCTGCCGTCCGTCAGGCTGGCCTCCAGCAGCTGGTCGCCTTCATTGATGTTAATGGCATTGATTCCGTTCGCCCTCGGACGCGAGTAAGCCTCAAGTGAAGTCTTTTTAATGGTGCCCAACTTCGTACACATAATGATGAAATTGTTCTCCAGGTAATCCTGATCTTTCAGGTTCTTAACCTTTATGTAGGCCCTTATTTTTTCCTCCTTCGGTATATTGATAATATTTTGAATAGCTCGTCCTCTGGATATGCGGCTTCCCTCCGGAATTTCAAAAGCGCGGAGCCAGAAACAACGACCTGCTTCTGTAAATAACAACATATAATTATGTGCAGATGCTGTAATGATGTGCTCGGTGAAATCCTCGTCTTTCGTATTGGTGCCGATAGAGCCTTTGCCACCGCGACTTTGGGTTTTGTATTCGGATAGCGGCGTACGCTTTACATAACCCTCGTGGGAAATCGTGATTACAATTTCTTCATCGTCGATAAAATCCTCCATCCGCATATCTTCCGCAGAATGGACAATTGCCGAACGCCTTTCATCGCCGTATTTCTCCTTTACTTCAGTCAGTTCATCTTTGATGATTTTCATCCGGAGTCCTTCATCACCCAATATAGAATTCAGATAATCAATCAGCTTCATAAGCTCAGCGTACTCATCCTTGATCTTATCCCGCTCCAGGCCTGTAAGACGTCTCAGCGTCATATCCAGAATAGCACGCGCCTGAATATCGGACAGGCCGAACTTCTCCATCAGGCCCACGCGGGCATCTTCCGGTGTCGCGGAAGCACGGATGAGCTGAATAACTTCATCCAGATGATCAAGCGCAATCAGCAATCCCTCCAGAATGTGAGCGCGCTTTTGCGCCTCTGCCAGCTCAAATTTCGTCCGGCGTATCACTACTTCGTGACGATGCTCCACAAAATGGAGTATCATGTCCTTCAGGTTAAGCAACATCGGCCGGCCATGGACCAATGCAATATTATTAACGCTGAAGGAAGTTTGTAAGGCCGTATGTTTAAATAAATTATTTAAAACGATGGAAGCATTGGCATCACGTTTTACCTCGTATACGATACGCATACCATGCCTGTCCGTTTCATCGCGAATGGCCGATATACCTTCCAGCTTCTTGTCATTAATCAGATCAGCGGTCCGCTTGATCATATCCGCTTTATTGACCTGGTAAGGAATCTCAGTAACGATAATACTTTCGCGATCGCCTTTCGTCACTTCAATTTCAGCCTTCGCCCGCATAACTACCCGGCCGCGACCGGTTTCGAAAGCTTCCTGAACACCGGAATAGCCATATATGATAGCCCCGGTAGGGAAATCAGGTGCTTTAATATGGTGCATAAGCTCCGCTATGGTAATGTCGCGGTTTTCTATATAAGCAATGGTTCCGTCTACCACCTCGCTGAGGTTATGCGGCGCCATATTGGTAGCCATACCGACGGCAATACCCGACGCTCCGTTAACCAGCAGGTTTGGAATTTTGGTAGGAAGTACCGTAGGCTCCTCCAGGGTATCATCGAAGTTAAGCTGGTAGTCAATCGTATCCTTATTAATATCCGCCAGCATCTCTTCAGCGATTCGCTTCAGCCTCGCTTCTGTATAACGCATAGCGGCCGGGCTGTCGCCATCTACCGATCCGAAATTACCCTGGCCGTCGACCAAAGGATAGCGTAAACTCCAATCCTGTGCCATGCGCACCATGGTATCGTATACCGACGAATCCCCGTGCGGGTGATACTTACCCAACACATCACCTACAATACGGGCGGATTTCTTGTAAGGCTTGGAGCTGGTCACGCCCAGATCCAGCATTCCATACAACACGCGCCGGTGAACAGGTTTCAAACCATCCCGGACATCTGGCAATGCCCTGGAAACAATAACCGACATCGAATAATCGATGTAGGCTGACTTCATTTCCTCCTCTATACTGATGGGGATAATCCGTGTATTTTCCGGATTTAACTGTTCTTCATTTTCTGTTTCGTCGGCCATAAAATCTTTTTACGTAAAAACGATGCGAATAAACGCATGCGAAAATAATAAAATTAAAACGCTTCGACCCAATCCACCCCTTTTTTTAACCAGGACAGGCTCTCCGCCTCTGCTGAACCTGTTTCAGGCTGATAATTATAATGCCATTTCGCCATTGGAGGCAAACTCATCAGAATGGATTCAGTCCTTCCGTTGGTTTCCAGTCCAAATTTAGTTCCGGAATCATAAACCAGGTTGAATTCAACGTAACGGCTGCGACGCAATGCCTGCCAATCCAGCTGACGCTGTCCGAAAGGCCGGTCGCGGTTGCGCGATACCAGCTCACCATAGATATCCGCAAAACGATTACCTAAATCCTGAGAGAATGAAAAAATCGACTCATCGCTGATCCCTTCGCCACTATCCCGGAGCCGGTCATAAAATATGCCGCCAACTCCCCGCGTCTCCTTCCGATGCTTGATGAAAAAATATTTGTCTGCCATCCCCTTGAACTTCGGGTAGAAATCCGTGGAATACCGATCGCATATTTTTTTCAGCTCACCATGGAAATACCGAGCATCTTCCGGAATTACGTAATGGGGGGTCAGGTCGATTCCGCCACCAAACCATCGAACTTTCTCATTCAATTCGAAATACCGAATGTTCATATGGATGATAGGCACCCAGGGATTGACCGGATGCAGAACGATGGATACACCTGTAGCAAAGAACTGGTCCTCATCTACCTGAAAAGCTTTGCGGATGGTATCCGGCAAGGTACCATGTACGGCAGAGAAGTTTACACCACCACGCTCAAAAACGTTACCGTTCTGAATGATGCGGGTTCTGCCGCCCCCACCACCATCACGACTCCAATGTTCTTCTTCAAAAAGCGCCCCCCCGTCTACCAATTCCAGATGAGCACAAATGCGGTCCTGAATAAGCCGGTAGGAATCGGAAATATCTTCCCTGTTGATCATGAAGCAAAAATAGCGAAATAGGCACGGATAAACAATCAGCGTCCGGAATACAGATCATGAGTGTTAAATTTTTGTTAAATCGTTTTAGACACTTGCAGCGTAAGGATTTTTGACCTATCTTTGTTGTATCATAATTTAGGTTTATAATTGGTTAGTTAAAAGCCTTCAATCTCCCCGGTTGAAGGCTTTTTTTGTGCCTTGTCCTTCCACTCAATTCCCTTATATTTGGCGTGCTTATACCTTTTAGTTCTCATTATTATGCAAAAACACATAATCGTTATAGCGGCTGCCCTGACGCTGACTTCAGGAAAGCTGACCTTTGGACAAACCTCCGAACCGGCCCTTGTGAAATATGTAGATCCCTTCATCGGCACCGAACGGATGGGACATACCTTTCCCGGCGCAACCGTACCTTTCGGTGCCGTACAGCTCAGCCCGGAAACGGACACCATTCCTTATGCGGTCAACGGGCGATACCATCCCGATGTTTATAAATATTGTGCAGGCTACCAATATGAAGATTCGACCATTACCGGTTTCAGTCATACACATTTCAGCGGAACCGGACATGCCGATCTAGGAGATATACTGATCATGCCGACAACCGGACCGCTGCTGCTTAACCCGGGAACAGCGGATCAACCAGAAAAGGGATATCGTTCACGCTATTCGCACGACAACGAATCTGCCGAGGCTAATTATTATCAGGTTTTACTGGAGGATTATGGTATCAATGCAGAACTGACTACCAGCGAACGTGTGGGCTGGCATCGGTATACGTTCCCCGAAACTCAGGACGCGCATGTGCTGATTGAC
>JBMDWN010000017.1:0-9673 GCA_048595275.1 Olivibacter sp. | reverse complement strand
GACCGACCTTGAGGGGGGCTTCGTGGTGGAAAAAGTGCCGGTCAATGGTAAGCTGATCTTTAAAAGTGTGGGTTATAAGCAACGTGAAATCCTGGCCTCAGCCAATACGGACTGGCGCATCGTGATGGAAGATGATGTCGCCGGACTGGATGAAGTCATTGTGGTCGGATACGGAACGGCGAAAAAGAGCGACCTTACCGGAGCGGTAAGCCGGGTGAATGCGGCAGATTTCCAGAATCAGAGTGTGACGCAGCTGACCGATATGCTGGCGGGAACGGTCGCCGGTTTCCAGGCAAATCAATCTCCTGCAGCATCAGGCGGGACCTCCATGGAAGTTCGGGGTACGAATTCCATTAATGCGTCGACATCGCCTATGGTGGTGTTGGACGGGGTCATTTTCAATGGAGATATTGGTGATATTAATCCGAACGATATTGAATCGGTCGATATCCTGAAGGATGCGAGCTCGGCAGCGGTCTATGGCGCCCGGGCGGCTAACGGTGTCCTGTTGGTGACGACCAAGAAGGGCATTACGGGTAAACCGGTCATCAGCGTTTCAACAAGGCAGGGATTGGCAGAGGCGACATCAAAGAAGTTTGGCGTCCGCGACCCGGATAATTACGTCAACTTCAGGCGCGACTTTCTCCGCACCCTGGGTAATGCGGTGCCGGATTATTTCTACGACAATCCTGCCGCCCTGGGGCCAAACGTTAGCCTGGACCAATGGCGTAACGCCAGTGCAAATCCAAATCCGGATGATACGCGCGAATGGCTGAGCAGGCTTAATTTTTTCGAACCGGAAGTGCAGAGTTACACTTCCGGCAATACGGTCGACTGGCTTAGTGAGGTGATGCAAAGGGGGCGGCGACAGGAATATGACCTGAGCATCAGCGGGGGTACGGAGAACATGAAGTATTTCTGGTCGGTTGGTTACATGGATAATGAAGGAATCGTGATCGGCGATCGTTTTAAAAATGCCCGTGCCCGCGTCAATCTGGATAATAAGGTGGCCAGCTGGTTGAACGTGGGTCTGAACTTCCAGTATTCTTATCGCGATCAGGGAATTAATTCTCCTTACGCCTTTAGCGGGGAGGATCCGGTGAAGTCCATGCTCAACAACATGTACCAGGTGAGCCCCTTTGCATCCATCCGGGAAGCCGATGGCAGCATAAATTTCTATCCGCATGGCTACCTCACGCCAAATCCGCTCCTGGATGTATTGGGACAGGATCGGGATCATAATGTACAGAGTTTATTTGCCTCAATTTATAGTGAATTCAAGCTTCCCTTCGGCATCACCTACCGCTTGTCCTTTCAACCCCGCACGCGTTCTCAGAAGGATTATAACTTTTGGTCGACGGAAACCATCCGTGGGCGTGAAACTTATAGCAATGGCTACGGTACCCGTGATGACGTCAGTTCCTTTGAGTGGATGATTGATAACCTGTTGAAATGGAATAAGACTTTCGGGGTGCATAATTTCGATGTAACGTTATTGTACAACGCGGAGTATTTCCGATCCTGGACTTCCCGTATGGGAAATCAGTCCTTTCAGCCCAGTCCTACCTTGGGCTATAGCGGCTTGCAATTTGGTAACAATCCCTTCCTGAATACGAATGACATTAAGTATACGGGTGATGGGGTGATGGCCCGGTTGAATTACTCACTCCTGGATAAATATTTGCTTACCGCTTCTATCCGGCGGGACGGTTTCAGTGGATTTGGTCAGGAAAATCCCTACGCGACTTTTCCGGCGGCAGCACTGGCCTGGCAGGTTCATAAGGAAGACTTCTTTGACGTAGCGGCAATTGACCAGTTTAAATTAAGGGCGTCCTGGGGACGGAACGGAAACCGGGACATCGGCCCCTACGCATCGTTTGCGCAGATGCAGTCGGTACAGTATTACGATGGTACAAACCCCGTTGTCGGTGTGTTTACTTCAAGCCTGGCCAACCCGAATTTGTCGTGGGAGGAATCGGAATCTCTGAATTTCGGTGCAGATCTGACGATGTTCAATAACCGACTGAACCTGACGCTTGAGTATTATAATGCGAAAACGAATCGACTCCTGGTGGACCGCTCTTTACCGACGATCACCGGGTTCACTAATGTGACGACAAACATCGGATCCCTGTCCAATAAGGGCTTTGAATTAACCTTGAGCAGTTTGAATGTTCAACGCCCGAACTTCACCTGGCGTTCTACCGTGAATTTCTCGCTCAACCGGAACCAGATTACAAGTTTATTTGGAGAAACGGGGGCTTACACACTTGCTGGCCAGGCCTTGAACGGAGAGATTCCGGATTATGCGAATAAATGGTTTATCGGACAGCCGCTGGATGTTATTTGGGATTACCAGGTGGATGGTATCTGGCAGATCGAGGAAGCGGAGGAAGCTGCCCGCTACGGCTTAGGCCCGGGTGATTACAAGGTGGCGGATTTGGATGGTAATGGTGTTTTTGAAGCATTGCAGGATAAACAGTTTATCGGCTATGAGCTTCCGCGCTATTTGGTAGGCTTCCGGAATGAGTTTTCATTCCTGAGGGACTTTACGGCTACGATCTTCCTGCGGGCGGATCTGGGACATAAACGGCAGCTGCCTCAGCTGGTAGATGATTTTTCAACCTACGACCGGAGAAGCACGGCTAACTTCAACTACTGGACGCCTGAAAACCGATCGGATGAATATCCGCGCTTAAGTCGGAATATGACCGTTTTCGGCGGAGGACTCATGCCGTTTTGGAATACTTCCTTCCTTCGGGTACAGGATGTGACGCTTTCTTATGGTTTGCCAACGACGTTGGCGGATAAGCTGCACGCGAAGAATGCCCGCCTGTTTATTTCAGCGCGAAACCTGCTGACTTTTTCGGCCTGGCCCGGATGGGATCCGGAATCCCCGCACGATGCAACGATCGGGCAGACACCCATGCCGAAGATTTATACGCTTGGTTTGAACATAACTCTTTGATCCTTTACCTGCAAAAAATGTATAATGGCTATTCTGAATAAAACAACTGTTGCACTACTGATCTCCGCGACCCTGTCGCTGATCACTTCGTGCTCGAAAAGCTTTCTGGCGCCGGAGCCCTTGTCTTTTTTTACTCCGGAGAATGTTTTTGTTGACCCGCAGGGCTACCGGTCCCTGCTTATTACCATGCGGAAGGATCTCTCCCGCGAGCAAACCGGGCAGAAGAATTTTCTCGCGCATCAATGGGCGGCTTCTGAAGCGGGGGTTCCCTGGCTGCAAATGGACTTCACACGCCTGACGCCGAACAGCGATACGTATCAACAATTCGTGAATCAGATCAACGATATTTTTGAGATGGTCCGCAATGCCAATACCATCATCAGTCGTATTGATGCGATTGAATGGACCGATGAGAACGATCGGAACGTCATCCTGGCCGAGGCTTTATGGCATCGGGCTTACTGGTATTACCGGCTCATTGGAAACTATGGCGACCTCCCTTTCATGAACGAAGAGATCAGCGGCGCAAGGGTCGATTTCAAAACCCACAGCCGCTGGGCCATCCTGGATAAAATTCAATCGGATCTGGAATTTGCTGTTCCCTTAATGCCCGTTTCGGGTCAGCCGGGTGTGCCGACAAGGGGTGCCGGGAATCACCTGCTTGCCAAGGTTTATTTAGCGAATATGGCTTTTGACCGGGCCGTAGCGGCGGCTACGGATGTGATTAACGGTCCATATGCCTTGATGTACGAGCGCTTTGGTATCGATGCGGACGACCCGGCAAAAAATGTCCTTTGGGATTTGCATCGCCCGGAAAATAAAAATCTTGCACAGAACAGGGAAACGATCCTGGCCTTCGTCGATCGTTGGGAAGCTCCGCTCGCTGCCCGCTCCCCGGGCCTGTTCACTATGCGGGTCTACCACGCGGCCTTCTACAACAATACCCTGGCTAAAGATAAGGACGGTAACCTTGGGATGGTGGATCGCGGACCGCTCTACGACTCCCTGGGCAGGGGCAACCCGGATGTGGCACTCAGCGATTACCACAGTTACGACATCTGGGAGGAACAGGGCTTTAATAGTACCAATACCCCGGACCTTCGTCGCGCCGATATCAATTGGTGGGACCGCGACGAATTTTTCTATAACAACCCGGCATCCAGCCAATTTGGTGAACCCTTCGACCCGCAGAATATGGACAACCCCAACGAGTACTGGGCACGTATTTTTGCTATGCCTTTTTATAAAACGTACGTGCCGAACAAACCGGATCAGCTGGGTCAGCCTTTTGGAAGCAATGGCGATTGGTATCTCTTTCGTTTAGCGGAAACGTATCTGCTGCGGGCAGAGGCGTATTTGTGGCTCGGACAGCCCGATCAGGCGGCTCAGGATATCAACGTGGTCCGGCAACGGGCGAATGCGGTGCCGATTACTTCGGCGCAGGTGACCATTGATTATATCTTCGATGAACGGGCACGGGAGTTGTTCGCCGAGGAGCCCCGTCAGAATGAGCTGAACCGGGTATCTTATATATTAGCGGCCCGCAATGAGCGGGGCTACAGCCTGGCCAACATTCATGAAAAGAACTGGTTCTACGACCGTGTTCGCGGGCTGAACGATTTCTACGAGCATTTTGGTGAGGTCGTACAGTTGGGCCAAAGTCCGCGAATCCTGCCGTATCATTTTCAATGGCCGATAGACGATAACATCATAACCGCGAATACACTCGGGCGCATCAACCAGAACAAGGGTTATGTGGGCGCTGAACTAAACCAACCGCCGCTGGAGGTCGTTGAATGATGGAAGCAAAAAAAATCTATTCGGGCTTTCCATATGCGCACGATACGTATAATGCGCTGTCGAAGGCGAGTGATGGTCGGATTTATTATATCCTGTCTTCCGAAAGGATTGACGACGGGGGTAAGTTCTATGTTTACGATCCTGCCAAAGAGGAATCGACCTTTTTGGCGGACCTAACGGAGATTTGTGGGGAAGCGGGCTCGGACTCGATTGCCCAGGGCAAGTCGCACGCCCGTTTCTACGAGTACCAGGGGAAATTGTATTTCTCCACGCACATTGGTTATTACGAGATGGTCGACGGTATGGAGCGACTGCCGGAGCAGGCTCCGGATGGTTTCGGCCTTTATCCGGGCGGACATTTCCTGAGTTATGATCTTAGAAGTGGTGCCTTTGAGGACCTGGCCACGGTGCCGAACGGTGAAGGTGTAGTGGCTATGCACATGGATACGAAGCGCGGTCAGCTGTTTGCGCTTACCTGGCCGGAGGGCCTCTTCATACATTACGATGTGGAAAAGCGGGAAATGCACAATTTAGGTCCTACGTCTGGCCGAGGCGAAGCGGGTACGGTTGGGCAAGACTTCCGAGTGCTTTGTCGCTCGATCCTGGTCGACGGAAAGGGCGATGCTTACTACAGCACGGCAGAAGGACAAGTGTTTCGTTATGATGCGCAGGAGAAAAGGCTGGAGGCCCTGCCGCTGGACCTGCGCTTGGATTATTTCGGCACTTATGACCACACACGGCCGGGGTCGATGGCCTTCAACTGGCGGAAGATCTTCTGGCACGAACCGGAAAAGGTCGCCTATGGTGTACATGGTAATTCGGGTTATCTTTTCCGATTCGACCCGGCGAAACCGGAAATCGAACTGATTCGGCGGATAAGCTCGGAAGCCTCACAAAAATGCGGGATGTACGATCAGTTTAGTTATGGCTACCTTGGCTTTCAGCTGGGCCCGGACAAGGAGACGATTTATTACCTTACGGGTAGCCCGATTTTTGAGGATGGTAAGCGGCTAAAGGGGCTCTCGGAGATCTCCAAAGGCGGCGCTAAGGGGACTGAGCTTTTGCATCTGATTACCTATCATCTCCCATCAGGCGTATATAAAGATCATGGGCCTGTGTTTTATACGGATGGCGGATGGCCGACTTATGTAAACGCCATCACCATTGGAGATGATGGAACGGTCTATACGATGGGCAGGATGCTTCATGAGGGAAGGGAAATCGCAGATCTGATACGCATTCCAAATCCTTTTGCCTTAAGGGCGTATGCCAGAGAAACAAGAACTACCTAATAAAATTAACACGATTATGATCAAGAAACACACAGACACACGACGGACTTTTTTAAAGAAAACGGCACTACTAGGAAGCGGTATAGCCATGGGGGGAATTTTACCAGGGTTTAGCGCAGCAAGCTACCGGCGCATCGCCGGAGCCAATGAAAAGATCACGGTAGCCATGATGGGCGTCAATTCCCGGGGTTTTGCCCTGGCCAGCAATTTCTCTTCTCAAAGCAATTGCGAGGTGATGTACATCTGTGATGTCGATAAACGCGCTGCGGAAAAGTGTAATAAGGAGGTTAGCGCTAACCAGTCGGCCGCTCCGAAACTTCAGCCGGATTTCCGCAAAGCGCTGGAAGACCCTGAGGTCGATGCCCTCGTGGTAGCCGCGCCGGATCACTGGCATGCGCCAGCGGCTATCCTTGCGGCAAAGGCGGGTAAGCATGTGTACCTGGAAAAGCCCTGCAGCCACAATCCGCACGAAGGGGAATTGCTGGTGCAGGTCAGCAAGAAGTACAAGACGGTGATCCAGATGGGGAACCAGCGGAGGTCCTGGCCGAATGTAGCCCAGGCAATCAAAGCGCTGCACGATGGAGTGATCGGAAGACCTTATATGGCCAAGACCTGGTATACCAACAACCGGGAGTCCATCGGTCGCGGGAAGAAAGTAGCCGTGCCCGAATGGCTGGACTTCGACTTGTGGCAGGGCCCGGCGCCGAGGATGGATTTTAAGGATAACCTGATTCATTATAACTGGCATTGGTTCTGGCATTGGGGTACTGGCGAAGCGCTGAACAATGGAACGCATATGGTTGACCTGGCCCGCTGGGGTCTGCAGGTGGATTACCCGAACAGGGTTTCTTCAACCGGAGGACGTTACCGGTACCAGGACGATTGGGAGGCGCCGGATACCCAGATCATTAACCTGGATTATGGCGATAAAGGATTGATTACCTGGGAAGGAAGAAGCTGCAACGGAAGGTTGGTAGACGGAGAATCAACCGCGGTCACGTTTTATGGCGAAGATGGAGCCTTACAGATTTTGGGCGGAAACGCTTATAACATCTATGACCTGAAGAACAAGCTGGTGAAAGAGGTGAAAAACGAGATGCCCATCGATCCCAGGAATCGCACGAGCCCCTCACAGGCCCTGGATGCTATTCACATTCAGAACTTTTTCGATGCCATCAAGAAGGGCACGCCGCTGGCTGCTGATATTGAAGGCGGTCATATCAGCACGCTGCTGGTGCAGCTAGGGAACATTGCGCAGCGTACGGACAGCCTCCTGGAAATAGATAAGACAAACGGCCATATCCTGAACAACAAAAAGGCGCAAAGCCTTTGGGGACGTAGTTACGAGAAAGGTTGGGAGCCGACCTTATGAGCAGCCTGACCCCAAAACAAATACGCCTTTCGATGTTCATCATCGGTGCGATGTTTTTCGTTTTCGGTTTCCTTTCCTGGATTAATGCGATTTTAATTCCTTACTTTAAAATTGCCTGTGAACTCACGCATTTCCAGTCGTACCTGGTAGCCTTTGCTTTCTATATAGCTTATTTCATCATGTCTGTTCCGGCTTCTTATCTGTTGAAGAAGGTTGGTTTTAAGAAGGGTATGATGATCGGCTTTATGGCGTTGGCCGCAGGGGCTTTTCTCTTTGTACCGGCTGCTATGACCCGGACTTATGCGGTCTTTCTGAGTGGTTTGTTTACCATTGGGGTCGGCCTTGCGATTTTGCAGACAGCGGCCAATCCGTATGTAACGATTTTAGGGCCACAAGATAGGGCTGCGCAGCGCATCAGCATAATGGGGATCTGTAATAAATTTGCCGGTATCCTGGCACCGCTGCTTTTTGCTGCTGCCGTATTGCGACCAACCGATCAGGCCTTGTTTGATAGCCTGGCCGGGATGACCGAAACAGCGCGCTCGGCGGAGCTGGACGCCCTGGTCAGACGGGTAATTGTGCCTTACAGTGTGGTGGGAACTTTCCTGCTGCTTTTCGGGATAGCGATTCGTTATTCTCCGCTTCCGGAACTGGATACGGATGAAAAGTCGGCAGAACCGGGCACCGGAGGCGGGGGAAAGCAGTACATTTTTCAGTTCCCGCACCTGATCCTCGGCGCAGTTGCCTTGTTTTTGCATGTAGGTACCCAGGTTATTGCCATCGATACCATCATTAATTACGCGACTTCAATGGGGGTTACCCTGCTGGAAGCGAAGGTATTTCCGTCCTATACGCTTTTTGTGACCATTTGCGGTTACCTGATCGGCATTGTTTGCATACCTCGTTTCATCAGTCATGGAAATGCTTTGAAGGTTTGTACCATTCTGGGATTTATCTTTTCCTTGCTGATCCTGGCTGTACAGATGAATGTGTCGGTTCTGGGCCATCAGGTCGACGCTTCGATCTGGTTCATTGTGTTGCTGGGTTTGCCCAACTCGCTGGTCTGGGCGGCCTTGTGGCCTTTGGCGCTTGACGGCTTGGGCAGGTTTGTTAAGATCGGCTCTTCCATCCTGATCATGGGCCTTTGCGGGAATGCGTTGATTCCGCTGGTTTACGGCTTCTTTGCCGACCGCTGGGGCTTGCGGGAGGCTTACTGGATCCTGCTACCTTGTTACCTGTATCTGGCTTTTTATGCCTTCAAAGGTTACCAAGTCAGGGAATGGAGGGTCAAGGCGACAGGGACAATAAATTAGTTTAAACAAGACGATGCAAAACAGAAAAATCAAAATAATAAATGCCCGGATTGTGACGCCTTACCGCGTGATAGAAGGGGGAGAGCTGCTTCTGGATGAGGGGAGAATTGTGGCCTTTGGCAAGGGTTTTATTGATGGCGGGGGATGCCCTGAATGGGATGCGCAGGGGAGTTACCTGTCGCCCGGTTTCGTGGATATTCACGTGCACGGTGGCGGGGGGCACGACTTTATGGATGGCACTACGGAAGCATGCATTGGTGTGGCGACAACCCATGCCCGCTTTGGAACGACGGCCATGGTGCCGACTACCCTGACGAGCGGGAAGGAGGAGTTGGTGCATGCCCTGCGGGTGATTGGAGAGGCGAAATCGACGCCTTACGATGGTGCCCGTTTACTTGGTGTGCATATTGAAGGGCCTTATTTCGCCATGAACCAGCGGGGAGCGCAGGATCCGAAATACATTCGCGATCCGGATCCGGCCGAGTATATGGAGATTCTGAACGGCTCGGCCGACATTATCCGGTGGAGTGTTGCGCCGGAGAAACAGGGGGCGATTGAATTTGGCAATGTCTTGCGTCAACGCGGCATTCTGCCTTCGGTTGCGCATACCGATGCGGTTTACGAGGAGGTGTTGCGGGCTTTTGAAGCGGGTTATACGCTGACGACACACCTGTATTCGGCGATGTCCGGCGTTACCCGGAAGAATGCTTACCGTTACGGTGGCGTAGTGGAAAGTGCTTTCCTGCTGGATGGGATGGATGTGGAGATTATTGCCGACGGGCGGCATTTGCCGCCAGAACTCCTGAAATTGATTGTAAAAATTAAAGGTCCGGATCGTACGGCGTTGATTACAGACGCCATGCGCGGAGCGGCCATGCCGGAGGGGACGAGTATTCTGGGAAGTAAAGAAAATGGTATGCCGGTGCTG
>JBMDWN010000016.1:0-7790 GCA_048595275.1 Olivibacter sp. | reverse complement strand
CACAATACCCAAAAATTGTTCGAAGTCTCCGCGAAGTGGTAGAGCACTTGATGTTACGAAATTTACCGGATTGTTGATTTCATGGGCAATTCCTGCAATCAACATACCCAGAGAAGCGAGCTTCTCTGATGCAATTAACTGAGACTGTGCTTGCTGCAACTCTAATAATGAATTATTCAGGTTTTCATTCGCCGCTCGCAAATTATGGGTTTGCCTATCGACTTCCTGCTCCAACAACATATTGTGTTCGCGAATAATTCTAGCATTTTCTTCAGTAATCCGTAGAATTTGCACCTGAGAATCTTCTTTTTCTCTTCTGTAATTGTTTATTTTATCCCCAAGTGCAAAGGATAACAGAGCTACTTCTAAAAGAGAACCAATTTGGATTGAATAGATCGTGAAGAGGTTGTAGGGTAGAATTCCGAAATTTCGAAGGACAAAGGTCATTATTCCGATGAGAAACATGATCCAGGCTAATAGTAACCGGGCAGCTAATCGGTTGCCTTTAAGGGTTAGGTTTATGGATAGATAAAGAACATACATAGAGCCTACAAAAGCCGTAATCTGCATGATGGCCAATGCCTGGGTATAAAGTGAGAAATATGCGAATATTAGCGGCACAAAATACAATAGCATAGCTGCCTTAAGTCCGTTGTTTAGCTTTCGGGATACACTCGGCAGATTTAGAAACCGACGGACAAAAAGGAGTGCCATGATGCCATTTAGAAAAGGAACCAAAACCGACATTGGATCATTCAACCAATAGGCATTTGGCCATAGAAAACGGAAGGCATAGCCAGAAAGCATAACCTGGGTCAGACAAGTACAAAGAATATAAAATGTATATAGTGCATAAGTACTATCCCGTATGGAAAAAAACAGGAAAAAATTATAAATGGCCATTAAGAGGATAGCACCAACATACAAGCCCATAAACAAATCCTGCATACTCATAGCTCCAATCATTTCCGAGGGACCGCCGATGTTGATGGGCAGAATCAATTCTTCTTTAGAAAGCGCGCGGAAATATATCTCAACAGTATCTCCGGACCGGGCACCGGTGTAGTATAAATAATCTTGATAGTCAAAAGTTCTGTCTTTATACGGACGGTCTTCTCCAAGTTCACTCTCTTTGATCAGTGAGTCTCCTCTAAAGGTGTAGAAGTGAAGCTCATCAATGGTTGGATGAGCTACTTGCAGCATAGGATCAGCCGAGGGGCTATGATTGATTAGTACGATTCGCAACCATACAGCTTTGTTACTGATCTGAAAATTTGGTACATCTTCGGATAAGGGTGTGAATAGATGCTTTCTCGCCTGCTCTATCGACATGGAGTCGGACTCTTCGACAAAAAAAGCGGCGTGATGACCGATATAGTTTTCAACGAGTTTGGTTTCCGTTAATATAACAGGGGACTGGCAGAATCCTTTTAAGGAACTGGTTAAAAAAAAGATGATCAGGCAGCTGATAATATGCCATGTAAACAGTGGCCTCATATCGGGTTTTATTTACAATATACTACTTTTCACCTTTTCTTTTGAAATTTTTAACTGATAATCGATATCCAGTTCTCCTCTCGGACCTCTTTCCGAACGTGTTTGAGTAGGATTATCGAATAAATTTTGAATATGTCCCCTTTCGGTTGGATGGGCGCTATGTAGGTGCTCCAAATCTCTTATGACCATAGCTGTTGCAATCATTCCCTCTTTTGGGTAGAGGAAGTTTCCGCTGTTGCCAATCGATTGTTCAATTTCTCCTCCGATACGTCTTCCGATTTTAATGGTTTGGGGACCGCATAAAAAGAAGATGGACTCTACATTCAACTGCAATGCCAGAACAACTCCAACCCTGGCCATGAATACGCTGCTAATGCCAAAACCTGCCCCTTCCATGGTATTCCATAAGCCGCAGATTTCACAAGTACCCGGTGTCGCCATAGGGTGAATGCCCGGGTCGAGCTTACCGATGGCACTTTCTATAGGTAATGGGATATTTCCATCGGCAATCTGCACTCTTGCACCTCCATATATTTTTCCATTTTCCACATTTTCGGCTACTACCACGTAAGTGTTTTCATGATCTATCCAATCTGAATTACTGGAACTGATTTTGTTCTCTCCAAAGTGGATTTGTATAAGACGCATGTGGCCTTCCATAAAACGGATGCAAGTTGCCCGGTCATCAGTTGCCCGGAACGCTCTCATTACGACTTTCATGGCTGACCATTAATAAGTGATTCAAAATCGACGAAAAAACGACCGGAACAATTCAGTTGACCAAGGAGAATTCTTCGACTGACATCCGTGACCATTGCTCCGCCAAGAGCTACTGAAGAGGCTAATTGTGGCCAGGTATTTATGCTCTTACCCAATTGCGAAAGAGAATATTTCATGCGTTCCGACATTCCTCCAAGATCAGCCATTGCATCTAAAAGGGGAAGTTTTTCTTTATTGCTGAGTTGTTTTAGATTGTCTGTTCTGATGTCCTCAGGAAATCCTCCATGGAAAAGCGGCCGGTCAGGTTCCAGGTCAAAACGTTCAATATCCAGCATACCGCGGTCATTCGTGTCCATCACTACAGGAATACCAAGCTCTCTAGCCTTTAAGCGACTGTTGATCTTAACATCCAGACCATCGCATTCTTCAACAAGTAAATCCAGCTTGCCATCTTTAGTGAAAAATCGATCAATATTATCTTCGTTTATTCCTTCCGGAAAAATAGTTACTTTCAGATAGGGATCAATCTCGGCAATTTCCCTGGCGGCTAGTATCGTTTTGGAATCTCCCAGATCTGAAACGCTTACCCGGATGCGGTTCATGTTGCTAAGTTCAACATCATCGAAATCCGCCAGGTGGAAAGCTCCGCAGGTTCGTTCCATTGCCATCGTTAACGCGATACTTTGCCCGACCGATAATCCAATAATGCCAATTTTTTTTGTACGAAGCTTTTCTAATTCTTCGGGATAAATTTTGTAAATGTTTCGACTGGTTCTTACTTGTACGAATTCTTCCTCGGGAAGAAGATGTACAAGTTGCCCATTCCATGGATAATAGACCCAGTTTCCGTAGGATTCAATGGGTTGTCCGTTTAGCTTCTCAATGACGAGGTTCTCAAGTTTTTCTGAATTAAGCTTTTCTGTCGGCCTATTAATCTGAATATATTCACAAAGCTGAGCGTGGATATTGTCATTGACATTTCTAACGGAACCTGAGCGAAGGAGATCAGTTAGTGCATGATAATCTTTTTTTGCACCTATATCAAAGAATACAGGGCGAAAAGATTGATTTGATGTTTTTTTAAAAGAATTAATTAGTTTCTTCATTTTCAGCGATGTTGATAGAATAAAACGTATAAGCTGAGCCTAACCCCATTGCGCGAAGCGTAGGTTACGGCGATCAATTTCTTATGTTATTCCTGATCAATGGAAGTCATGACCTCCTTTAATTTACCAACCGTTATGGGCTTTTCGATGATACCTCTGATAAAGGGATAAGACTCCAGTCGCTTTAAGGTATATGGATTATTTGAAAGCGATAAAATGAAGATGCGATAACGTTCTTGCAGGACTGGAGGCAGATTAACAAAAGAGGTCAAAAACTCAAAGCCATCCATAACAGGCATCATGATATCCAATAAAATGATGGTAAACGGATCAGAATCCGAAATGCCGGATGCAATGTGTTCAAGTGCGTTTTCTGCGTTGTCAAAAATGGAAATTTCTCTGCCAAAGCCGCTGTAATCGATCACCTTTCGAACAATCATAGCGTCAATGCTGCTGTCGTCAATAACTAGGAAAGAGTATTTCTTATTTTCGATACCCATGGTCTACTTTGTAGGAATCTGCACCCTGAATACGGAACCTTCACCTAGTTTAGAGTTAACTGTTACCTCTCCGCCAAGTTTTAATAGTACATTTTTGACATTATATAAACCAATGCCACTACCCGATTCAAGCGATGATGCCCTGAAGAACAAGTTAAAAATTTGACTAATATACTGTTCTTTTATGCCAATTCCGGAATCTTCAATGACAAAAGTTGCAATTCCTTTGCTCATACTCGTTGTTAGTCTAACGAAACGATTAGGATTATCCATGCGTTGATATTTAAAGGCGTTAGAGAGCAGGTTTGTAAGTACCAATTTTAGACTTACCTCATCGGAAAGGAAAGGCTCGTCTACAGACTGTTCTATTTCAAAGCGAACCTGTTTGCTGTTAGCCATGGTTTGAAAGAAGGTGGACAGATCACTATGTAGCTCCGTGAAATTTATTTCATTGATGTTTAGTGCGCCTCTACGTATACTATAGTGGTCATGTAAATTCAGTGTGTATCGATCGAGACGATCGGCTGAACGGGATATGATCGTAAGAATATCGGATATTTCATTCTTGTCCTGCACTTCAAGAGCTAATTGAGCAGCCGCCATGATGCCTGCCAGCGGACCCCGGATATCGTGGCTTACACTAAAGGCGAACTTGTCAAGTTCTTTATATGCTTCTTCAAGCTCTCGGTTTTTTATGGCTAAAAGAGAGTTGGTCAGGTAATGCTTGTTGGCTTCGCTGATGATGGTCCGAATATCTTCCAATATCCACGGTTTTCTGGCATACCGGTAAACATTACCTTTATTAATGGCATCTACAACAGTATTCAAATCTTCCGTATAGGCAGTCAACAAGATGCGCACGGGTAAAGGATAACGTTCTCTGATCTCCTCGAAGAGCGCCGTTCCGGAACGTCCCGGCATGCGTTGATCAGAAAAAATTATGCGTAAATCAGGATGTTCTTCCAGAACACGAAAGGCTACTGCTTCATTGGAAGCCGTGAAAATTTGATATTCTTTTCGCAGAGTAGCCTTAAATCCGAGCAGGTTATTCACCTCATCGTCAATGTAAAGGATTTTTATTTCTTCCATTTGAGTTCCAATTTAAAATAGTCACACAGATTAAGCCTGTTAAACCTGATAAATTCATGAAATGATTGGTCTGTAGTAGCTCGTGGTCGGTATGTTTCATAACCTTAAAGCAAATCTATACCATTTGTTGTTTTTTTCATACCGTTATCTATAGCCTATTTTAAGGATTAATTTTCACAAACTTCGCTTTTAATTAATCACGCAGCAATAAACGAATTTTTGGGTATGCTTTTACACTTCGACTGGCTTATACAATAATTCATAGCTGTATTACACCTGAATTGGGGTATCTGGAAATGCGGATTTTGAAGCTCACTGAGATAATTTTGTCTTGTTGAATGAACAGCAGTCGTATGAAACGTAAAATACTATTCGGAGTTCCAGAGAATGAAAGAGCAGGACTTTTTATGGACGAAATTAGCGGTTTGAAACAAATGGGATATGACTGCTGCACTACTCCCTATGTGGAAACGTTAAATGGGGGTCGATACGGTATTCGTTCGCTGATGATTAGCTTTCAGAATTCTTGGTTAATGCTTAAAAGCACTTACAGACTTAGACCGGATATTATATATATTCATTCAACAATCGACCTCACTGGATTTACACGGGTCTTCATAACCCTTCTAATCCTTCGTATACTCTACTGGAAACGTGTCCCCGTATTCATCAAATCACTAGGGGCCAGTTTTGGAGAGCTGAACCAAAAATCTTTTTTTAGTCAGTATATTCTTTTTCCCATGTTGAAACGGGGGGTGGACGGTTGGCTTCTTCTATCAAAAGATGAAAAACGCAGAATGGATGAACTGACAAGTGTTTTTCCTGATCGAACACATGTCGTTAAAAATATTATACGAGGTAGTCAGTTTGTTCCGAGTGCGGATTTTAGAGCTAAGTATGGTATTCCGGCCGATAGTAAAATTCTTTTGTATACCGGACACATGGTATCTGGTCAAGGGGTTTTTAAGATTGCTGAAGCATTTGCAACGCTTAAAGATCGCCATCGTATTTTCCTGATTATGGTAGGCGGCGGCCGGGACTTCAATGAGCTTGCAGATTACTTAAATAGCAATGACTTGTGCGGCCATGTATTGCTGATCGGTGAAATTCCCGAAACCGAGACAACAACGTTTTATGCTAATTCGGATATTCTGGTCTTTCCTAACACTACTTCCGAAACGTTTTCTATGTCTCTTTTCAACGGAATCTCAGCTGGTTTGGCCATCGTGAGTAGTTCGTCAAGCTGGGCCATTGATCACTTGAAATCACCTGAAAATTGCGTCTGGGTGGATCCAACCAGTACCGGAAGTGTGCTTTCGGGGATTGTTCGTGTATGTAGCGATGAAGCACTTATGAGACAGATGCAATGGAGAAACAAGAAAAAATCCCTGGAGTTTTGCCAGCAAACGGTTTGTGCCGAACTGAATCAGATTATAACTTCATCTCTTAGTAATGAAGAAGAAGTTGCGGGGTATACAACATTAATCTCAAAGAACTGATGGAAACAGATTATACCCATATTTATGTTTCTCAGGTTTATGCCAAAAGACTTATTCATCAGTCTTATAGCCGCTGGATAAAACGTTGCTGTGATGTCGTTTTCAGCGTTTGTGTATTAATTCTTTTGTGCAGTTGGTTATTTCCGCTAATTGCATTGTTAATTAAAATGGATTCTCCCGGTCCTGTTTTCTATCGGCAAATGCGGTGGGGCCGGAACAACAGACCTTTCTATTGTTTGAAATTTCGTAGTATGTTTTTCCAGGCGCTCGTCGTCTGTAGCAAAGGAAAGTTTCGGCCAACTAGCAGATCTGATGTCCGTACCACACGGGTAGGAGCGTTTTTAAGAAGGACCAGTCTGGACGAACTTCCACAGTTCATTAACGTGTTAATGGGCGATATGTCGATCGTCGGGCCTCGTCCACATGCGCATCAAATGAATCTTGAGGCGCAATTACTTATTCCTTCTTACTGCAGGCGTCATGAGGTAAAACCTGGAATTACCGGTTGGGCTCAGATAAGAGGCTATAGGGGAGATGCAAGCGAGTTAAATAAATTAGAAGCACGTGTTGCTCATGACCTATGGTATATCCGGAATTGGCACCTGATTCTGGATATTAAAATTATCGCGTTGACGATTCGGCAGGTGCTGTTTGGTGATGAGGGGGCGTATTAAATGATTATTATAAAATACATAAAGTTATGAAACAACGTGTACTGATCACCGGCGCTGCGGGCTTTCTGGGCTCACATCTTTGCGACCGGTTTATTAGGGAAGGATTCTATGTTATCGGAATGGATAACTTGATCACAGGCAATATGGAAAATATCGAACACCTCATGCCACTTGGATCATTTGAATTTTACAGGCATGACGTAAGTAACTATGTTCATGTTCCTGGTAAATTGGACTACATCCTTCATTTTGCATCGCCGGCGAGCCCCATTGACTATCTAAAGATCCCGATCCAGACGCTCAAGGTCGGATCCCTTGGCACGCATAACCTTTTAGGTCTTGCAAGAGAGAAGAGGGCAAGAATGTTGATCGCTTCAACCTCGGAAGTGTATGGAGATCCGAGTGTGCATCCGCAACCTGAAAATTATTGGGGAAATGTTAACCCAGTTGGTCCCAGGGGCGTATACGATGAAGCAAAGCGTTTCCAGGAAGCGATGACAATGGCTTACCATACATTTCATGGACTAGAAACCAGGATTGTACGAATATTTAATACCTATGGCCCTCGCATGAGGCTGAATGATGGCCGTGTACTTCCGGCATTTATCGGGCAAGCTTTACGGGGTGAAGACTTAACGGTCTTCGGGGATGGTTCTCAAACGCGTTCTTTTTGTTATGTAGATGATTTGGTAGAAGGCATCTTCA
>JBMDWN010000015.1:0-2742 GCA_048595275.1 Olivibacter sp. | reverse complement strand
CGTCAGGGGAAAGATCAGGGCTATAAACCGAAATTATACATCGAGGCGGTGTCAAAACAGGCCGGTAAGGAATTCGATGATGCGGTAAAGAAAGCTCTGGCAAAATTAAATGAGCGTTTTGCAGGAATAAAAGTAAGCGAGGAGAAGCCGGGGATTTATATGGTTGAGATACCGCAAAATCTTATAACCTCTCATGAAGAACATTTCGGACAGGTAACTGAAAATTTTTTACATTATCTTTCAAACGGGGAACTCCCGGATTGGGAAGTGCCTAATATGATCGCCAAATACTATGTAACCACACAGGCCCTTGAAATGGCTAAAAGAAAAACTAACTGATAAAAAATTATGTCGACAAGAAGAGATTTTATACAAAAAGGGATGATGGGGGCTGCAGCGGCGGCGCTCTATCCCGTAGGTCAGAGCCTGGGCGCCGAAGAAAGTTTCGGCTCTGTACAACCAGGAGCTAAAGAACCTTTTAAATTAGCCATCGCGGGCTACTCCTTTGTTCATTTCAAGCTGGAACCTTCACTGGAAATGATGAAAAAAGTCGATGTACATTACCTCTGCATCAAAGATTTTCACCTGCCAATGGACTCGTCCGACGCGCAAATCAAAGCCTTCCATGCACAGCTGAAGGACGCCGGAGTAGAAGGTTATGCCGTGGGGCCGATATACAGTAAATCCAGGCCTGAACTGGATAAAGCGTTTGATTACGCAAAACGGGTTGGGGTGAACCTGATTATCGGTATCCCGAATCATGATGACCTCCCTTACGTCGGTGAATTGGTTAAGAAGCACAATATTCGCTATGCTATCCATAATCACGGTCCGGAAGATAAGTTGTATCCGACAGCTGAAAGCATATATGGATTGATCAAGAACTTGGATGAGCGGGTTGGCATTTGCTTTGATATGGGCCACAATAAAAGGGCCGGCAAAGACTCCGTAGCGGATCTGAAAACGTACAGCAAACGCATTTTTGACCTGCACCTGAAAAATGTTACAGCAGCAGCGAATGAAGGAAAGACCTGCGAGCTCGGCCGGGGAATCATCGATATTCCTGCGTTTGTCCGTATGCTCCGAAAAATTAACTACACCGGAAGCTGCAGCCTGGAATACGAAAAAGATATGAAAGATCCGCTGGCCGGTATGGCTGAATCCGTTGGTTATTTTCGCGGAGTATGCGACGGGACGCGTAAAGGATAGCGCTTTTTCTGTTCAGGATGCCGCCAGAAATTTCCGCTGATAATTCAGCGGACTCATCCCGGTAATTTCCTTGAAGTATTTATGAAAGCTGGCGAAGTTATTAAAGCCGCTTTCATAACAGACTTCCTTGACACTCATCGGCGTTTCCATCAGCAATTTGCAGGCATGACCTACCCGTATCTCCAGAAGGAACCTGGAATAGGTCTTGCCGGTGCGAAGCTTAAAAAAGCGGCAAAAGGAATGTTGACTCACCCTCGCGATCTCTGCAGCATCTGCCAGGCGTATTTTTGTTTTGAAGTGCGTCAGGGTATAATCGAATACAGCGCTTACCCGGTCGCGTTCCTGATCATGGTTATGGTTGAATACGATGCTGGAAAGGGATCTGCATTCACTGTTTGCGAGACATTGCAAGGCTTCTATAAGCAGCATGATCCGCTCCGGTCCCTCGGTACATAAATTGAGTTTATGCAATAAGAGGCCGATGGTGGTACTATTGGAGTCCATTACCTGAAGTCCGAAACGAGCTCGTTCAAGGAGAAGCTTTAAAGGGCGGTTTTCCGGTAATTCTATAAATGTCCTTCCCCAAAAGTCTTCATTAAAATGAGTGACGAGCACATCCGGCCGGTGCTGCTCTGGTTCGTTAAAATATTGTTCGTCGAAGCGCCAGTAATGAGGCAGCATCGTTCCGATCAACAGCAGATCACCGCTTTTAAAGTTTTGAATCTGATCTCCGACAAACTGCGTTCCATGCCCCTTCTGAAAATAGATCAACTCAACTTCCCGATGGTAATGCCAGCGATTATTCTGATGCGGGACAAAGTCCTGCCTCGTGCTGAACGATTGACTGGGGGCCAGGGTAAACTTGAGTAATTTCGGTTTCATAAAACGTAAATTAAGTAAATTTAACCCTGAATGAGGAAAATCAACTCTTTTATGTCAAAAAAACTGAATATATGGCTAATATAGATAAAGGATAAATGAAGTGATTTAGCTTACTTTGCTAGGCAAGAGATTGCTCAGCTAACTAAACGACTAACAATGCCTGAAAGAAAAACGTTACTTCCCGTTATCCTGGTCACCTCACTGTTTTTCCTCTGGGCCCTGTTGCATAACCTCAATCCGATTCTGATACCCCATTTGCGTAAAGCCTTTTCTCTCGACGATTTCCAGTCCTCCCTGATCGATACATCGGCCTACATCAGCTACTTCGTCATCGCCGTTCCTGCTGGCTTGTTTATGCAGCGTTATGGATATAAGAAAGGAATTCTGGTTGGCCTGGCACTCTATGCCATCGGCGCTTTGCTGGTTATCCCTGCAGCGAATGAGCGTAGTTATCTCTATTTCCTCACAGCGATCTTCATCATAGCTGCCGGAGCCACCTTTCTGGAAACAGTGGCAAACCCTTATATCTCGGTACTCGGTGATCCGGAATCCGCAACGAAGCGGCTTAACTTCGCCCAATCCTTCAACGGCTTGGGGTCCGTGGTAGCCCCCATTCTGGGAGGTAGATTTATTTTATCCGGTATCGAATAT
>JBMDWN010000014.1:0-2041 GCA_048595275.1 Olivibacter sp. | reverse complement strand
ATAGATAGCAGATACGCCATTGTAAACGCCAAACAGCAGCCCCGTCCAGTTACCTGCGTCGGCGAAACCGGTCGAACTGGAGTCACCCGGCTCCACGTTGAACACATGCTGCGCCAAGGCCGGAGTTGTGTAAACCCACATCGCAAAAAAGGCAAACCAGCTGAAAAACTGCACCAATCCCAAATGTTTCATCAGCGGTGGCATCTGACGTATACCCTCCAGGATACCCGATAACCTTTCTGCCTGCGCCGAACGCCTTTCTCCTGAAACCGCTGAATCATGAGCAAGGAGCTCTTCCGGGCTATATTCAGGAGTCGTGAAAACCGTCCATAAGACTGATGCGAGCAAGAGTATAGCGCCCGCATAAAAAGAGAAAACTACGTTATCGGGCACTTGTCCCGTTGGCGCTGTTTTGGCCACGCCTCCCCACTCCGCTAATACAAAAGGCAGACATGAGCCCAGTACGGCGCCCAGACCAATCAGAAAGGTTTGCATAGCGTATCCCTGCGAACGCTGTATGTCCGGCAACTTGTCGGCTATCAGGGCCCGGAAAGGTTCCATGGTAATGTTGATCGATGCGTCTAACAGCATCAACAGCAATGCTCCGACCACGACAGGCTTCAGGAAATTGGTCAACACCGCGGCATTGGGAAGCAGCAGCAAAGCCAGTACCGTAAAAAGAGTCCCCGCCAGAACATATGGGCGCCTTCGTCCGAATCGATTCCAGGTCTGATCACTGTAATAGCCCACCAGCGGTTGAATCAGCATGCCTGTGAGGGGCGCAACAAGCCAGAAAAGCGAGAGATGCTCGACATCCGCGCCAAATGTCTGCAAAATACGGGAAGCGTTCCCGTTTTGCAGGGCAAAACTCAGCTGAATGCCGAGAAACCCGGCGCTCATATAAGCGATCCCTTTATCGGATAATGTTGGTTTAGCAGGCATGGTACCAGCACAAATATATAACTTAAGAAGTATATCTGCGCCGGTACGATGCCTGCAGGCTAAGTCTCCAGTTCGATCACCAGGGTCTGAAAGGGTTCTAGATCTAATAAATTCAATTTCGTTCTCTCGCCGCTCGAGAGGACTTTACCTTCCGAAGCCTTACCTAAACCTTCTTCGAAACGGCTTAGATCAACCTGTTGTTTCCGCTCGAGCGTGTTCATAACGACCATAACACGCTTATCTTCTCCGATACGGAAATAGACGTATACGCCCGACTCCGGTACATATTGCAATAAACGCCCGGTCTGCAGAACAGGCTCTTTCTTCCGATACTGAGCCAGGGTACGCACGTATCTGTAAAATTCATCCTCTTCCGGTCCCCTTCCTGCGGAGTCGAATTTATTGATCGGATCGCCTTTCCAGCCACCTTTCATATCTTCCCTAACTTTACCATCCGGATCGGAAAAGTTTTTCATAAGCAGCTCATCGCCATAATACCATTGGGGAATGCCCCTTGTGGTGAGCAACCAGGCGGCTGCCGATTTCATCTTCTCCGGATGTTCTCCCAGCACGGAAAAAATGCGGCTCATGTCATGATTGCCTAAAAACACCACATTTCGCTTAGGGTCTTCATAAAGAAAATCAGTCGCCAGCGTTGTATACAGCTTATTCGCCCCGCCGGTCCAGTCTTCGTTGCCGCTCATGGCTTCAATGATCGCATAGTTCAGCTGAAAATCGGTTACCCCCGGCAAGCGGGTATCCACCTGCTGATTCAGGGTTTTGCCTTGGGTAAAGAAAGCCTGATTGGCTACACCATGCACCCATGTTTCTCCAAAGAGCGAAAAAGAAGGGTATTCCTCCTGTATACGATCGGACCATTCAGCCATAAAACCCAAGTTGTTATACGGATAGGTGTCAATCCTGAAAGCATCGACACCGGCTTCTTCTATCCACCAGATATGGCTTTGCGTGATGTAGTTCCGGACGAAAGGTTCTTCCTGGTTCAGATCCGGCATCGTTGGGACAAACCAACCATTCTGCATTTTTTTGCGATCATTTTCCGCCGCATAAGGATCGTAAATAGCCTGATCTTTGTAGG
>JBMDWN010000013.1:0-1606 GCA_048595275.1 Olivibacter sp. | reverse complement strand
CCATCATTTCCTAATCAAAATTGAACCACCTTTTTCTGGGTTTTTAGAAGCTGATTAACAGCACGACAAAGTTCCTCTCCATAGACGGACCATGGTCGTTCTGCAGCAGATCTCATGGCAGCCCTACCATTCCTCTGTATTTTTCCGGGATTTTCAACAAGGTCAAGAATTGTGTTTCTAAGCGCCGAGGTATTGCCTGCTTCAACTATCCAACCGTTAACATCGTTTACAATAAAATCGGGACCGGCGGTACGTTCAGTTGTAATTACAGGTGTCCCCTGCGACATTGCTTCTGTTATCACCAAGCCGAAACCCTCGAACAGAGAAGGAAATACCAATACATCGCTAGCTTTCATAAGATCAAGAATATCGGGATGTGATAAACTTGGAATCCAATTATACTTTTTCAAATAATTGTTAAGCGTGGAGGATTCTGCGCCTATTTTGCGCCCCACAAGCGTCAAGTTCACTTTGTCATCTAAACCTTCCAGACTATCGAAAAGATTTGCTATGCCTTTGCGTTGAGATAAGGCCCCAACAAACAAAAGATCAAGCTTTCTCTGCTCCACGGGACGATAAACTTTATTTGTTGTGACCTCTGGGAAACCATACGGTATAACGCTTACTGACTCTATTTTATCTGGATAATCATTTAATGTAAGCGCCGTGAATGTACTGGCTACAAAGACATGGTCTGCAAGCGAGAGTTCCTGATCTTTCTTTGCCAGTTTTTCTTTTGAGTCATTAAACCCATCTATGGTTGAGGCCCAGTCAGGTCGCTTATTTAATTCCTCCTGCAACATTCGATGCATAGTGCCCCAATAGCCAATCGGCAAGTCATAAAAGCAGCCTATGCCGTTTTCCTTTGCTTTTTTAAACGACAATAAAGAACCATCTTCATACGCGTAAATCGCACTAACTCCGGCCTCCTTAAATTGTCGCATTTTCCTTGCGATATGTTTGTCAAAACTGCCGTATACTGCATCAACTGAGAATGGAGCCTTCTCGGCAGCGAATAAACTCTTAACACCGAGCTTATTAGAGATTAGCCGAAGTAACTCCCGGGCAGGTTTCAGGTGAAGATAGGGCGCTAGCTTCGGATCTATTGTTCGCCTGTTGACATCCGCAAAAGGTCCAAATTTTCCTATTCTTCCAAATAAACTACCCGGGTAGCCTGCCACCGCTGTATAAAAAGCCGCCAAAGTATTGCCGATAGCCAGGCCCTTAGCGGCAGCCCTAACATTTTCGTTTCCCAAAGGATGAACGAACACCACTTTCTGCTGATCACCGTTCCTCATAGTTTTCCGTCCTTAAACTCTACTGAACTCCTCCCGATAGAATGAGATGTCTTTGAGATAATCCTTTAAAGACCTTCTTCCCAATTCGGATCTCTTCTCGTACTCAGACGCTTTCATTTCCACCGCCTGTGCCATACACTTGGCTAAGCTTATATGATCGCCTGGGTTCGCTATTAGAGCTCCAGGACCACCTGATTCAGGTAATCCTCCATCATAGGTCACAATGGCTGGTACACCGATGTTTCTGGCTTCAATTGGGGTTAGCCCCAAGTCTTCTTTAGTGTTGGCTGGTGCTAATAACCATTTCG
>JBMDWN010000012.1:0-3399 GCA_048595275.1 Olivibacter sp. | reverse complement strand
GAGTTTTAAACCGACTCTTTTCCACCGCTTCAAAACCACCGAGATGATAATCGGTCGCTCCTGCAATCAATCTGGTGAATACAATATCCAAATCATGTGCTGCACTGATCGGATGCTGGTTCCACTTGTTCTGCTCATAGTTAAAGGTTCCTTCCCGGGTAAATTCATTCGGATACGTTCTGTTTAAACCCGTTGGCTTGTAAGCACCGTGAAACTGCACAAACATCTTATGTTCAGCTGTTTTTCGAAGGATTTCCTCCTGGATGTTCACCATTTCCTGATCGTCTCTCTCCAGAAAATCGACCATCATACCCTTTATCCCCCATTGCGCCCATTGTTCCAGCGTCCGGTCAATATCCTCATACAAAGCTTTCCAATGCACCCATACATGAATACCAACACCGGCTCTCTTAGCATAATCGCATACCCGCTGCATATCTAAAGAGGGGACTGGCTTAGTGAGATCTGCATTCGGCCCTACCTGTCCGTAGCTGGGCGCATCATTTTGATACCAGGCGAAGCCTCCGTAACCGATAACGGAATGATACTCTATCCCATTTCGTGCACAAAAATCAATGTAATACTTGTTGGTTTCAAAATTGGCTCCCGGCGCAAAAGTAGTATCCGGAATTACATCACCGTTCCACCAATGAAAAGATGTCTTCCCGGGCTTGACCCACGAGAAGTCGCCGGTAGGTTCTTCGCATAAACTCGTAAGCAAATTTGATTCAAGAAACCTTCCGATCCGATCAGCAATCATTAATACCCGCCAAGGCGAGCTGTTCGGCAGGGTCATCCGAACCTTAAGATCGGGTTCACTGAGGTGCGGAGAAAGACGGGACATCAACCCCTCTTCAGTTTTAACCAGGTACATTCCTGCATAATCCCGCAGATTTGCTTCTGTGGCCACTAAAAAAAGATCGTTCCTGAATTCGAAAACAGCTGGAAGGTCTATCAACGTATCCGCCGGAACATCGCTCAAGGGCAACTTTTGATAGAGTCCTTCGTGATGATTATTGAAATGTCCCCAAAAGAGCGCTTTCATCTTCGGATCGCCGGCAGGCTGAAAAACACTTTGCTCTTCTGTAATTTGAAGGACATCATAGGCAGGGTTTTCCGGGAATTCATAACGGTACGCGAGGCCGTCTGCATACATTCTGAATAGTACATTAACCTTCAAACGGTTACTGGCTATCAGGGACACCGTAAGCTCATTATAAACTTCTTTCACCTCCCTGGCTTTTCCGACGATCAGTTCATAAGACTGGGATATCGCTTCCGCTGTTCGAATTGGTTCAGACAGCCGCCAGGTTAAGCCGGCCTCCGCGTTAAGCTCCAGAGCCAGTTTGCCTTTTTTTATGATCAATTCATCTTTGCGCCACAACTGGTACGTCAGGTTCCCCTTTTCAAAAGTAAATGAGGCTTTTAATATATCGTCTGGAGAATGGAGTTCCCACGATTTCTGAACAGCTCCGTGAGTCGGCAAGACCGAAAAAATAAACAAGCAAAACAGATTAAAGTTTAATCGATTAAGCAAGCAGTTTAAAAAATTCCCTCTATTGCTTATCTGGGGTATCATAATTCAGGTTATATGAAGCAATACTAAGCTTAATCGATTAAACTTCCAAATTTTATTAAATTTTTATTTTTTTTGCATTTTGGACTTAGAGAAGAATTATCGCTAGGGCTCTTAGAAATTCAAGGAAAGTCCCGTTTTAAACGCGTAAATAAGCGGTGTGACCGGAACGATCGGTCGATTTTCATAAGAAAGATCAAACGAGTTTGCTAAAGAGAGTCGCTGTGACAGGCGGGTATTCAAAATCATGGAACCACTAATGCGGTTTCTAAGCCGGCGGATGCTCTGGTCGTAGCCAACCTGATAATAACCGACCATATTCAAATCGACCATATCATTGATTGAAGCCCGGAAAGACAGGTAATTTGAGCTTTTAACCAGGTTGACTTCCAGCACTTCGAGCGTATGGGGATGCTTCCATTTTTCGTGTTCATAGAGCAATCCTACTCCTATTGTGGCCGTTATCGCCTCAGAATGAACGTAGCTGTATCGGATACCGGCCCCTCCTAGCCATCGGGGGTCCAGGCCCCTGAAGTTATCGAATGAATACTGTCCGAACACCTCATAGTTGAAGTCGCGTTCCCTGAAAAAATTCATCCGTCCATGAACAAAACCAAAATTCAGAAAGTCGTTCTCATTTATCCGAAGGTAATCGAAGTTGGCCATTACAATGTAAGCATGCTTTCCGGGATAGTAGATACCATTGGCATCCAATGTATATCCGAACAGGTTTACGGGGTCGTCTTCTGCAGCACTGCGGTTATGCAAATTGAGATTCAGGGTTGTTTTCATCATAAAGTTCCGCGTCGTGTCTTTCTCTAAGCGAAGTCTTTCGATGTTTAAGATTTGAGCATGGACAGAAGGAGCGGTAAAAAGTACGAAAACAAATAGGATAAGCCTGGAAAAATAATTCAAAACGATTTTGGTTTTTTATAAAAAATCTATAAAAAAGCGCACATGAGCAGCATTGGCCTCAAAATACAAAAATTAGCTTTTAATTAAGGCACGATCCAGGTGTACGTAACCTCCGTCTACATGAATAAGCTGCCCGGTGGTATGGGAGGACTTGGCGGATAGCAGGAAAGCCGCCATAGCAGCAATTTCATCCGGCCGGGTCATCCTTTGCTCCAAAGGAATTCTGGACGTGATCTGCTGAAGCGTTTCTTCCGGATTATGCAGGGTTTTGATCCAATTCTCGTATTGCGGCGTGTTCGATTCGGCAACGATGATAGCATTCACCCGAATGCCATAGGGCAAGAGTTCAACGGCCCACTCTCTTGTCAGGGCATTCCTCCCTCCATTAGCAGCAGCGTAGGCGGAAGTGCCCCCCTGTCCGGTTTGAGCAGTCTTCGATCCAATATTCAGGATGTTGCCCCCGCTTTTCTTTAAGAATGGCAAGGCATGATGTGCCATGAGATAGTAATGAACGAGCGAATAATGAAGGCCCTGCATGAAGTCTTCATAATTGCCATGCTCGAGGCTCACTCCATCGTTGAAACCGGCATTGTTCACCAATCCGTCAATGCGCCCAAATTGTTCAACCACCGCCGCTACTGCGCTGCCACAGGCCACAGGCTCGGTTAGTTCGGCCTCTACCGGCCAGGCTTTCCCCCCCGCCTGGTGGATCTCCGAAGCAAGTCTTTCGTTGTCGGCTTGTTTTCTTCCGATGATCACCGGAATAGCGCCTTCAGCCGCAAGTGTTTCCACAATACTACGCCCGATACCTTTGGCTCCACCGGTTACGATGATTACTTTATTCTGTAGCTGCAAATCCATTATCGATCGATCTGATTCGTTAATTTATAAATACGTTCTGCGTTGCC
>JBMDWN010000011.1:0-4061 GCA_048595275.1 Olivibacter sp. | reverse complement strand
AGGACTTCCTGAGCGGTGCTACCTGGCTGGACGACCTGAAAATCCGCGGCGGCTGGGGACAGACGGGTAATCAGTCTGGTGTCGGAGATTATGCCTACCTGCAGCTGTACAACATCTCCCGCCTGCCCTGGTTCGAAGAAGAATTTGTAAATGCAGTGCCTACCATTGCCCCCGGCAACCTGCGGACAAGGGATCTGACCTGGGAAACGACGACGCAAACGAATGTGGGGGTTGACGTTACGGCCTTCAATAGTCGCCTGAACTTAAACCTCGATTATTATTACAAGCGGACAACGGACATGCTGATGTACGTGACGCTACCCGCGGGACAGATTTCCGGCTCCATTGTCCGGAATGAAGGAGAGATGATTAATCGTGGCTTTGAGGTATCGGCCAACAGCCGGAATTTCACCGGTCCGTTCACGTGGAATACGGATTTCAATATTTCCTTCAACCGGAACCGCCTGGAAAGCCTCGACCTGCAGCAGATGTATCCGGCAGCCTTCACCAGCGATGTAATCCGCGAGCATGTGGTCCGCAATCAGCCAGGACGTCCGCTGGGAAGTTTCTTCGGCTACATCAGTGACGGCGTCAATCCGGAAACGGGTGAACTGATGTACCGCGACTTGAACGGCGACGGCCGCCTATCCTCGACCGACCGGGCCTTCATCGGCGATCCGAACCCGGACGTCACCTTCGGTCTGACGAATACCTTCTCGTATAAGAATTTTACCCTGAGCGTATTCCTGCAGGGATCTTATGGCAATGACATCTTCAATGCTTCCCGCATTGAGACGGAAGGGATGTACGACGGTAAAAACCAGTCGGTCCGGGTGCTGGATCGCTGGCAGGTTCCCGGACAGATTACCGATGTCCCGAAAGCGAATTTCGACATCCGCAACTCGTCCTACTTCGTGGAAGACGGAAGCTTTTTAAGAGTAAAAAATGTGTCTTTAGGCTACAACTTCCAGCTGGAAGCCTTGAACCGTATGGGCGTAAAACGCTTACAGCCTTATATCTCCGCCAGCAATCTGCTGACCTGGACGAATTACTCTGGTATGGATCCGGAGGTTAACCAATGGGGAAATGCCGGCGGAATTCAGGGCATTGACTGGGGGACTTACCCTCAGAACCGCTCCTTCGTAGTGGGCGTCAACTTAGAGTTTTAATTCAGCCATGATGAATATGAAAAAATTAGTGAATCTATTGATGGTTCTTTCGGGCATTCTGCTGATCATGAATGCTTGCTCCCTTGCCTACAATCCGATCGATTCTTACTCGGATGTGACGGAAGGAATGAACGACGAGGGATATGAAGTCGTCTTCCGGGATAAAGCGGCAGTCGTCAGTCACCTCGAATCCATTTATCAGCAGCTGCGGAACCGGCAGGAGCATTGGTACCTCGACTTGTTGCTGCTGGCAGATGCGCATGCCGATAACGCTTACGGCGGCACGACAGGAGCGGAAGTCATTCCTTTTGAAAATAACGCTATTGACGGAGCGAATCCGGTCATCGCACGCGACTGGGACCGCTACCTGGAGGATGTTGCGCGTGCCAACCGCCTGATCGTTAACATAGACAGTGTGCAGGATGCTTCCCTGAGCAACCAGGAACGGGCGCAGTTTAAGGCAGAGGCCAAAATATTCCGCGCTTTGGTTTTCTTTGATATGGTCCGGATCTGGGGATCCGTGCCTTTGATCACAACCGAAGCGGAAGACATCACCGCTGAAAACATCGAAGAAATTTACGATGATTATTTTCCTTCACAAGCTACGGAGGAAGAAGTCTACCAGCAAATTGAGCAGGACCTGATGGAGGCACTCCCGGATGCTCCGGCTAATGCGCCCGGGGATAAGACCAAATTCTCCAAGTCTGTAGCTCGCGCGTTGCTGGCCAAAGTCTATGCCGAGAAACCCTTAAGAGATTACGCACGCGTCGTGCAATACGTCGATGAACTTTCCGCCGATGGTTTTCAGCTGGTCAGCGATTTCCAGGACTTGTTCGGCACGAACGCCGGCAACACCGATGCCCGCATGCGAAACACCGCTGAGTCGATACTGGAAGCCCAGTTTTTCCCGGGAAGCGGCAACTGGGTAACCTGGATGTTCGGCCGGGATCTTTCCAATTTCAACACGCAGTTTACCTGGGCTAAATGGGTTACGCCATCCCGCGACCTCATCCGGCTTTATGAAAGCGAAGGCGACCAGGTTCGCTATGGAGAATCGATTGTGTACTATGAAACGAACTGGAGCAATTACTACCCTTCCAGCAATTATCCGTTCATGTATAAGCTGCGCTCCGCACACAACAGCATCATCAAAATGCGTTATGCAGACCTGCTTCTCCTCAAAGCAGAAGCGCTCGCGGCCAGCGGCAGCGATCTGACAGCAGCAGCAGAAATTGTCGATCAGATCCGACAGCGTGCCGGCCTTGCCCGCCTTCCGGCAGCCATTCGCGGCAATCAGCCTGCTTTGTTTGATGCCGTCATGAAAGAGCGTCGGCTGGAGCTGGCTTTTGAAGGACAGCGCTGGTTCGACCTGGTGCGGAACGACCTGGTGGAGGCAGTGATGAATGCGGTGTTCGACCGGGATTCAGGCCGAAGACCGCTGGTCTATCCCTTCACGCAAAACTCCTATCGGCTACCTGTTCCACAGGGCGCGATTGATCAGAACCAGAAACTTATACAGAACCCAGGATATTAACGATAAATATGAACGATATGAACCTATTGAGCAATCACCTGGCAAAGCTGCTTATGGCAGCCTTGCTTTTCATCACCTGCAGTTCCAACCGGGAGCCTGTCCCGGCCCCCGAACCTGAAGAACCGCAGGAGACGGGAGACGTATCCATCCTCGTAACCACTGCGGACCGCAGTTTGGATTTAAGCAAACGTGCCGTAGATTTCGGTACCGGCTCCAACATGTCGCCTTCCACCATCACCCTGAACAAAAATGAACGCTTTCAGGAAATGGATGGATTCGGCTCGGCCATTACCGGCTCGGCCAGTTACAACCTGATGCAGATGTCGGCAGAAGACCGCACCCGCTTCCTGAACGAAACATTTTCGGAAGATGAGGGCTTCGGACACAGCTATATCCGCATCGCCATCGGCTGCTCGGACTTTTCACTCAGCGAGTATACGCTGTGCGATGAGCCGGGACTGGAGAATTTTGCCCTGCAAAGCGAAGAGCTGGATTATGTCATTCCCATTCTCAAAGAGATTCTGGCCATCAACCCGAATGTTAAGATCATCGGTTCCCCCTGGACACCTCCGCAATGGATGAAAGTGAATAACCTGACCGACCTTCAACCGCATAACTCCTGGACCAGCGGACAGCTAAATCCGGCGCATTACGCCGACTACGGAACCTACTTCGTCAAGTGGATCCAGGCGATGGAAGGCGCCGGGATTCCAATTTATTCCATTACTCCGCAGAACGAGCCCCTAAACCGGGGCAACTCCGCCTCGCTCTTTATGGGCTGGCAGGAGCAGCAGAATTTCATCCGCGACGGACTGGGACCAAAATTACGCGAGGCGGGCCTGAACACCAAAATTTACGTCTTCGACCATAACTACAATTACGACAACATGGCCGATCAGAACGCTTACCCGATCCAGGTTTATCAGGATCCTGCCGTGGCTGATTATGTTGCAGGGGCTGCTTACCACAATTACGGAGGCAACCGGGCGGAACTGCTGAACATCCGTCAGCAGCAGCCCGATAAGGAGTTGATCTTCACAGAAACTTCTATCGTGACCTGGAACGATGGACAAAACCTCGATGTCCGCCTGATGGAAGATATGCAGGAAGTCGCGCTGGGTACGGTGAACAACTGGTGCAAAGCGGTGATCGTCTGGAACCTGATGCTGGACACCGAGCGGGGGCCCAACCGCGATGGGGGCTGCCAGACTTGTTACGGGGCGGTCGACATCAGCCAGTCCAATTTCCGGGACATCCAGCGAAACTCGCATTATTACATCATCAGCCATTTGTCGGCCGTCGTAAAGCCGGGTGCAACCCGCATTGGCACCAGCGGATTCACCGCTACCGGCATAACC
>JBMDWN010000010.1:0-5106 GCA_048595275.1 Olivibacter sp. | reverse complement strand
CTTCCACACTGGAAACATCTGCCTTTACAGCGATTACTTCAGTGCCATATTGCTTTAATTCCCGTATCGTTTTTTCAGCAGATGATACGTCTTTAGAATAGTTAATTATTATATTGGCGCCAAGGCTCGCATATCGTTTTGCAATTGCCTTTCCGAGACCTCTTACTGAACCTGTAATGAGAGCCGTCTTGTTCTTCAAATTCGTCATGATGTATGATTTAAAAAATAAATTAAGCAATCCTTGTAGTCGTGATAGCTACTCTATTGTTTCCTATCGTGCTCATTTAGTTTTCCTTTTGACTCTGCTTCGAAGGCAGTTCCTTTTTCTTGCCCTAGCAATATCCGCTTTTGGTTGTCGCTGATCTCTTTATCAATAAAGGCGTTCCATTGCTGCACACTGTTCCGTCTTCTGTTTCTTCGTAATTTCATAGCAGAAAAAAAAGGTTTCAACAATGTACTTATCTCTTTATGGCGTTTAAGTTTCAACTCTTCGGCAAGCACATCGCCATGAAACATTCTGGCCAAGGTTTCCAACACAGCGTCCGATAATTGATTGGGGATGGGAAATTGACTACGTAGAGCATCTGTAACCGCCCCCATTGTAGATTTAACTAAAGCACCGGTTTCCGGAACCGGCAAACCGGTAACTGCGTCGAGCATATCACTGATGCGTTGCGCTTCGCTATGCGTTTTTATGCCATTATAAAAACGTGGATCGATGCCTAGCAGGTAACCTATATGCCACCAGTACCGATACATTTCGGCGACTTCCGGACCGATAAATTCTCCGCCCATTACAGTCTCTGCACGCATACTTGTCAGGGTAAAATCTATCCAGGTACGTGCCAGATCGATCTGGTTAATGGCTGCCCCATCTATATTAATGTCATAACCGTGTGTACTCACATGAGGCCGCATCATGGCATGAAGCATCCTTACCTGAACTGTTGCAATATAACCGGGATTGCCTACCTTAAGACCTTCTGGTTGCATGGCTTTCGCCAGCCAAAGCCCTGTTTCGTTTACGCGTCTTTCTGCACCATCTACTAATCTTCCGGTTGTTGCTAAGACTCTTGCGATCGACGTGGATGCATATACGTTTACCAGAGCACCGGCTGTCAACGAAATAAGATGAAGCGGGAACGGGACGGAATACCACGATCGCGGCCCTGATTCCAATAGGGTCGTATCTACGAAGTCAGGCAACGCTTCTGTAGAGATGAGCAATGCCGCGATGGAGGGGTGTGGATTTTCGACAGAATTTAATCCCTGTTTTAATCCCTGATTGAGTTGAGCTCTAATGTTCCCTCCTTCGGCTTTAATGGCTTCGACAACGGCATCAGCAAGAGGGTCCGCAGTATTAAGCATTTCCTGTATAAATTCGGATCTATCACTTCCGAACTGAGCTGTGAAACCGGATTTTGACCCTCTGCCTGACGGCCATTTGCTAACTTTGTCCATATCTATGATTATGTTATACAGCAAAGTTCTGTATCATCCAAAACCAGAGTGTAGCCAAAAAGAATAATATTGTAGTTAAAAGTAGGTTTTATTCGCATGGTTATTTACTTCTCTGACCACTTACGTTACTTCTGATAACATTTAAAAATTCGCGGCATTAGGTAGTTTTCGCAAACCACTGTTCAGCATATTAAAATTGACAGAGTTTTTGATAGATTGTATCTTGCGCAAGATACTTGCCTGGAACTTGTTGTATGCTGAAATTTACCTCATTCTCGAAAAAATATGGACATTCCAGAGTTTTGAACGTTGGCAATTACATCCTGCCTGATGGACTGGTTTGGCTCAAGGGAGCTAATGGCGCCGGGAAATCAACGCTAATGTCTTGTGCCGCCGGTATTCTACCGTTCTCAGGAGATATTTTTCTTGTACCTGAACAATTGTCGTTAAGAAAGCAAAGTATGGAATACCGGCGAAGGGTAAGCTTTTCTCAGGCCGACCCCTTATTTCCGGCCTTCCTGAAGGGCCAGGAAATTATACAATTTTTTAAAGCGGCCAAGGGTGGTAACGACCAGCAGGTTAACAATCTTATTAACCTGTTTGGAGCTCGCACTTTCGTTCAACAGCCCACGTCTAATTACTCCTCGGGGATGAATAAAAAATTATCCCTGATCTTAGCGTTTATCGGCTCGCCGTCAGTGATATTGCTGGATGAACCGTTCATCACTCTTGATCAGGAAGCTCAGGACGTCCTAAGGAATCTAATTGCCAGTAAGCTTGGAGAGGATTGTAGCTTGTTGGTCTCTTCTCATCAGGAAATTAGTCAATCTGTATCGTTACCAACTCAAGAAATAACGCTTGTAGACGGAGAGTTAAACTCCCCTGTAATCCAGTGAAATGATAGCTCTGTTTAGTCGCATCTTTGTCGCCGGATTCTACCAACAGTATAGTGGGTTGTTTCTATTGATCGGTCTACTATTTGTCGGCCTTTGTCCGCCGGGAGAGCACTGGAGGATATTTTTGAACTTAGCGCTCGCCACGGTTACCTATTGGCAGGGACTGTGCATCATCATGCTTATTTCCGTTGTTTATCAGTATTTAATAGTCCAATATATACGCACAACTATTTATCTGGATGCCTTTCGATTTTTAAAATACAGCCTACTTTCCTTTTCGTTTACACAACGGTTAAGTGCCTGGACACTCTCTTTAACCATCATGTCTCTTCCTATGCTCTCTTTTTTGATTGCCGGGATTTACATGGGCATATGGCAGGGAGAACTTGCTTTTGCAATCATTTTATTGATGTGGACAGGTTCAATCTTTTGCTTATCGCACTATCTCGTATTTCAGTTTACAGATCCACTTCGGAGTAGAGAAAGCAAATTCTTATGGACGGATTGGGGTTCCAGGCTGGGATCGAGTTACATGGCTCTCGGCATTCGATTTCTTCTTTCTGAACAGCGATTGCCTTATTTTCTTGCCAAGCTCCTCTCCTACGCGTTTATCACCGTCTTATTCTTTGTATATAATGATATTAAAGAGCATCAGGGAGTAGCCATGATCGTATTGACCTCGATCGCTATGCCACATATTCCGCTACTGGCAGGACAATTTAATTTTGAGCGTCAGGGACTTAGACTCTGGCGGAATCTTCCCTACCACAAATCGACGCTTTGGTTGCAGGTATTCAGCCGGATTGTCCTTATACTATTGCCTGAAAGCCTATGGCTTTTTTACCGTTATCCCTGGCATAACGCCCTGCTATATATTGCTTACCTATTGTCGTTTTGCTACTTTCTATATCACCTTTATTTTCTGTTTCCCAAGAACCAACTGCCTGGCAGGACACTATTCTTTCTTTACCTGACACTGTTAATCCTTTCACCCTTGTTTCCAATTGCGCCTTTGATTGCTGGTTTTTTAATTTTTAGTGCTGTAGTTTATTGGGTCCATGGTTAACGTAATCCCGCCTGCATTTAATCGGATACTATTTCACTACGGTTGCTTCCAGCTCTACATTCAACGTTTCATTCAGAGCAACCACCTGCATGACCGTTACCACCTGTTTCATTCCGTGCTTGCTAACAAAATCTTTGAACAGGTCAAAACAACTAGCAAAAAATTCTTCGGAAGAGGTTGAATAAACCGTTAGGCGAACAATGTTGCCACATTCGTAGCCCGCTTCACCAATTACTGTTTCAAGATTTTTAATAGCCAATTTAAGCTGAGTACGCATATCGGCGTTGCTGGATGTACCATCGGAATGAACGGCGGCTTGCCCCGCAACATACAACGTTCCTTCTGCGTTTTTCACTTCAACTGCTTGTACGTAGTTTAGCTCCTTTTGCCAGGTCCAGGGATTGAATACTGTTTTTTGCATCATATTTCTGATTATTTGTTTAGCAAATATCAAGATGTAACGGATTGGCTGGTGTGATCTGGATCACTTTCAATCAATCACCGGTATAGTCCCTAAAGAGCGTCATAGGACTTCGCTTCTGAAGCCTGGAGCCGGTGTAGCTCGCAGGGATTTTTAGAAGTCTCCTTGATTTTTGGATCATTCCTGAGAACTTCTTCCAAAAAATCACGGTGCTTGTCTCCCCAAGCGTTCATGGCATCGACGATTGGCATTAAGGATGCGCCGATCTCCGTTAACGAATATTCCACTTTAGGCGGCAGCTGTGGATAGATTTTCTTTTCGATCATACCGTGTTCTTCCAGCTCTTTAAGCTGCACGTTTAAGACACGGCGGGTGGCATCAGGAAATATCTTTGAAATTTCACTTGGGCGCTTTAGCCCCATATTGATAGCATTTAACAAGGCAGGCTTCCATTTTCCGTTGAGTACTTCTCTCGTCAGGTGTAAGCCGCAGTCCATAGTCAGTGGAATTTTCCTTTCGTACATAAGAAACAGTGTATATTCAAAAATAAAGTATATCTGCGAAACCTCGTGTAGGGATAAAATTATCCCTATCCCATTAATTCCTCCCATATTGCTGTCACACCCTGACTGAGCGACCTTTGTAAAATTGAAAAACACTTGAACAAAGAAAAATGAATCATCCACAAAAACTTCTTTTAGAAGAATATCAATTGGGAGACTTAACGTTAAAAAACAGGATTGTAATGGCATCCCTGACCCGTGCGAGAGCAGACAATCCAGGTTTAATTCCTACCAGGACAATGGCGGAATACTATGGACAACGTGCTTCTGCAGGGCTAATTATAAGTGAAGGTACCTGGGTAAACGCTCAATCCATCGGCTTTATTAAGGTGCCGGGAATTTATACGCAGGAACAGTTGGAAGGATGGAAAATGGTAACCCGGGCGGTACACGATCGTGACGGGCTCATTTTCTTACAGCTGGGACATATTGGGGCCGCATCGCATCCGGATTTGTTGAACGGTAAACTTCCTGTGGGACCTTCGGCCGTAAATGTAGAAGCTCAAGCTTTTACCCCAGATGGTTTTAAAGATACCGTACAACCACGTTCAATGACGTTAGACGATATCAGGCAAACTGTCCAGGACTTTAAAAACGCATCACGCAACGGAAAAGCTGCCGGATTCGATGGCGTAGAGATACATGCTCAATCGGGTATGCTGATCCCACAATTTCTAAGCATGGCTACCAATAAACGCA
>JBMDWN010000009.1:0-11984 GCA_048595275.1 Olivibacter sp. | reverse complement strand
CTGGCGGTCATGAAGCTGGAAGAACAGGGTTTGATCGACCTCAATAAAACGATGGGACATTACCTGCTTCAGGCAAGGTCAACGAATAAAAAGAACACGGTTCTCCGCGACGTCATGTTGCACCAGGCGGGTTTTGTTCCTTTTATACCTTTCTATCAAAACCTGGCACCGGATGATCTGAGCAGGGACTCTTCTGCGGCTTATGCCGATAAGGTGGCGGACGGTTGTTTCATCCGGACCAATTATTACCACAACGTGATGTGGCCGGCCATGCTGGATTCCAAATTGAATGCTCCGGGAAAATACGTTTACAGCGACCTGAGCATGTATGTGATGAAGGAAGTGGTCGAGCAGCAAAGCAACCGGAAGATTGAAGAGCTGGTGGAGGAAGAATTCTATTCGCCCCTGGGCATGTATCATACGGGTTTTCTTCCCAGAAAAAGATTCGCAAAGGAACGGATCATTCCGACGGAAAACGATGAGACCTTCCGTAAAACCCTTTTGCAGGGTTATGTGCATGATCAGGGGGCTGCGATGGCCGCCGGTATTGCCGGACATGCCGGTAACTTCAGCACGGCCAATGACCTGGCCATTTACGGGCAGTTGCTTCTCAACGAGGGAAGCTACGGCGGAACGCAGTTTTTCCAGGCTGCCACGGTGCGGAAGTATACGTCTAAACAGTCCGATGTGAGTCGACGCGGCCTTGGTTTCGACCGCTGGGATCCGGACCGCAGCAAAGCCTATCCAAGTAAGCTTGCTTCTCCTGCTACGTACGGACATACCGGGTACACGGGAACCTGCATCTGGATCGACCCGGAACAGCAGCTCACCTACGTTTTTCTTTCCAACCGGGTACATCCGAAGGTGAGTAACAAACTGGGCGATCTGAATATCCGCTCCAGAATACAGGACGCTATTTACGAGGCTATTGCCAGGGGACTGTGATGAGCACGCCTAATTACTTGACATAAACTAAACAGAATATTCAGGCATTTAAGCGACTTTTGCGCAAAAAGATTCAGGACACATGAAGATAGGTATTGTTTGTTATCCGACTTTTGGCGGAAGTGGCGTAGTGGCTACAGAGCTTGGCAAAGGGCTTGCCGCCAAAGGACATCAGGTGCATTTCATTACTTATAGCCGGCCGGCAAGGCTTGACTTTTTTTCGCCGAACCTGTTTTATCATGAAGTTAGTATTTCCAAGTACCCCCTCTTTGATTTTCCGCCTTACGAACTGGCGCTCGCGAGCAAGCTGGTGGATGTGGTGCGTTTTGAAAAGCTGGATTTGCTGCATGTGCATTATGCCATACCCCACGCTTCTGCAGCCTTTATGGCCAAGCAGATTCTGGCAACTTACGATATCCACATCCCGGTCATAACCACCCTGCACGGCACGGACATTACGCTTGTCGGCAAAGACCCGAGCTACAGCCCCGTGGTTACCTTTTCGATCAACCAATCCGATGGGGTAACGGCGGTCTCAGAAAACCTGAAGCAGGACACCCTCAATCACTTTAAAATTAACCGGGACATTGAAGTTATACCAAACTTCATCGATTTGGAACGTTTTGAACTAAAACCCCGTGAGCATTTCAAAAAAGCGATTGCACCGGACCATGAACGGATTCTTATTCACACGTCAAACTTCAGGAAAGTGAAGCGCACCCTGGATGTTATCCGGGTCTTCAAAAAAGTTCAGGAGGTTATCCCAAGCAAACTGCTTATGCTGGGAGACGGACCGGAGCGCACGAATGCGGAGCAGCTTTGCCGGGAACTGGATGTCTGCCGGGATGTTCGTTTCCTGGGGAAACAGGACGCGGTGGAAGAAATCCTGTCGGTTTCCGACCTGTTTATTTTGCCGTCCGAATCGGAGAGTTTCGGTCTTGCGGCCTTGGAAGCCATGGCCTGCGGCGTACCCGTACTGTCCTCCAACGTGGGCGGCCTGCCGGAACTGAATGTGAATGGCGTGACCGGATTTCTCGATCCGGTGGGCGACATCGACGCGATGGCGAAACATGCCATTCAGATCCTGAAAGAGCCGGCTGAACTGGAAAAGTTTAAGCAGGCTGCTCTTGACCGGGCCAATGACTTTGAAATCAGCCTGATACTCCCTAAATACGAGGCCTATTACGAATCGGTTCTTGGTCGTTAACCCTCCTTATAGAACAATCTCTAACTTAATCCCGTGTTAACACCCAGGTAACACGAAAACCCTAACATTGCCCACGATTTATCAAACGTGGCATTCTACTTTTTACATCAAACCTTAATCTGAAATGAGAAAACCTTTACTCAGTTCAATCCTGGCCTGTGCTCTGTCGGGTACTCTTTACGCAAGTCCTGCAGCTGGATTAACTTTCCCGTCCGTCGCGTTGATAACGACCGACGAGAAATCGGAGCAAGACGGCCTCCGCCTGAGCGGCACCGTACGCGAGGAGGGTAGTACGGAATCTCTCCCCGGCGTCTCGATTCTTGCCAACGGCAAAGTCCTCGCCGTAACGGACGTCAACGGAAAGTTTACCGTGTCGGTTGCCAAAGGAACTGAAATCAGCATCCGTTACGTAGGCTATGCACCTTATACCTTTAAAGTGGAGCAGCCAAATGAAAATCTGTTGATTAACCTTGGAGCCAGCAGCACCAACTTAAGCGAAGTTGTGGTGACCGCGCTCGGGATCAAAAGAGATGAAAAAGCATTGGGTTATGCGGTGTCCAAACTGGATAGTAAGGACCTGACCGAAGCCATTCCAAACAACTGGACCGATGCCTTGAAAGGTCGGGTGGCCGGTCTCAACATCAGCCAGGCGGGCTCAGGGCCAGTAAATTCGGCGCGGATCAATTTAAGGGGGGACCGCTCGCTGGACCCTACGAAGAACGAGGCCCTGATCGTGGTGGATGGTATTCCTATGATCAATGGCCGTGTAAGCTCCGGCGTGGATCAGGCTTATGGCGCAGGTGCCAGTGGTGCTGATAAGGATATTCCGATCGACTTCGGAAATGGTCTGGCGGACATCAATCCGGACGATATTGAATCGATTACCGTTCTCAAGGGCGCAGCAGCTTCCGCTTTATATGGAAGCCGGGCCGGAAACGGAGCTTTGATCATTACCACAAAACGCGGCACCAAGCACGACCGCGGTATCGGAATATCGGTTAACTCCAATACCAGCATCAATGATGTGCTCCGCTGGCCGGATTACCAATACGAATACGGGCAGGGGAACAATAACCGGAATGCAGCCGGTGATCTGTATTATTCTTACGGCCTTTCGGAAGACGGCCCAAATACCGGGTCTACGTCAAGTGCTTTCGGTCCCAGATTCGACGCACAGTCTTACTTCCAGTATGATCCGGAGACCGGCATGCAGGGCACAACCAGAACGCCATGGATTCCCTACGAAAACAATGTCAAAAGCTTTTGGCGTACCGGACGCACCTTTACCAATAACGTGGCGCTGGATGGAGCAACCGATAATTTTTCCGCCAGAGCGTCCATCACGCATACCAAGAATGAATGGCTTATGCCGAATACTGGCTTCGAGCGTCTGGTCGGAACCTTTAACTCCAGTTTCCAGCTTTCAGATAAGCTGAAGGTCAATGCGAAGGTTGGCTATACCAACAAAAAGAGCGATAACCTTCCGGGTACCGGCTACAACAACCAGTCTATCGGCTACTTCATGATCTTCCAGAATCCTAATGTAGACCTGGATTGGTACCGGCCGATATGGAAACCGGGACGCGAGCAGATCGAACAGATCCACCCCTTCAGTTCTTACATCGAAAACCCGTTCCTGATCGCTCATGAAATGACGAATAGCCTGAACAGCCACAACATCGACGGTAATTTCCAGGCGGTATACACCTTTAGCCCGAAATGGGAACTTATGTTACGCTCCGGGCTGAATATGCGGCAGGATCAGCGGGAACAACGACGCCCCTACAATACCTCCAATTTCCCGCAGGGTTTTTATAAACAGCAGGATGTCTTTTTTATGGAGACCAATACAGACGGTTTGCTGAGTTACCGGGATAAACTCAGTGAGACGGTCTCCATCAATGCGTCTGCCGGAGCCAACTTCATGGACGGGCAGATCAAAACCAATAATGCTTTCGCCAGAGGACTGATCGTGCCGGGCGTATATAAACTTTCGAATGCCCTGTCGCTTGCCACAGCGGAAAACGACCTCATCCGGAGAAAAATGCACAGCGTTTACGGTTTGATCAACCTGGACTGGCAAAACAAAATCTACCTGGATCTGACGGGCAGAAACGACTGGTCTTCTACGCTTCCTACGGGAAACAACTCCTATTTCTATCCCTCGGTCAACAGCAGTTTCATCTTATCGGATCTCCTTCAGCTGCCAAAGGCTTTCTCTTTCGCTAAGGCCAGGCTTTCCTGGGCACAGGTCGGAACGGACACAGACCCCTACAGAACGGCTAAATATTTTAATGTGAGCGATTTTCCGGGATCCACGGAAGCGCCTTCCGTGCTGTATAACGCCGATTTAAAACCGGAGATTTCTACTTCCTGGGAGGCCGGGGTTCAGGTCATGTTATTCAATAACCGCATCCATACGGACGTCAACTTTTACACCAACAACACCGTCAACCAAGTGCTTACCGTACCGCTTGACATCACCACGGGGTATACCAGTGCCTTTATCAACAGCGGCGAGATCCGAAACCGCGGTGTTGAGCTATTGCTGAGTGGGACACCGGTCGCGTCGAAAAACTTCAACTGGAAGAGCACCGTTACCTGGGCACGCAATGAAAACAAGATTCTGAGTCTGAGCGACGACCTGGAGTCGGCACAGCAGATCATCGCAACAAGCGGAACCGCCTCCATTATTGCAACAGAAGGAGGAAGTACGGGCGACATCTGGGGTTTTGGTCTTGTCCGGAACGAAGCCGGTGAAGTTGTTTTCGATGCGAATACCGGCCTCGCCGTGCGCCCTTCAGACATCCAGAAAATCGGAAATGCCTATCCTTTGTGGCGGGGCGGTTTCCTGAACGAATTCTCCTATAAAAATTTAAGGCTAAGCATATTGCTCGACGGTCAGTATGGTGGTATCGTTTATTCTCAAACCCACCACAAGATGTCCGAACAGGGTAAATTGGGACACACTTTATTGGGTCGTGAAACCGGCACGGTAATCGGCGAAGGGGTGGTGCGGAACAGCGACGGGAGCTATTCTCCGAACACGACACCCGTCGCCATTAATCAATGGTATGGCGATTACTACCGGCGTGCAAACATTGAGACGAACAGTTTCGACGCTTCCTACCTGAAATTGCGGGAAGTGCGCATCGAGTATAATATTCCGCGCAAAGTCATTGACAAATGGGGACTTAACGCCGCCAGTGTTGCCCTCTTTGGCCGCGACCTGGCCATGATCTCCAAGTTCCCGATCTTCGATCCCGAGACCGCTTCGCTCAATGGAGCCACCATTATTCCGGGCGTAGAAATGGGGCAAATGCCAACGCCCAGAACATGGGGAATGAACCTTTCCGTTAAATTCTAATCGCCTGACACAAATGAAAAAACTACTATACACCGGCGCAGTTATCTTAAGCACTTTAAGCCTTTCTGCTCTCACTTCCTGCACCAAAGATTTTGAGGAACTGAACACCGACCCCAATAAGCTCGAAGTTGTTTCTCCCGGGGCACTGCTCACCCCGACCATTTACAATATGAGCACTTATTTCACGGTAAGAAGTTATAGTTTCACCTGGCAACTGATGCAAGTCGGCCTGCCTAATCCCAGTCCGGCCAACGGCGTTCACCGCTATGAGGTGAACGAAACCGCAGGAAACGGAACCTGGAACACCTGCTACCGCTGGCTGGCTAATATCCGGGAAATGGAATACGCCGCGGACAACTACTCGCTGCCCGTCTACCGGGCCGTTGCGGCAACGCTTCGGGCCTACATTGCGGGAATTCTGACCGACAGCTTCGGGGACATCCCTTATTCAGAAGCCCTGCTTGCAGAGGACGAGATCACCCAACCGCGTTTTGACACGCAGGAAGAGGTTTATAACAGCCTCATCAGCGGGCTGATTGCCGCAAATGAAATTTACGCCAGCGGCCCATCCCCCATGAACGGAGATGACCTGCTTTATTCCAACGATATGGCCAAGTGGCGGAAATTCAACAACTCCCTTTTGATGCGGCTGTACCTGCGGCTTTCAAAAAGGGAGGAATACAGGAGCTATGAACGCATCCAGGAGATGATCGATCAGCCGGACCTGTTTCCTGTGTTTAGTTCCAACGCAGACGCTGCTTTGGTGACCATCAATGGCGTTTACCCCATTGACTACGCCTGGGGCCGCCGGCAGGATTACGTGAACTTTGAGGCCATGAGCAGCTTTTTCGTCGACATGCTGAACCGCCTGGAAGACCCCAGGAGGTCCGTGTTCATGACGCAGGCCAGTGAACTGAGGGATAATGTTATTGTCCCGATCGGTTACAGAGGTATTCCAAGTGCCCATTCGGGCGATGAAAGCCAGTTCAATTTCAACCCGAGCACGCCGAATGGGGACCTGATGGTCCATACGACGCTCGGTACCGAAATCATTGAAGTGATCATGAGTTATGCAGAGGTGGAATTCATCAAAGCGGAAGTTGCCTTAAAATCAGGCGATGCGGCGCAGGCTAAAGCTGCTTATGAAAAAGGAATTGCTGCGGGGGTCACGCAATGGAGGAACAGCGTGCTGCCGGAAGGCTACGTAATTCGCCCGGAATTAGCCTTTAACGGTACCATGGAGCAGTTGATGGAGCAGAAATACCTCGCCCTGTTTATGAACGATTACCAGCAATGGTTTGAATACCGTCGTACCGGTTTACCCGAGTTGCCGAAAACCGAATACATGTGGCATGAAGGCGTTATGCCTACGCGCTTTCAGTACCATAATGATGTCCGCCGCTACAATCCGGAAAATTACCAGGTGGCCGCAGACCGTATCGGCGGTGACCAGGTTTTGACGAAAGTATGGTGGGAAAGATAATGCACAGAAACAATTGAGTTATGAGAACAATAAACTTCATTCTTACGGGCGGATTGCTTGGCCTTTTTACGCTTCAGGCCCTGGGGCAGAATCCTGTAAAAGGTTACGTCTACCTGGACGAAAACCAGAACGGAAAAAAAGACCGCAAGGAACAGGGACTGCCGGGCGTTTCGGTATCCAATGGCGTTGAGGTCGTACAAACCGATGCCAAGGGAGCGTACGAGCTTCCGGCAGGCAATGACCAGGTTTTTTTCGTGATCAAGCCATCCGGTTATCAAAGCCCGATGAATGAAAACAACTTGCCCAGGAATTATTACATTCACAAACCCCAGGGAGCTCCATCTGACTTTAAATATGCGGGTTCAGCGCCAACCGGCAAGCTACCGAAGTCGCTCGACTTTGGGCTGATTCCACGGGAGGAGGCCGATGAATTCACTTCCCTGATCTTCGGAGATCCGCAGACTTATACGGTTGAAGAGATTGAATACTTTAAGAAAGGCATTATCAGCGAGGTTAAGGGCATCAAAAATGTCAGCTTCGGCTTAAGTCTGGGCGATTTGGTCGGAGATGACCTAAGTTTGCACAGCCCTTACATCAAAGCGGTCCGGGAAGTAGGCCTGCCGTGGTATAACGTCATCGGGAACCACGACATGAATTACGATGCGAAGACCGATTCGCTGTCTGATGAAACGTTTGAGGCAAATTTCGGCCCTGCCAATTATGCTTTCAATTTCGGTCAGGTTCACTTCATCGTACTGGACGACATTCTATATCCCGATCCCCGTGACGGAAAAGGCTATTGGGGAGGTTTCCGTCCCGATCAGCTGGCCTTCGTTGAGAACGATTTGAAGCAGGTCGATAAAGATCAGCTCATCGTCCTGGCCTTCCACATTCCTTTACAACTTGGGGAAGGGGAAGCGGCTTTTCGTAAAGCTGATCGCGACCGTTTGTTCGAGCTGTTGAAAGACTTCCCGAACACCTTGTCCCTCTCCGCACATACGCACCTGCAACGTCAGAATTTTTACGGCAAAGAAGAGGGCTGGCAACAGGAAAAGCCGCATCACGAGTACAACGCCGGAACCACCTCAGGCGACTGGTATTCAGGCGAATTTAACCAGCAAGGGGTTCCTGCTTCCACCATGAGAGACGGGACACCCAAAGGCTATGCTTTCATTCATTTCAAAGGCAATCAGTATGTCATCGATTACAAAGTAGCCGGAAAAGAGAAAGATTATCAGATCGAAGTGTTCAGCCCTAAAGTGGTGGCCGGCGGACGGTCGACTTCAGCCGGGATTTTCGCCAACTTTTTCATGGGTACTGAAGGAGACCTCGTGGAGTATCGCGTAGGACAGGGCGAATGGAAAGCCATGGAACGGGTGGAAACCGCTGATCCGGTTTTCCTGGACTTATTGCACCGCTGGGATTTCACCAGTAAACTGATGCCGGGCAGAAGGCCTTCCAATGCCGAAATGTCAACCCATCTTTGGAGAGGAGCTATTCCTACCCGTCTGGAAACCGGCACACACAATTTTGAAGTGCGTGCAAAGGATCGCTACGGCAGGACCTTTACTCAAACAGGAAGCTTTGTTCTGGAAGAGCCTGCTTCCGTTGAAGCTGCCTTTTAGGACAGCTTCATGTTGACCGGATCCCATTCCACAACCTTCCGGTCAAAATAACTCTGGTTTGATGCCAGCGCAGGGGCTGCCGCACGAAAGCCGAATGCGGCGTCTTCTACGGTTGCTGTTCCCTTCCGGATGGCATCAAACCAGTTATTGAAATGGTCCAGCCGCATGTCATACCCGCGGGGCGACTCAAAAGCCAGCTCACCAACGGCATTAACCTCCGTCGGTAAAGAAGCGTATTTTTCTTTATACTCGTTTTCAAATGCCTTTTTCATAGCCTCCGGAAAGGTATTGAAGGTGTCCCACCCGCCGTAGCCCGGCGCTTTCGAGAGCGTTTTACGCTTTACGGTAACCCGGTTATCATCCAGCACCATCTCTCCTTCGTTTCCGACCAGACGTAGCTGGTCTCCGCCTCCTGAACCATCAACAAAATTGACCCGGAGCGAAAGGTTAAAGGCCGGGTGATTCTTCGTTTCCGGATAATCAAATAGACCCAGCATCAGATCAGGGACATCCCGGCCATCTTTCCAGTAATTCAGGTTTCCGGTGGCATAAATGCGTTCCGGGCCAAGAGAACCGGTAATGGTATGCAGGCGGGTAAAAAGATGTACGAAGAGATCCCCCGCCATGCCGGTACCGTACGCCTGGTAATTTCTCCAGCGAAAAAACCGGACCGGGTCGAAGGGCAGGTCGGTTGCCCCACCCTGAAAGGTCTTCCAGTCGCAGGTCTCCGGAGAGGCATCTGGCGGTATGGAATATTGCCAGGCGCCAAGGGCACTGAAACGGTCCGTGTAAACTTCAACAAAATTCAGCTGCCCGATGCTTCCCTGCTCATACAATTCTTTTGCTTTGTGCACCACGATTGAGCTGGCCCACTGACTGCCGACCTGAAGCGGTACTTTATGCTTTTTCTGAGCTTCAAGAATGGAGGCCCCTTCCTCAATTTTGTGAACCATCGGCTTCTCCAGGTAGATCGGTTTCTTTTTCTGAATGGCCTGCACAGCGTGGCGGGCATGCCAGTGATCGGGCGTTGCGATGATGATGCCGTCTATATCCGCGTTATCCAGTAACTCCTCGTAGCGCATGGTCGTTTTTACCTGCTCCCCATAACGTTCATGAACGCTGGTGAGGTGCCCCCGGTAACTATCCGCTGCCGCAACGAACTCGATGCCCTCCGCCTTCAACGCACAATCCACGTCGCCAAAGCCCATCAGGCCCATGCCGACACAGGCGATGTTGATCCGGTCATTCGCAGGAACTTTGCTTCGCCGTTTCAGGATCTGAATATTCTTTGACGCAGCCTGGGTTTCCGGTATCAGGCCGGAGATACCTGTCGCCAGTAAGGACGTAGCGCCAAGTTTTTTTAGAAACGATCTTCTGTTTTTGTGGTTGTTTTCGGGCATGAGACAATATTAACTAATCCATCCAGAAAAGTCAACGTCAATCTTGCAGAACAAGTTCGAGCACAGGAATTTCGACATCCGGTTTTGCAACCGGCAAGTCCACGATCAGGTCATCGGCACCTGCCGTGATGGTCATATGCGATCCGGGCGCTGTTCTCGACGTGTAACTCACTTCTGAGCCATCGTGCAGAAATTGTGCGTATTTAACCTTGCCCTTAAAACCCGGAAGGTAGAGGGTTTTATAGGGCCATTGGAGGATATGTACGTAAAGTCTTTTCGTTTCCGGGTTATAGGTGATCAAGCAGTTATCCGGTTTGGTAAACCCGTCCGGAGCTGCCGTGCATCCATAAATGGACCGTTCATTGAAATGCATCCACTTCCCGAGAGCTTCAAGCCGCTGTATGGCGCGGTCGTCGAAATTACCCCTGGCGGTAGGCCCTACATTCAGCAAGAGGTTTCCGCCTTTACTGACCACTTCAATCAGCATAGCGATCAGCTGGTTCGGGCTTTTCCAGGTGTTTTCATCCCGGTGATAACCCCAGGAACCGGAAAAAGTCTGACAAGTCTCCCAGGCTACGCGTTTCCCATTTTCTTCCGGCCATTTGAAGGGCATGAATTGTTCGGGTGTGCGGTAATCCCAGCCCCATTCCCCGTCGTTGAGGTCCAGTCGATCGTTGACGATGATCCCGGGTTGCAGTTCTCTGGTCAGCTTTAACAAGCCTTCGCTGTCCCAGTCCTCATGACCTTTGCCATCTTCACCGGGATAGGAAAAGTCATAAAAGAGGAGGTCGATTTTTCCGTAGTTCGTCAGCAGTTCCCGGATCTGATCTTTCATGAATTTCCGGTATTTATTCATGTCCCTGCCGCTGTTGGAGGCTCTTGCCGCCTCATTATTTCTCATGGCATGGGTTCCGTCCACCGTAAAATCGGGATGATGCCAATCGATCATAGAGTAATAGAAGCCAACTTTAAGTCCTTCTGCGCGGCAGGCTTCGACAAAAGGTTTAATCAGATCTTTCGCCGCCGGGGTATTCGGTGCTTTATAATCGGAATGTTTGGTATCCCATAAGCTAAAACCCTCGTGGTGCCGGGCAGTTAAGACAACATATTTCATCCCTGCTTTTTTTGCATAGGCCGCCCATTCCACCGGGTTATATAAATCCGGATTAAAACGATCGAAATACCGGTTTTGATAGTCCTCCGCACTGATCTGCTCCCGCTGCTGCACCCACTCATGTCTTGCAGGCACGGCATATAAGCCCCAGTGAATGAACATCCCGAAGCGGTCATGCTTCCACCAGGCCATGCGCTTTTCTTTTTCAGCGGGACTTTCTTTGGCCCACGAAGGGGTCGTTGAGGCGTTCTGCGCGAAGGAAGAACAACACGATATAGCAAGGATCAATAGCAGGGATATAACATACGATTTCATAATTAAAGAAATTGGTTGCTGCATAGTTAACCATATTAACGGAAATGCGATGTAGCTATCTTGCCTTTATATTGAGTTATGTTAGCGCTTTTTCCGGATACTGGATGATCTTACCATGAGCTGAGAAGGCAGCGTCAAGGCCTTAAATTCGTTTGTGCCTGAATTAACCTGGTCGATCAAAATACGCACGGCCTCCTTCGCAACTTGCGTCAGCGGTTGTTCAACATAAGTCAGTGGACAATAAAAGAAATCGAACGCATCGCCCTCATCGAAACAAACGACCGCCGTGTCTGCTGGAACCTGTTTGTTAACGCGATTCAGGTATTTCAGGCCATGGATTGATAGGGTATTGGTGGCAAAGAAGATCGCATCAACTGGGTGTTCCTGATTGAAAAATGCCGACATTTTTTCCGGGACTTCCTCTGCGAGGTGATTATAGCCCACTTCGCCGACAATCGGATGGAGTTTATTTTGCTTAAAGCCTTTTATCGCGGCTTTGTAACCCCGGATGCGCTCACGCATATGAAT
>JBMDWN010000008.1:0-16053 GCA_048595275.1 Olivibacter sp. | reverse complement strand
GATACATGATAAACAACCAATGCACAGCCAGTTTGCCGGTGGTGCCAATCTTCGCAATCTGTACGGCAATGATGTAATAGCCGATGGCAAGAAGGAAAAGGCCGATGGCTTGTTTCACGGGTGAGATCGGCTCCAGGTTTCTTCTCTGAAGACGGATCCACAGCCAGCTGAAGGGCAATGCAAAGACGATGATGAAAATGGAATTTGCGTTTTGCACAAAGCTTGGCGGCAATTGAAAGCCCAGGAAGTTCAGGTCAGTCTGCTTGTCGGCTACAAAGGTCAGGGAAGATCCCGCCTGTTCAAAAGCGGACCAGAAAAAGATTACAAAAAAAGCAATGATATACATAACGACAATCCGGTCCCGCTCTATTTTGGTAATGGACTTGTCTGTTAGAATCAGGAAAGCAAGGCTGAGTGCTGCGGCGTAAATGAATGGATAAACGTAGCTTTTTATTGGATTAGGATCTGCGGATAGAATATGGAACACGACATAAAGTACCGCCATCAGCCCAACGGCTGCATAAATGAACCCTTTAGTGAAATTTGCTTTCTCAGCTTCTTCGACAGCAGCGCTGGCGTTTACCGGGTTGTTAAATTCGGGTTTAGCACCGACAGCCTTGCCCTCCGGGCTTACGATATAACGGTTTTTCAAAAAGAAAAAAAGAATGGTGCCCAGGAACATGGCGAGACCTGCTGCAAGGAAACCCCATCGGAATGCCTCTACGACACGCTCTTCACCAATCTTTACATCACCAAGGAAGGGGCAGACGGTCATCCCCAGGAAAGCACCGACATTGATACCCATGTAAAATATGGTGAAAGCCGAATCTAGCCGGTTATCGCCTTTGTTGTACAACTGACCTACCATGGAAGAAATATTCGGTTTGAAGAAACCGTTTCCAACGATGATGATTAATAGAGCTGTCCACATCAGCATTTTCGCCAGCTCTATATTTCCGTCGAATACGGAACCGCTGAAGAATAGAAACAATTGCCCGATACCCATTACTGTGCCACCCAGGATGATGCAGTTCCGGTTTCCAAGGTAGCGATCGGCGATATATCCGCCTAAAAGGGGGGTCAGGTAACTTAAGCCCAGAAATCCTCCATACACGATGGACGCATCCTTATCTGAAAAAGCGAGCGCGTTTACCAGAAACAGCGTAAGTAAGGCTCGCATGCCGTAAAAGTTAAATCGTTCCCACATCTCCGTGGTGAACAGCACGTACAAACCTTTAGGGTGGCTTTTCGAGGTTGAATTTTCCATAAAATGATTGTCGGACTTCCGACGCTTTCTATAAATTATTTAGTATGAAATCGGTCATCTTTCCGTATAGGTGCAGGCTGGTATTACCGCCGTAGATGCCATGGTTTTTATTCGGGTAATAAGCTTGTTCAAAAGGTTTGTTGGCCTGGATGAGCGCTTCAGAAAACATCACGCTGTTCTGAAAATGAACGTTGTCGTCCGCTGTACCGTGAACCAGCAAAAACTTTCCTTTGAGCTGATCAGCGAAGTTGATGGGTGAATTCTCATCATAACCCTCCGGATTTTCCTGTGGCGTGCGCAGGTAACGTTCGGTGTAAATGCTGTCGTAATAGCGCCAGGTAGTTACAGGAGCTACAGCAATGGCTGCCTTGAAAACATCGGCTCCTTTGGTAATGCAAAGCGACGACATATATCCGCCGTAGCTCCAGCCAAAAATGCCGATGCGTCCGGCATCGACGTAACTTTGTTTGCCCAACCATTTCGCAGCCTCGATCTGATCTTCGGTTTCAAATTTACCCAGGTTCTGATAGGTGGATTTCTGAAATTCCTGTCCTCGGAAACCCGTGCCCCGATTGTCTACACAAACTACCAGGTAGCCTTTCTGATTGAGGTAATTGAACCAGATGTTCCGGGATCCGCCCCAGGAGTCTGCTACCTGCTGGCTGCCGGGACCTCCGTAGACATACATCAGTACCGGATAAGCCTTGTTCTCATCAAAATCCGCTGGCTTCACCATGTAGCCGTTCAGCTCATGACCCTGGCTGGTCTTGAAAGAAAAGAACTCGGAACGGGATAGACCGTAATTGTTTGCGGTGGTGATGGCCTCTTTGTTGTCTTCCAGAACCCGAACCTCGTCGCCTTTCCTGTTGTTCAGCGTGATATAGGCTGGTGCCTGGGCACTGGAATGGTTCAGGATGTAATAGCTATAGTCGGCACTGAAAGTTGCGGAATTCGTTCCTTCTTTTTTGCTGAGTTTACGCTTGTTTTTGCCATCCAGTCCGATGGCGTAAACATCCCGCTGCAAAGGAGAAGATTCAGCCGATTGATAATAGATCGCTTTGCTTTTTTCGTCCACTCCATAGAGGCGGGTAACCTCCCAGTCTCCTTTTGTAATCTGGCGCAGGAGTTTGCCATTTATATCGTAGAGGTAAAGATGATTGAAGCCATCCTGCTCGCTGCTGATCAGGAACGCTTTACCCTGGTCGACAAAGGTCAGGTCATCGTTGATGTTGATGTAGTAGGGGTTATCTTCCTTTAAGATCAGGCGCGTGGAGCCGCTTTTATCCGCCAGCAGGTATTCAAGCTGATTCTGGTGCCGGTTCATCCGGTAAACCATCAGTTTTTCCGGGTCTGGCGTCCATTTGATTCTCGGGATGTACTGGTCGGTCTCAGAACCGACATCTACCTTGGTAGTTTTGCCACCTTCCAGCTCATACAAATGTATGCTGACGACCGAGTTCTTTTCGCCTGCCTTCGGATATTTATATTTATAATCGGAAGGGTACAAGTTTTCAAACATCGTCATGGAATAGACCGGCACTTCCGTTTCGTTAAATTTGTAATAAGCAATGCGTTTACTGTCGCCGCTCCAGAAAAAGGCCTTCGCGAAGGAGAACTCTTCCTCGTAAACCCAGTCGGCCCCGCCATTGATGATCTCGTTGAATTTTCCGTCTTCCGTAATCTGAAGCTCCTTGTCGTCGTTCAGAAAGCGGATGTACAGATTATTGTCGCGCATGAAAGCGACCTTGGTGCCGTCAGGAGAAAGGGATGCGAAAGACTGCTTGCCGTTGGGCGACACTTCCTTAACCTGCTTACTTTCCAGGTCGTACACAAAATGATTGGCTTTGCTTGAGCGGCGGTAGACCGGCTCGACTTCATGCGCAATCATGACTTTTGTTTCAGATTCATTAAAATCCGTGCTCAATGGAAGTTGCTGTCCTTTGTAATAAATGTCTTTAGCGGTATAAATGGTACCGCTGAGGCTGCCATCGACATAAGCATGTTTGGCCACAAAACGTAAACCAGTCTCCGGATTGCTCTCAATAGAGACATAGCTTTTTCCATCCTTAAAGGATTTCAGGCCCCTGACCGACTTGGTGGCAAAGGTGTTTTTGCTGAAAATATCTTCTAACGTGATATCTTTAGTCTGACCAAAGGCGATTCCACCCATGAGCATCAATGTAATTAAAGGTTTCTTCATGCTTTAATGCGTAAGCTTCTGCTTAGGTTAGGTGCGAAGTTACAAAAAAAAGCTTATTGCAAGACCTCAACGACGATTGCACTCGCACCGCCACCGCCATTGCAGATGGCAGCAAGGCCCATTTTCTTCTGCTCGCGGATGAGGGAATGGATCAGGGTAACCAGGATGCGGGCACCGGAAGCACCGAGCGGATGTCCCAGGGCTACAGCTCCCCCGCAGATGTTGAGGCGGTCTTCGTCCACGTCCAGAATCTGCTTGTTAGCCAATGCCACAACTGAAAAAGCCTCGTTGATTTCAAAAAGATCAATCTGCTCACTTTTTAGCGCGGCCAGCTCCAGCGCTTTTGGAATCGCTGAGGCGGGAGCCGTGGTGAACCATTCCGGATCATGCTGGGCATCCGCATAAGATAGAATACGGGCAAGCGGGCGTAGACCAAATTCTTTCACTTTCGATTCATTGGCCAGTACCAGCATGGCGGCACCATCGTTCAACGTTGAGGCGTTGGCGGCAGTTACCGTGCCGTCCTTTTCGAATACCGGTTTAAGCTGTCCGACCTTTTCTTTTTTAAGCTGCCTGAATTCCTCGTCCTCCTCCACCTGATGAACTTCGCCCTTCCGACTTTCCGTTTCCACCGGAACGATCTCCCGCTTGAAATCCCCTTGCCCCGACGCGTAGGCAGCACGTTCGTAAGACTGAAGCGCATATCGGTCCTGCTCTTCGCGGCTAATGCCGTAATGACGGGCGCATAGCTCTGCTGCGGACCCCATATGGTAGTCTTGATAAACATCCCACAGGCCGTCGCGAATTAATCCGTCCACCACCTGTTGGTGACCCAGTTTGTAGCCCTGGCGTGCATTAGGCAGGTAGTAAGGAACGTTGCTCATGCTTTCCGTTCCGCCTGCCATGATCAGATCGCTTTCTCCGAGGCGGATGCCTTGCGCGGCGAACATAACGGCCTTCATGCCGGATGCACAGACCTTATTGATGGTACTGGCCGGTACACGATTCAATCCCGCAAATCGCGCCACCTGCGTTGCCGGCGCCTGACCCAGTCCTGCCGATAATACATTCCCCAGGAAAAGCTCTTCTATAGCGGAGGGGGGGAGACCCGACTCCTTCAGACAGGCCGCAGCAGCTTTTCCCGCCAGCTCCGTGGCGGAAAGGGAAGACAAGCCCCCGTTAAAACTTCCGATCGGAGTCCTCAACGCTGATACAATAAAGACTTCTTTTAACATAATCTAATCCCTCAAAATTGGTCGAATGTTACAAGATAGCCAAATTATTTCGAAGAGGTTGAGTCTTTCCTTGTCTTGCGTTTTTGGCGCAGGGCCTCGTTTAGTAAATATTCAATTTGTCCGTTCGTGCTGCGAAATTCGTCAGCAGCCCACTGTTCCAGCTCTTTCAGCATATCGGGGTGAATCCGTAAAGCAAAGGCTTTCTTTTCTCCCATTGATGTCTTTTAATTAATTATATAAGGTGCCTGCATTGACCACCGGAGCTACATTTTTATCGCCACAAAGGACGACCAGTAAATTGCTGACCATTGCCGCTTTTCGTTCTTCATCCAGCTGCACGATTTCTTTCTCGGATAACTTTTCCAGCGCCAGCTCTACCATTCCAACTGCTCCGTCCACCAATTGTTTTCGGGCTGCCACCACCGCTGTAGCCTGTTGCCTTTGCAGCATAGCCGCAGCAATCTCCGGAGCATAAGCCAGGTGCGTAATGCGGGCTTCAATAACTTCGATCCCGGCTAACGCAAGACGCTCTTTAAGCTCGCTCTCCAAAAACTGGCTAACCTGCTCCGCCCCGTCTTTCAGTGTGATGACCTCTACCGAATCGTCGAAACTATCGTAAGCAAATAAATTCGCCAGGTGCCTTACCGCAGCCTCACTCTGGACCTCAACGTATTGCACGTAGTTGTCAACAGAAAATAAGGCCTCCGCAGTATCTGCGATCTTCCAAACAGTTACGGCCGCGATTTCAATCGGGTTTCCCAGCTTGTCGTTTACTTTCATTTTATGCCCGTTAAGATTTCTGGCTTTGAGCGAGACCTTTTGCTTAACCGTAAATGGATTAACCCAATAGAAGCCATCGGTTCGTACGGATCCCTGATATTTTCCAAACAAAGTCAGCACCTTTGCTTCGTTTGGATTGATAATCATTAACCCAAGCGCAAAGGTCAGGAAAATGAGCATGCAAATAATGAATCCGGCAACCATTCCACTTCGCATAAGGAAGATTGCAGCAACAAGGCTGGCAAGCGCTAAGAAAAGCGCAATATAGCCTGAGAAAGCGGTAGTCTGTTTTTCTTTAGTCATTTCAGTTTTATATTGATATTGTTTTGATGTCAAATATACATCGTTTTTTTTAATGTGTGTTAATTAAATGATAAATATTAAATTTGATTAATTATATCTGGTGCGGCATGCCGTTGCGCCGGCAAACTCTACAAATAGGTGACTAAAAACAGAAGCAGTGCAACAATGGTGTCGGGGAACTCATCCTTTTTCAAATATGGGATGATGGTGCTCAGCGTGGTTATTATTTGTCTTTCTTTGCCTAAGCAGCCTAGATTTCGCTTTGAGTATGAGAAAGGTAAAGTTTGGATGCACGATGACCAGGTGGCTCCTTATAACTTTGCAATACTTAAAACGCCGACCGATCTCCGGAGCGACAGAGAACAGGTTCTGCGCTCTGTGTATCCGGTTTACGATCATCATACTGAATTTCTTGAGGAAGAAATTGCTCGTTTTTCGGGCGATTTTGAAAACAAATGGCAAAGTGGGGGCATCACGGAAGAAGAAGTTTCTGTTTACCGAGGCATTGGATCGCAATTGTTGCAACAGATTTACAAAAGAGGTATTATTTCACTGACAAAGAAATTTCAAATTGACGGTCAGCACTATAACTTCACGCTGGTAACCAACAATGTCGCTGAACGCATGAATACGGCCTCGGTCCTGACTCGGGAGACGGCTATACAATACCTCACAAAAGAAGTCGAAGCGAGAACAGCAATTAAGGAAAAAGATTGGTTCAGTAAGGTTCTGACGGATTATATCCAACCGAATTATATCTATAATGAACGCCTGACTCAGCAACTGGAGGAGGATGCTTTATCTTCGATTTCCACAACAAGGGGAATGGTTCAGAAAGGGGAGCTGATTGTAGCTAATGGCGCAATGGTGACGAACGACGTTTACCAGAAGCTGGAGTCCTGGCGACAGGTGTATGAAGAAGAGGCGCGAATCAGCGGTAACCGTAAAATCGTTGTGCTCGGACAGTTTCTCGTTGTGGGGCTGGTTATCGGTTTGCTGATGGTTTTTCTGTATCTTTTCCGGTCCGATGTGTATGCCAAAAACCGGCAGCTGCTGCTGATTCTCATGGTGGTCAGCTCGATGCTGGTCGTGTTATCCTGGGCGATAAAACTGGAACTTCCAAGTATCTATTATATCCCGTTCTGTATCGTGCCCATAATTATGCGTATCCTTTTTGATACGCGTATGGCGTTGAATATTCACCTCCTGATGGTGCTCGTTTCGGGCTTTTTTGTGCCAAATGGATTTGAATTTGCCTTTCTGCAGGTTACCGCCGGGATGGTAAGCATTTATAGCATTAAAACCTTGATCAAAAGGGAGCAGTTCCTGGTTTCAGCCCTCATGATTTTATCAACCTATTTACTAGCGTATCTCGGGGTTATTCTGATGCGGGACGGGTCCCTGGCGGACGTAAGCTACCTGTCTTTTGTCCCGTTTGTAGTCAGTGTATTGCTTACGCTGCTGGCTTATCCGCTTATTTATGCATTTGAACGGGTATTCGGGCTCACATCGGACGTTACGCTGATGGAACTGACCAACACCAACTCGCCGCTGCTCCGGGAGCTGTCTTTTAAAGCTCCGGGCACCTTTCAGCACTCCCTCCAGGTGGCTAACCTGGCAGAGGCAGCGATATACAGAATAGGGGGTAATTCTTTACTTGTACGAGCAGGAGCTCTTTATCACGATATCGGCAAAATGCATAACCCTCAGTTCTTCATCGAGAACCAATCCAAGGGATACAACCCGCATGATGGACTGAGTTATGAGCAGAGTGCTCAGATTATTATTGCTCACGTGCCGAAAGGGATAGATATGGCGCACAAACATCAGCTGCCTGAATCGGTCATCAATTTTATCCGCACGCATCACGGGACCACACGAACGGATTATTTTTATCATCGTTTCGTAGAGGAAAATCCGGACAAGGAAGTGGAGGAGACTTCCTTCCGTTACCCTGGTCCGATTCCGTTTTCCAAGGAGACCGCGGTATTGATGATGGCGGATTCGGTGGAGGCGGCTTCAAGAAGCATTAAGGAGCCCGACGCGGAAAACATAAATAAGTTGGTGGAGAAAATTATTGATGGTAAACTTTCACAGGGACAGCTTAAAAACAGTGATATCACTATCCAGGAAATTGAAACCATTAAGGAGATTTTTAAGCGGATGCTGATGAGTATCTATCATGTTCGGGTAGATTACGATAAACCAAAAACGGGTACTATTCCAGCTTCCCGCTAGAAAAGCGAAAGCTGCACGTTCCGGGGCTCTGGAACGGCAGCTTTCCAAAAAGCAGCGTCGGCTTTTTGTTATTAATCTACGATAAAGAGACTTGCAATTTCAAGAACTGCTTCTTTTGTTAAAGGTTCGTCAAAAGCTTCTGTCGCAGCACTTACACTGATGTTTCCGCCTACGCCCATTAACGTTGTAATATCGACTCCGGCCTGGGTGCGGTTGTCTTCGCCTGCAAAAACCGGGTCTACTGCAGCAACACCCGTATCGTTTGCACCAGTAATCCAGGGCTTCAGATTTTCAGCTGCACCCCCACGAGCTCTTCTCATGCTACGTACGTGAGCGGCATGTCTGGCCTCAACGGAGTGAATGTTTAACGCATAGCGTAATATGTCATCGTTGGACTGCAACTCACCCGCCTGACCTTTGTAAGCTCTTACGCCGGTATCTTCGAAGGCGTTGGCCACAGCCAAAAATGTGTCGTAATTACTGAATACATCCGCGAAAGTACCACCCGCCGTGAAATCGAACGTCGGTTTTTCTACGGCCGCATCGCCCAAAGCAGTCTGTAAAAATGCCACGTGCTGATCTTCGTGCGTCTTAATGGTAGTAATGGCATCTGTAGCGGCACCACCCGGAATCAGTCCGGACGAGTTGAGCGCCACCGTATAATACTCTGCTTCAAGATACTCCAGCGTAAGTGCAAAATTCAGCACGTCGACGATGCCCTGAGGAATGGATTGCCCATACGCCTTGCGGATATTGCTGGCCAGCATAATCGGAAGCGCAGATAAGGCAACTTTAGAACCGAAGGACAACATCGATTGAATCGTTTTCCTTCTTGGATTTATGCGGTCTTGAAAATCGGTATCAACCGATTCAAGATCATTAACAAGTTTAAAGATATTCATAACAAGTATTTTGTTTAGTAAGTAGGTAAATCTCGTGCATCAATTTTGGTTACAATAAATGGCGCTGCCGCTGTCAGTACATTTGAAGGAGACATGGATTTTTCAAGTCCGTTGGAATCGACCACTTCTGAATTGGCAAAACTGCCATTGCTAACCAAATCCCTAATGTAAGCAGCGTGACGAGCTTCTACAGACACAATTTTACCTGCAAGAGCTAGATACCTAACATCTTCAATTAGCTGACCGGCTCCGTTATAGGCAGCTACCCCAAGATCCTCGAAAGTCTTGGCTGCACCAATTACACTATCCCGGCTACTGAAATTGATTGAACTGAAGTTTACCTCCAAATCTGGCAATGCGGCATCGCCGAGTGCTGCTTTGAAAAATTCACGATGCGCGATTTCATGATCCCGAATATCGGTCAGCAGGCCGCGTTCCATATCGTTGATCCCACTATAAGGACTTTCAATTACTTGTGTGTAGAAAGCTGCTTCGAGCTGCTCAAGCGCGTATGCATAATTAAGAATGGCAATATCTCCACTTCCCATATAAGCCCCGTCAGTCATTCCATCCGTACCTTGCTTGTATACACCGTCGTTACAAGCAGCGGCAACCAAGCCGCCAAATGCCAGTCCTGCTCCTGAATACTGCAGGAACGAGCGTCTGTGCATTTTGCCTTTTGATAAATTTGAAATTTTCATAATCTCTTTATTTGGTAACATTTATCGTCATATACGAAGGCTGTTATAGCATTGGATTTAAAAAATTAAAAAAAATTATTTAATCTTTTTTAAAACCATATAACGTTCTTAATCGTATATGATAAAGAGTCAGAAACAACAGTTAGTTTTTAAACCACCTTGCATATGGCTCTCTATATACTAGAGAATTTTTGATTACACCTGTAGAATATACGGAACATGAATTGATCGCGCTTCTAAAACAGCGCGAGGAGAAAGCTTTTGCTTATCTTTACAATAGATATGGAGGAGCTTTGTTCAGTGTGGCTATACGGGTTGTTCAGGAGAAACAAGCAGCGGCTGATGTGCTGCAGGATGCGTTTGTCAAAATCTGGAAGAGTATAGATCTGTATGATACTTCCAAGGGTAAGCTCTACACATGGATGTCAAATGTTGTGAGAAACTCTGCAATCGACTTCGTTCGATCTAAACAAGCCACTCAGGAACGCAAAACGAACAGTTTGGAGGATAATAAAGTGGCGACTGATGAGCGTTTCGTTACGCAGATCCAGGTAGAACATTTTGGTTTAAAGAACATGGTCGGCGATTTGAAGGATGATCATCGAGTCATTATTGATATGGCCTATTTCAGAGGTTATACGCAAGACGAGATCTCTAAAATATTGAATATACCGCTCGGTACAGTGAAAACCAGGGCTAGAGCGGCATTACAGCAACTTAGAATTTTATTTAGCTAAGATTTGGATATTAGGGCTTACATAGAATCAGGAATTATCGAGGAATACGTACTCGGTATCGCTACGGAAGAAGAAGTCCGTGAGCTTGAGCGTCTGTGTGCCCAGTATCCGGAAATTCAGGCTGCTGTGGAGGAAGCACAGGAGACGATTAATAACGTATCCCTTAAACAGCCTATTGAACCTCCTCAAGAGCTTGAAGACAGGATCCGGGAGGCCTTGTTGAATGAAGGCCTGATCCAGAAACAGCATCAGCTGCAGGCCGAGGAAATGAAAACGGATGTCGATTCGAACGTTTATCGCTATAAAAGACAGGGGAGAGCTTTTGCCTGGCTTGCTGCTGCGGCTATATTAACCCTGATTGCGGGGGGATTTTATCATTTGCATACGGTCCGGGAACTTAAATCTGAAATATCCAGCCTGACCGCCTATCGTCAAACGTTAATGGCCAATCTGGCCAATTATCAGCAGGAGCTTAAAAAGAATCAGGACGCGTTGAACATAACCGCTAAGCCTTCGGTATTGAAGCTTACGCTTGCAGGCGTAGAAGGGAAAGAAGGTTTGTCGGCAACGTTATATTGGGACCGGCTGTCTAAAGAACTTTATCTTCAACCGGTGAATTTGCCGGAGCTGCCTTCAGAAGAACAGTATCAACTCTGGGCAATCGTCGATGGTAAGCCGATCAGCAAGGGTGTATATGAGTCAAGCGATGGCCTCCGCCTCGCCCGGATGATGGATGCCGACGCAGCCCAACTATTCGCCATTACGGTGGAGAAAGCCGGAGGTGTTGAGAGTCCTACGCTGGACCGGATGGTTGTAGCAGGAGAGCCAACACCCGCCGGCTAATTAATCCTCTTTCTAGGAAAGTGCTGCTTTAAGCTTTTCGTAAGAAGCCAGTTTATAGTCTTTCGAAAATGGTGTAGTGCAGATCATCACTTCGTCAAATTCGTAACGTTTCTGCTCCTTTTTAAGGTATTCCGCTACTTCGTCAACACTTCCTTTTAAATGCCAGGAACTGCTGCTTTCGATGAAAAGCCGATCCTGATCGGATAATGGAAAATGCTGTGCATCTTCAGGAGACATCCGAGCGATATGCTGGCCTCGGTATAACAACAATCTGGATATATCGGCAGGCAGGCCGTGAAACTCCGCTTCTTCTTTAGAATCTCCGGTCGTAACGAAATAACAAGCGATCGCTAGTGGTTTTTCAAAATAAGCGGAAGGACGAAAACGGTTCCGATATGCATCGAAAACCGTTTTATCAATCTGACCATTAAAAAATTGGACGTAAGCATAGCCAGCACCCATGTAACCCGCCTGAGCGGCGCTATTTCCGGTGGAACCCAAAATGAAGGGCTGCGGCAGCTGGATGTTGGTGGGCTGCGCTACAAGGTGTTGGTATTCCTGGAATAAGCCGGGTTCGTCATTAATCAGGTTGATGGTATTGATGAATTTGCTGTATAAGTCCTGTTGGGTAGTATCCCGCCCTTCGGATAAAGCCAGAATGGACTTTCCATCTCCACCCGGGGCACGTCCGCCACCGAAATCTATACGACCGGGAGCATAAGCAGATAACGTTTTGAACACTTCTGCCATCTTATAAGGTGAATAGTGCATCATCATAGTACCGCCGGAGCCCAGTCGGATCCGTTCAGTCTGTCCAGCCAGGTATGCCATGGATACTTCCGGAGCTGAGCTGGCCACACTATCTGTATTGTGGTGTTCGGCAATCCAGAAGCGGTGATACCCAAGGCGGTCTGCGAGACGCGCAGATTCGGCCATTGTTTGTAAAGCTTCCGTAGCCGAAAAGCCCTTTGAAACTGGGGCCTGATCCAATATGCTTATTTTCATGTTTTATGCTGTTCTATCAAATGTAGCGAAAATGGCAGGGCGTCTACTGACTTGACGGGATTGATGACACTGTTGTGGCGGTTGCTAAAGGCATTGACACCCGCGGATTTTTCATTTAGCATTTAAACTGTTATTTTTCGGCATGAGTGAAAAGTTGGAAGCGGCGCGTGCTTTACTGAGGAGAGTGGTAAAAGAAAGATACGCTGATTTTGAGATTGAAATAGCTGAGCTTGATGATCGGGAAACCTTTGAAATACAAAGCAGGAATAATAAAATCCTGCTTAGAGGAAATACGCCCGTAACGGTTGCTTCAGCGCTTAACTGGTATTTGAAGTATTATTGCCATTGTCATATTTCCTGGAACGGCGATAACCTTAAGCTTCCGGAGTCGTTGCCTCAGCTTGAGGTTCCCGTTCGCCGGTCAACCAGGTTCAACAGGCGCGTGTACCTGAATTACTGCACCTTCAGTTATTCCATGCCCTGGTGGCACTGGCAGCGTTGGGAACGGGAGATCGACTGGATGGCTATGCACGGCGTCAACACACCCTTGGCCATTACCGGCTTGGAAGCGGTCTGGATGACAACCTTGAAAGCTTTTGGCTTAACCGACGAACAGATCCGCGAGTACCTGACCGGCCCGACCTACATGGCCTGGCAGTGGATGGGAAATCTGGAAAGCTGGGGAGGTCCTCTTCCCCAAAATTGGATTGACCAGCATCTGGTGCTGGCGCAGAAGATATTGGAACGCCAGCGTTCGCTTGGGATGACGCCTGTTCTGCAAGGATTTAGCGGTTGCGTGCCGTCACAACTGGCGGAATATTTTCCGGAGGCCCGCATTCAGCAGGGCGAATGGCTCTTTAATTTCAAAATGGCTTTGCTCGATCCGCTTGACCCGTTGTTCGAAAAGATTGCCAGTGTTTTTTATCAAAAGCAAAAAGAGCTTTTCGGTACGGATCACCTCTATGCCTGCGATCCATTCCATGAGATCAGTCCTCCGGAGAAGAATGAAAGCTACCTGGAACGGGCTGGGGAGGCCATTTATAAGTCGATGGTCAGCCATGATCCTAAAGCAGTCATGGCTATCCAGACCTGGACGCTGCGGGAAGGTCTGGTTCGGAGGGTTCCGGAAGATCGTAGCCTGATGTTGTCCATCACTGGTACAAACTGGAAAAAATACAACAGTTACAACGGGAGGCCCTGGATTGTCGGGGCACTGCATAATTTTGGCGGACGTACCTATATGGGAGCGGACCTGCAGCATTTTGCCGCACACGCGCTCAGTCTGGTGGACAATCCGCAGGCAGGTAACGTAGAAGGAATCGGTGTTTTTCCGGAAGGGATAGAACACAATCCGGTGGTTTATGAGCTGTTAACAGAGATTGCCTGGCTGCAGGCGTCACCCGATCTAGGTGACTGGATCCGGAGTTATGCACACGCCCGTTACGGCAACCTGCCGGACCGGACGGCGGAAGCCTGGGAAATCCTTAGCAAAACCGTTTACAATCAACGAAAAGTCAAGATCATTTCGATGGAAAGCCCGGTTTGTGCACGCCCGGCTTTAGATATCAAGCGGGTTTCGCTGAATGGAGATATGGTACGCGATTACAGCATGCCGGCGCTTTGGGACGCCTGGTCTTTGTTGTTAGGCGACGCAAATTTATTTCGCAACAGCGAGACCTTTGAATACGACTTAGTGGATCTTTCCAGACAATGCCTGGCAGATCTAAGCTTGTTTCTTCATCAGGAAATCTCGGATGCTTACAAAGAGAGAGATCATTCGCTTTTATCTGAACTGTCTGGCCTATTTCTGGACCTGCTGGATGACCTCGACGAGTTGCTGGCCACCCGAAGGGAATTTCTGCTGGGCAAGTGGGTTAATGAGGCACGTTCTTGGGGCGCTGATGAAGATCAGCGTGATTTGTTTGAGCAGAATGCGCGAAGAATTTTAACGGTTTGGGGAACCGCAGCGCCCAATGCTTTACTATTCGACTATGCACACCGGCAATGGTCTGGTCTGCTCAAGGGCTTCTATAAAGTTCGCTGGGAAAAATTCTTCAATTATCTGTTGGCTCAGCCGGAAGATGAACAAAAGCGTTACCGCGAAAAGCGTCTGAAGAAGTCATATGACCGACCGAGTAATACGGCCAACCAGTTCTTTGAGGAGCTGGCTGCCTGGGAGGAAGTATGGGTTATGCAACACCACCATGAGCCGGATAAACCCTCGGGTGATGCCTTTGAGGTCTCGGCCAGGTTGTATCGGAAATGGTTGTCTGTCAAAACGCACCATATGCATCTTGCGCTGGAAAATCAGAAAGCTGATGATATACAACGGGTTGTCAATACTGAAGAGACGATCGCCCGTCTGGTGGAAGAATTGCCGGAAAAAAATGCGGATATTTGATGCTTTCCCAAAAGGAGCTTGATAAGCTTCATAGAATAGAATGAAGATAAAGCAGTTTGAAGACAAAGGATTGTCGCATTTCTCTTATGCTGTGCTGAGTGATGAGGCAAAGGTGGTCGTACTGATTGATCCTGCACGCAACGTTGAGCCCTATATCGCTTTTGCGGAGGAGGCCTCGGCGAAAATAGTGGCTGTTATCGAGACTCATCCACATGCGGATTTTGTAAGCGGACATCTGGAATTACATAACCGTTTCGATGCGGTCATTTACTGTTCCAGTGAGGTAGACGCGACTTATCCGCATACGCCATTTGATGAGGGTGATGAGATAGCCTTTGGGGAACTGACCTTCCGGGCGCTGAATACACCCGGTCATTCACCAGATAGCATATCGGTTGTGCTTGCAGAACACAGTCAGGACACCGCGCTTTTCAGTGGGGATACCCTCTTTATAGGCGATTGCGGACGTCCGGATCTCCGGGAAAGCGCCGGAAGCCGGAAAAAGGATAGAAAGGATCTTGCAGCGGCTATGTATCATTCACTAAGGGCTAAAATAATGACCCTTGCAGATGAGGTAATTCTTTATCCGGCACACGGCGCCGGTACGCTTTGTGGAAAGTCCCTGTCTGCCGCGGAAAGCAGCACAATCGGACAAGAGCGTGAAACCAATTGGAGTGTGCAGGATCTTTCAGAGGCAGATTTTATAAAGGAGCTGCTGAGCGAGCAGCCTTTTGTGCCTAAATATTTTCCGTACGATGTGGATCTGAATAGAAAAGGTGCACCAAACCGGCAGGAAGCTATTAAAAAAGTTCTTGTAACGAGTCAGCCGACTACTGATGTTAAAGCAAACACGCCGATCATCGATGGACGACCGCAGCAGGAATTCAAAAAAGGATATCTGCCCGGGGCCATAAACCTGCAAAATGGAGGAAAATTCGAAACCTGGCTGGGCAGCATGGTCGGTCCGGGGGAAGCGTTTTACCTTGCGGCCGCATCTTCAGATGAGTTGCAGGCGCTGGTCGAAAAGGTGGCGAAGATTGGTTATGAGCCTTTGGTGCTTGAAGCTTTTTTAACTAAGGGCGGTGAAGTTCACATGGATCCTATACCCCTGGAGGCTTTTAAAGTCAATCCACAGGATTTTACGATCGTTGACGTTCGGAACAGGCCGGAAAGTATAGCTAAACCGCTCTTTGAAAATGCTATCGTTATCCCATTGCATGAATTGAGGGAATCGGTCGGGCAGATTCCGACAGATAAAGCTATTGTGGTTCATTGCGCGGGAGGTTATCGCAGCGCAGCCGCCAGCAGCGTTATAGCGGCGGTTTATCCTGATGTCAACGTTTACGACCTGGGAGAAGAAGTTCAAAACTTTCAGCCAATCAATAGCTTACATTAAGTAGATGTTTTTTGATATATTTTAAATTTGAAATACTGAAATTTT
>JBMDWN010000007.1:0-6654 GCA_048595275.1 Olivibacter sp. | reverse complement strand
CGTCGGGGAGCGCTTAAGGGCTTTATGGACGGTTCCCTGGGGGCACATACGGCGGCATTTAAACAGCCTTTCTCGGATACACCTGCCGATTCCGGTTTTTTTGTGGTGGATAAGGAAACGATGTATGCGCGTATGAAGGGGGCTGACAGCCTGGGGCTGCACCTGATTGTTCATGCCATCGGCGACCGCTCGGTGGCCACTTTCCTGGACCTGGTGGCCCGGCTGGAAAAGGAGCATGGAGCGCGTGACCGCCGGATCCGGATGGAACATGCGCAACATGTGAGCGCATCGGACTTTAAACGCTTTAAAAAGCTCGGAGTGATTGCCAGTATGCAGCCTTATCATGCGATCGACGATGGACGCTGGGCAGAAGAGGTGATCGGCAAGGAACGGGCGAAGGAAGCGTTCGCGATGAAAAGTATGTTTGATAATGGTGCGAAAGTGGTGTTCGGCAGCGACTGGCATGTGGCCCCGGCCTCGCCGGTATTGGGGATCTACGCAGCGGTAACCAGACGAACGATTGACGATGAGAAGCCGGATGGCTGGATACCGGAGCAGAAGGTAACCGTGGAGCAGGCCGTGAAGGCTTACACGATCGATGCCGCCTATGCTATTTTTGAGGAAGATAGCCGGGGCTCCCTGGAAGTGGGTAAACTGGCTGACTTTACTATTCTTGACCAGGATATCTTCAAGATTAATCCTGTTGACCTTCCGGCTGTTCAGGTGTTAGCAACTTATGTTGGAGGCGAAGAAGTTTACCACAGGCCTAAAGAGCAATAGTTATGTATATACCAAAACAATTCAGGGTTGAAGATAAGGAAACGATCTATCAGTTTATCCGCGAGAATGGCTTTGCTACGCTGGTAAGTCTTTCGACAGACTTTCCGCAGGCAACGCACATTCCGATTGAGCTCGAGGAACGACCGGATGGTACGAAGATGCTATGGGGGCATATGGCCAAAGCGAATCCGCAATGGAAAGGCTTCGAACAGTTTCCCGGTGTGCTGGCGATCTTCCAGTCTCCCGTACATCATTACATCTCTTCTTCCTGGTACGATCATCCCAATGCGCCGACGTATAATTACCTCAGTGTGCACGTTAGAGGAACCGTCCGCCGCCTTACGGAGCAGGAGGAATGGGAGTCTGTGCGGCGCCTGGTCCGTCGTTACGAACGAAATTCAGCGCGCCCGGTAGATCTTGATACGCTTCCGCCTGCCGTGCAGCAGGATATGAAAGGATTGGTGGGTTTCGAAATCGAGATCGTGCAGATGGATGCTGCCTTCAAATTGAGCCAGAACCGGGATGATAAAAATTTCGATTTAGTTTTGGAAGCTTTGCGGAAGGAGAAAAATCTTATCGCCAGTCGGCTCGCAGACATCATGCAACGTATGCGTTAATTCATTATATTTGCTTAACTGATTAATACGATACAACTTTGCGTTGCCAATCAGTAGGCTGTTTTTATCCAAACCGCCATGTCTCCATCTCCGCGGTGAGCCCAGGCATAGTAAGGGATTAAGGTCAATTTAACCTTGTCCTCACGAATTGATCCTGTTTTTGAAACGGATCCAGACAGTGCTTGCGCTTCGAGCTGCATCATTCCATTAAGAAGTTTTTGGTTATACACCGCTCTGACCTGTGGGTCCGCAGGAATATTAACTTTGTGAAAATTAAAATCGTTATCCGGCCACTCGGCGCAGTATACGATCGGCCCCCGTTCAAAGGATATTTTTCCAAGATCTGCCTCAACTTGCTCATGTGCTTTAACCATGCGGGGGCTCATATTCAAAATTAATTCGATCTGATCCCCTTTTTTCCAGGTGCGGTTGATGCTGAAATAGCCACTCTCCAGTCTGCTTTCGACGGGTTTTCCATTTACTTTGACCACGTAATCATCTGTTTCGTGTTGATCAGCAAACGTATATAAATCACTTGGAACAACCTCATTTCGTGCCCACCCCGGAATCCTTAAACGGAGAGAAATTTCCTGTTCACTTTCCGGTTCGATTTCAATTTTCACATTTCCGTTCCAGGGATAATCTGTTGTCTGTTTAAGCTTGACTTTTTTTTCGCCTAGATCAAGTTCGGCGAGATTGTCCATAAAAAGGTTGACATACACCTCGTTTTCTTTGATAGCATAGATATAGCCCGGCAGGGAGGGCATAAATCGGCTCAGATTTGAAGGGCAACATGCGCAGCCAAACCAGTCCTGACGATGGCAGGCACCCTGGTTAAAGGCATACTTTCCATCGGACTCCAGCGGATTGGGATAGAAAAAAGTCCCCCCGTCCACTGCGACACCGGCGATCAATCCATTATACAGGGTACGTTCCAGGACGTCGTAGTATTTTGAGTCGCCATGCAGCAGAAACAAGCGGTGGTTCCAATATACATTCGCAATGGCGGCGCAGGTTTCATTATAGGCACTGGCATTAGGTAGCTCGTAATTACCTCCGAAGGCTTCCCCCTCATGTTTTGCGCCGATCCCCCCGGTGATATAAAGCTTTTTTGACACAACGTTTTCCCAAATCTTATCGATGGCTTGAACATAAGCTGAGTCACCGGTAAGCGCTGCAATATCCGCCATACCAGCATACATATAGGCCGCACGGACGGCATGTCCTACGGCTTCGTCTTGCTCAATAACAGGTTTATGGGCTTGACTATAAGCATCCTTTCGAGCGGTATATCCGCGCTTATCCAGGAAGAATTTGGCAAGGTCGAGGTATTTTTGCTGCCCGGTAACAAGATAGAGTTTCGCAAGTGCCATCTCGGCAATCTGATGCCCGGGAACCTTCACTTGTTTACCGGCTCCTTCACCGATCTCCCTTTCTACGCAATCAGCATAACGTATAGCGATATCCAGAAAATTACGCTTTCCGGTTGCCTGATAATGTGCGATCGCTCCTTCGATCATGTGCCCCAGGTTGTAGAACTCATGGCTCAAAACTTCTACCTGCTCCCAACGTTCGTTACCTGCCCATTCGTGGGGGTGTTCCGGGTTCATCGTCCGGGCGGTGTATAGATAGCCGTCGTCCTCCTGAGCGGCGGCAACAATTTTAAGGACACTGTCGATATAAAGATCAAGTTGCCTATCGGGATAATTTTGCATGGAATAGCTGGCGCCCTCTATGGTTTTGTAAACGTCAGTATCATCAAAAGAAAATCCTCCTACCTGATAGTCGGTACTTGGGTTAGCCGCTTTAACAAAATTCTCGTATCGTCCGGTCTCTTTGCTTTTCCGGAAGGCGAGTGGGATGGTAACCTCTCTGCTTGCATTTAGTCGCTGGCCCCAGAATTCGTCCGTTACCCTTACTGAAGTGAAAGAAACAGGTGTTATTGGATAACCGCCTTGTCTGGTCTGTCCTAGCGCTGTATAAATGATCAGCAACAGGGAGGCAATGAGCGTGTACTTTTTCATAATAGGTTCGATCTGAATAATTAAATGTATTTAATACATTTATAAAGTTGAGAAAAATTATTTTCAATGTCAAATCAATCAGCGGATTAGCTGTTGATAATTTTTTTTGCAATCCAGCCAACTCGATCTACCGTATATGATACCAAAAAGCAAGAACGAGAGTTATGAAAAAATTAAGTTTAAAATCCCTGATATTATTAGCCTTCAGTGTGTTCGCTACAACAGGAGCGTTCGCTCAGAAAGAGAAAACCGTTATGGTTGGCGGTGCAGCTATGTATCCTTCAAAAAACATTGTTGAAAACGCAATGAATTCGAAAGATCACACCACTTTGGTGGCAGCAGTAAAAGCGGCAGGATTGGTTGAAACGCTTCAGGGAGCGGGTCCATTTACTGTATTTGCGCCAACGGATATGGCATTCAAAGCACTTCCCGCGGGTACGGTCGAGAAACTGACCAAGCCGGAGAATAAAGAAACGTTAGTGAAGGTGCTTACTTACCATGTAATACCAGGTAAAATTGACAGCAAAGCGCTGGCCAAGGAGATTAAAAGTGGGGGAGGAAAAGCTATGATGAAAACGGTTGAAGGAGAATCGCTAACCTTTGCAATGGATGGAAAGGATGTTTGGGTGATGGATTCGAAAGGGACAAAGGCCAAAGTTACCATAGCAGATGTTTACCAGTCTAATGGCGTGATACACGTTATCGATCACGTATTAATGCCCTAATAATTCTAATACAATTTTTTCTTTAGATGTTTGGAGGGGACTTAACAGTCCCCTTTTTTTGTGTTTGAAGTGTTTCCATTAATTCGCGTACCGCCGCATTGCCGGCACGATTGGCACCGATGGTGGAAGCCGAGGGTCCATAACCAATTAAGTGGATTCTTGGTTCTTTCATTACCATAGTCGCTAATCGTCCTGACATAATAATGCCGCCGGCCTCTTCCCTGGGTAAAACAGAATCGAGGTGCTTGAGCGAGCCTTTAAATCCGGTGTTCCAAAAAATGACGTCTGCTTTTTTTTCATTGCCATCTTTCCATTTAACACCATCTCTGGTAATTTCATCAAACATGGGATAGCGTTTTAAAACACCCCGCCGTTTCATAGCTTCGATTTCGGGAGTCGTTAATAAGCCGGTCACCGAAACCACTGATAGTGGGATGAGTCCTTGCCGGACTCGTTCTTCTACCATGGCAACCGCCTTCCTGCCTGCATCTTCGTCAAAAGGTCCCGTTCTGAATATCGGTTCACGTCGCGTTACCCAGGTCGTGCTGGTCACCTTCGAAACCTCATCCAGAAGTTGAATGGCCGAAATTCCGCCGCCGACAACGATAACCTCTTTATCCTTGAAATAGTCGGCGGTTACGAAATCTTTCGTATGGAGTTGCTCGCCTTCGAAAAGCGCTGCTCCTGGATATTCCGGGATGTTGGGGGTATCCCATGTACCAGTAGCGTTGATTATGCCCAAAGCGGAAAAGGCGCTTTCCGCGGTATCAATGTGAAATCGATTTTTGTACAGAGCAACGCGCTCCACTTTCACCGGGCGATAGACCTGGAGTCCGAACTTCTTTTCGTACAGACCAAAGTAATGTGGCACAGATTCCCTAGCTAAAACTTCTTTTTTGTTTTTCTCGCTTGTTTCTTCAAAACTCATCCCGGGCAGATCATGGATACCGTTTACCGTACTTAAGGTCAAAGAAGGCCATCGAAATTGCCAGGCACCGCCTGCACGTGGGGATTCATCCAGAATAATAAAATCCTTTCCGACCTGCATTCCGGATTTTCTGAGATGGTAAGCTGCGGAAAGCCCTGCCTGACCCGCCCCAATGACTGCAATCCGGGTTTTGTATCGGACGTTTTTTATCGCCATCCCAATCCCGGTGCTACATGTTTTAAGATGGAGGAAAGTACATGTATGTTGTAGTCGACCCCTAACGTGTTGGGAATAGTTAAAAGTAAGGTGTCGGCTTCGCGTATTGCCTCATCTTTCGCCAGTTCTTCAATGAGCTGGTCTGGTTCAGCAGCGTAGCTTCGACCAAAAATAGCACGTTTTCCTTTTTCGATCATGCCAGTTTTCTCTGTTCGGTCTGCTTCATGGCCAAAATAATAGCGATCCTGGTCATTGACCAACGCAAAAATTGATCGGCTGACGGAAATCCGGGGCTCACGCTTATGACCGGCTTTTTTCCAGGCTTCTTTGTAAAGACGGATTTGTTCGGCTTGCTGTTCATGAAAAGGCTTTCCGCTCTCATCATATTTCAGGGTGGAACTTTGCAGGTACATACCCTCTTCTGCTGCCCAGACAGCGGTAGCATTTGAGGCAGCACCCCACCAAATACGATTGCGCAAGCCAGGAGAGTGGGGTTCCAGCCGTAGAAGCCCCGGCGGATTCGGAAACATAGGATACGGATTAGGTTCAGCAAAACCATCTCCATCCAGCTTGCTAAGAAATTCGAGCGCCTTCCGCCTCCCCATATCCGCATCGCTTTCGCCTTCAGCAGGCTCATACCCGAAATAACGCCAGCCATCAATTACTTGTTCGGGAGAACCCCGACTGATACCCAACTGTAATCGTCCACCGGAGATCAAATCTGCAGCTCCGGCATCTTCTACCATGTAAAGGGGATTTTCATACCGCATGTCGATTACCCCTGTGCCAATTTCAATTTCTTTTGTCTTCGCACCAACCGCTGAAAGTAATGGGAAAGGTGACGCAAGCTGACTGGCGAAGTGATGTACCCGGAAATAAGCTCCATCCAGTCCAATCTCCTCAGCCGCAACGGAGAGATCGATAGACTGCAATAGGGTATCGCTTGCCGTTTTTGCTTGGTAAGCAGGATGATTGGACCAGTGTCCGAAAGATAAAAAACCGATTTTCTTCATAAATATTTCCTCCTGATAGGAAAAGCTTTTTTGCTTATCAAAAGTAAGTAAATCGAAGGAGATGCTTGCCCCGCCTTGATCAGGCTACGGTAAATTAATGTAAATGTATGTTTAGCGTTCAGATTATGTTCTTTACGAAAATAGTAGATACCAAATTCCAGACGTAACCCACAGAATGATGATAGGAGGGATTGCTACGGCTAGTGCCTGGCGCTTTCTGAACAACCGAAGATTTCCCCACCACATAAGGATAAATAGTAGGGGGTAGGAATTAAACAAAAGTGCCATTATATAAGCGGAAGCACCATGATTGGGATCATCAAAAAAGAATATTGTCGTGAAGGCAACGTA
>JBMDWN010000006.1:0-5473 GCA_048595275.1 Olivibacter sp. | reverse complement strand
TTCTAATTCTTTTCTAAGCCAGTCTTTGAATTCTTGCGTCACTTCGATGTTTTTATCTGAATTAATCTGGATCGTCATATTTTATCTTTAAGGTGAAAATAATCAATGAATCTAATAGCGGTTTATGGAAACCACTCCGCTTTTGCTTGGGATCTTACCAGCCGGGACTATCACACTTTTACCCCCGTATTCCCGAACCAACTCCGAAAGGTCGTCCAGCAGATCATCTACCGCCTCCTCTTTTTCCTGCTCATACCGGATTCTCCCGCTTTCCCGATCAATAGCGCCCCGGATAATGCGGTCTTCCTCAATTAACACGGTGTCAACCTTTCCGGCTATGGTATCCGTCACTACCTGCTCCAGACGATCTGCTCCAAGTCCTTTGGCATGCGCCTCTCCATATCGCTCGACCATTTGGCTCAACCGTGCATCATAGGCTGGTTCAAAAGCTTCCCAAACCTTTTTCCGTAAGGACTCCTTGTCGAGTTTAGCCGCATTAAAGCGGACACCTTCTTTCAGAAGGGATTTATTATGGCTCACCTGATGAAACAAGTTATGGTGCTCCGGAAGACTGGCTAATATAAGCGGCAAACCGCTGGGTTTGGAATAAGCTTCGAGCACCGCACGGTCGACAGCCCTAAAGAAGCGTTCTGCGTCCTTATCCAGTTCCTCACCTTTATCGCCGTAGCCCTGAACCACATTTCCGGTAAATTCATTAGCAGATTTGTTAGAACCGTTACCGGTCGCAAAAGCCGTATTGAAGTGTTCGTCGGTCAGTTCAGACCCAAGCGCTTCTTCCATAGTCGCTGGTACTGAAGGATCCAGGCTGGTTAAATCCAGCTCATAGCGATTTCCTTCCCATACCTGCACCCCATCCAGGCTTAGCACGAGAACCTGATAGCGGTCGGCAGATTGCACGTATTTCTGGAGCGGTTTGGTATGCAGGCTGTCAGCTGCCACCACTAATTCCTGAACCGGTCGCTGTAACCGGTAAACCTCAAAAAAGTCCGGCGTGGCAAAGGCCGCAAGGCCGTCCAGGTTGTACTTCCAGAATTCGCGGTCTTCGGAAAGCCGGTGCAGCTGATCAAACATCGATTTACCTTCCCCGACATCAAATTCCCTCTCAAACGTTTCCTGCAGTTTTTTGAGAAGATTTCTGAAACGAATGGGATCCTGCGCGTTATCCGGATGCGTCCGATGGGTCGGCATGTAGAGCGATAAACAGGGAGATTCTTTCTTCGATAACAGTTCCGGTAGATACTTATCTGTGAAAATCTTCATAAAAATTTAATATAGATGAAACTATAAATTCAACAAGGAATTACCCGAATTGTTGATTCAAAATAGCATATGCAAATTAATTGACTATGTTTGACGGTAGAAATAAACTGAGGGTCAAGACCATTATGAAAAACAGCTGCAAATTCCTGCTTTACATCCTATGCTTTCCTTCTTTGATTTTTTGCGTGACGGCCTGCATGTCCAAAAAAGACGAGGACAACGCGAAAAACGCTTTTTATAAAATTCAGGAGCAAGACACCATTCAGCTTTTTACGCTGAAGAACGGGCCTTTGGAAGCCGGCATTACAAACTATGGGGGGCGACTGGTTTCATTGCTGGTTCCGGACCGGGATGGTATAAAACGGGATGTGGTCCTGGGCTTCGACAAAATCGATGATTACCTGGCCAAACCATCCTCATATGGAGCGGTAATGGGGCGCGTAACCAACCGTGTTGACCGTGCCCGCATCGTGGAAGGTGCGGACACCATCCGACTGGAAGCCAACAACGGGGAACACAGCATACACGGTGGTTCCAGTGGGTGGCGGCAGCAGGTGTTTTCTGCTTATCAGCCGGATGACAGTACGCTAAGGTTGGCTTACCGGTCGCCGGACGGCGAAGGTGGCTACCCGGGAACAGTAGAAGCAACGGTTATCTATACCCTGATGAAGGATGGGCTTCGCATCGATTATGAGGCCGAAACAGACCGCCCTACTTATATCAACCTCACCAACCACAGCTTCTTCAACCTGGACGGTAACTCGGAAATGCCTGTGCTGGATTATGTGCTTCAGCTGAATGCAAGTCGCTATACCCCGGTAGACAGCACCCTGATCACCACGGGTTCCATAGAGTCGGTGGCGGGAACTCCGTTTGACTTCCTGCGTCCAATGAAAATTAAGGAGGCTTTCGCCCGCAACGGCCAGCACCAACAGCTTCGCTGGGGCAACGGGCTGGATCTGAATTTCGTACTGGATCACCCTGGAGTAATCAGTAATGCTGCCGCGAAAGTAAGTTCCGGAGAAAGTGGTATCCGAATGGAAGTCTTTACCACTGAGCCCGGTCTGCAGGTTTACCTGGCCAATAGCCTGGACGGAACGGAAAAAGGTAAGGGGAAAAAGAAGCTGATGCCCTATTCGGCCATCTGTCTGGAAACCCAGCACTACCCAGATGCACCAAATAAGCCTCATTGGCCGTCGACACGGCTTCTCCCCGGAAAACCTTTTCACAGCACCACCATATACCGCTTCCATTAATTATGTAAAAAATCAGGGATATAGTATAAAGCAATTACCCGAAGGGTTTTATATCTTTGTTTAAGCATGAGAAGAGTATTAGCCTGTTTTCTGGTAACCCTTTATGTAAGCATGTCTGCCGGCTATACGCTGTACAGTCATTTTTGCATGGACAGGCTCGTGGATACCAGTCTTACCAGTACTAAGAACTCTTCCGAAATGAAAGCCTGCGGCCTATGTACCGACGAAAACGACAATTCCGCCGGAACCAAAAAGTCCGGTTGCTGCAAAGAGGTAGCTAAAGTCGTGAAAGTTGATGCTTCTCATCAGCCGTCCGGTTTTTCCTTCAAGGCCCTGGACCCTCTTGCATTGATCCCCGCGGCTCCTCTCTTTTCCTTTGAGGCACCCCTGTCTATCAGGCCAGTTTTGGTTGATGTGCGAAGCAATGCTCCCCCCCCGTTTATAAATCCTGCTCTGTACTTGCAACACTGCACATTTCTGATCTGATTTCCTTTCGCAAATTCCGGCTATTCAGGCTCGATCGCCTCGATTAGCATCCTGAGCATTACTGCTCCGCAACTTTATTTTTCACTTAGTTAATATTGCCATGGTGCACCGCTTAATTGACTGGTCCCTGAAGAATCGCCTCCTGGTATTGGGGCTGAGTCTGATTCTGTTTGTATGGGGTTTCTTTGCCGTCAAGAAAAACCCGATTGATGCGATTCCCGACCTTTCGGAGAACCAGGTCATCGTTTTCACTGAATGGATGGGTAGAGCGCCCCAATTGATTGAAGATCAGATCACCTATCCCCTGGTTACCAATATGCAGGGACTGCCGAAGATTAAGTACGTCCGGGGAAGCTCAATGTTCGGCATGAGTTTCATCTACGTCATTTTTGAAGATGATGTTGATATCTACTGGGCCCGCGAACGCGTTCTGGAACGGCTGAGTACGGTAAGCAATACGCTCCCGGATGAAGTAGAACCAACGCTGGGTCCGGACGGCACAGGCGTTGGTCACGTCCTCTGGTACACCCTGGACGCTCCCGGTATGGACCTGGGCGAACAACGTGCGGTACAGGACTGGTACATTAAGTTTGCCCTTCAGAACGTATCCGGTGTCAGCGAGATCGCCTCTTTCGGAGGTTTTCAGAAGCAGTATCAGGTCACGGTAGACCCTAATCGCTTGCGTTATTACCAGCTTTCTATAGCGGACGTTATTGCCGCTATACGCAGCAACAACCAGGAAAGCGGCGGCAGGAAGTTCGAAATGAGCGATATTGGCTACATCATCAAAACCACCGGATACCTGCAATCGAAAGAAGAGATTGCTTCCATCCCGATAGGAAACCAACAGGGCACGCCCATTCTCATCTCGGATGTTGCCCAGGTCCAGCTCAGTGGAGAAAGCCGGTTAGGAATTTTCGATCAGGATGGCGAGGGGGAGCGGGTTGGCGGGATCGTGGTCATGCGCTACGGAGAAAATGCGGCAGATGTAACTGACCGCGTTAAAGAGCAGATGGAAGCGGTAGCAAGGGGCTTGCCGGAAGGGGTGAAATTCGATATCATTTATGATCGCGGAGAACTGATCCGGGAATCCGTCGATTCGATCAAGCATACGCTGATTGAAGAAATGCTGGTCGTATCCGCCGTGGTGATGATCTTCCTCTTTAACTGGCGGAGCGCGATGAGCATCGTCATTCAGATCCCGATCACCATAGCCATTAGTTTCATTTTACTCAATGCTTTTGATATTTCTTCCAACATCATGTCCCTTACCGGCATTGCCCTGGCCATCGGCGTCATCGTAGACAATGGAATCATCATGAGTGAAAATGCTTATAAGCACCTGGCAGACCGATATGCGGACTGGGAAAAAGAAAAGGAGACTGAAGTATGAAGCCGAAAAGAAAAAATAAAGAGCAAAACTGGATCTCAGAAAATGATCGGCTGGAGGTCATCTCTAAAAGCAGCAAACAGGTAAGCCGGGGCGTTTTTTTCGCTACCATAATTATTATCACCTCATTTTTACCGGTTTTCCTGCTCACCGGGCAAGAGGGAAAGTTGTTTCATCCACTCGCCTTTACGAAGACATTTATCATGCTGGTCGATGCCCTGCTAGTGGTAACTTTGGCGCCAGTGTTGATCTCTTTCTTCCTGAAAGGGAAATTCCGTCCGGAGAACAGAAACCCGGTTAACCGATTCCTGGAGCGCGTTTATCGTCCGATAATCGTTTGGGTTTTAAACTGGCGTAAAACGACTATAGCGATTAATGTCATAGCGCTCCTAATTTCCATTCCCCTGCTGAAAAAACTGGGAACAGAATTTATGCCTCCGCTGGATGAACAGAGCATCCTTTTCATGCCGGTAACGTTGCCCGATGTGAGTAACTCCGAGGCCAAACGTATTCTACAGGTTCAGGATAAGATTATTAAATCGGTACCGGAAGTCGATAAAGTGCTAGGAAAAGCCGGACGGGCGAGTACGGCGACGGATAATGCGCCCATCAGCATGATTGAGACTATGATCATGCTGAAGCCAAAATCCGAATGGCGTACCGGACTGACCAAACAGGATCTGATTGACGAGCTGGATCAGAAACTACAGATTCCCGGTGTCGTTAATGGCTGGACACAGCCTATCATCAACCGCATCAACATGCTGGCAACCGGTATAAGGACGGATGTGGGCATCAAGGTCCTTGGTCAAAATCTGGACACCATTGCTTCCGTGTCCGAAAGGGTTCGCCGCACGCTGGAGGGAACCCCCGGCGTGCAGGATCTTTACGTGGAGCCCATCACCGGAGGAAAATACCTGATGATCGATGTTCGACGCCCCGCCCTCGCCCGCTATGGGCTCAGCGTAGATGATGTAAATGCGACCGTGGAAAGTGCGATCGGCGGCGCGCCCATCGGACAGACGATAGAAGGCAGACGTCGCTTTGCTATCAACGTCCG
>JBMDWN010000005.1:0-1814 GCA_048595275.1 Olivibacter sp. | reverse complement strand
GCCAGCAAAAGTAAAATGCTCAATAAAACTATGTTTCTAGATTTCATATTTGTGAGAGTTGTGTTTAAGATACCGCTAGTTTCCTCCTGCTCCTTTTACTTAGAGGTTGACTTCAAAAGTTTTTCGACGTCTTGCGAATAGGATGGTCCGATTGGAATTTCTTTTTCGTTCAGCCATACGCTTCTTTTATCGACCTTGGTTATTTTGTCCTTTGCAACAATGAATGAGCGGTGTACTTGAATGAAGGTATTAACAGGCAACATCGCCTTGGCCTCGGATATGGTAACACGAGACATGATCGGCGATTTCTTGTCCAAATGCCACTTCATATAATTACCGATACTTTCAAGAAAAAGAAGATCGGCAAGGGCTAGCCTAATCTGCTCGGAGCCGCTCTTTATAAATAGAGTAGGTAGGCTATCCGGAGCGATCTCCATCTGCCGGTCCTTGTCAATCATACGTTGAAGCTCGTAAGCCTTATTGCAGGCTTTCAGCAGGCGGGGTAAGGAAAATGGTTTTAAGAGGTAATCAATGGCATCCAGCTCAAAGCTTTGGACCGCATGCTCACTGTACGCCGTCGTAAAGATAACCATTGGACGTGTGCGTAACGACCGGATAAATTCCATACCTGTTAAGCCGGGCATCTTGATATCTGAAAAAATTAACTGAATATCGTTTTCCTGCAAAAAACTGGCCGCTTCAACGGCTTTAGTGAAACAGGCCTTAAGTTCTACGAAAGGAATTTCCTCCAATAGGCTTTTTATAACCTCCAGTGCGAAAGGCTCGTCATCAATAGCGATGGCTCGTAACGTATTCATCGTTATATAGTTTTTGTTTGAATCATCAGATTAACAATAAATTCACGATCGGTTGTCTGGCATGTTAATTCATGTCTGTTGGCATAAAAGAGGTTCAATCGTTCTTTAACGTTTTGTAAGCCAATACCCGTATGTTTTTGCTCCGGATCGGTCGTATTTGTATTTTGTAAGCTGTTCCTGACGTGAAACCAAATATGGTCTTCATCGCACTTCAATTCTATGCTTACCCAGGATGTCTGATTAATATCAACACCATGTTTGAAAGCATTTTCAACAAAGGGGATCAACAGCATGGGGACGATTTCGTGATGGCAGCTAGAGGCGTCGATCTGCTCCGTAATTTTCACATCCTCAGAGACCTGAACGCGTAATTTCTGCAGGGCTATGTAATTTTCGAGATAGCTAATCTCCTCGTTTAAACCGATAAAGTCCAAATGGTTGCTATTCAGCATGAATCGCATCATATCGCCCAGCATTTGAACGGCCTTTGCCGTTCTTTTGGAACCGTCAACCAGGGCCATTCCGTATATCGCATTCAGAATATTAAACAAAAAGTGGGGATTGATCTGCGAGCGCAAAAACTGTATATCAGCTTTCGATTTGGATAAGGCCTCTTCGGCACCTCGAAGTTCCCTGATTTTATCTTTACGCTGCTGATAAAGTATCCAGGTAACTGGCGTAATGATAATAAGCTGAATGCCCCAGTTGACCATCAGAATATGGAGTAAGACACCTCCCCCGGGCGGCAGGAACACGAAGGTTAAGGAATAAAGGAAGGTAGAAATGACCAAACGCCAGAGGAATTGGAAGGATGCGAACTGTCCTGTTGCAAAGCGTGCAAAGAGCCAATAAGTATTACTGAAATAAACGAATATTGCTGACGGTATAAAAATGAAATAGCTGCGATATAGGTTGTCGTCGTTGATGATTTGGACAGCGGCCGTCAGGCTGGGTAGAAGCAAAAAGATATATAAGGAGAAGGCTATCTGATTGATG
>JBMDWN010000004.1:0-6617 GCA_048595275.1 Olivibacter sp. | reverse complement strand
TGGCGAAGCCTTCGGCGAAAGCAGTATGGATGAATCGAAAATGATGAGCGCCGGGGAAGTGGCGCAGCGTATACTTAAAGGGGTGTCAGAGCGGAAGCGAACGCTGATTATGACACGGCAGGGAAAGTTGGCTGTCTTTATGAACAAATGGTTGCCAGCCTTTGTCGACCGGCAGGTATTTAAATTGTTCTCAAAGGAAAAAAATCCGCTGATCCGCTGAGGTGCAGATTTAGCACTTGGATTTGACAATACTAATATCCATATTTGTAATGCTGATGAATACAGATAAGCATATAGAACTTAAGAATTGGTGGTGGCGCGAAGGTTAACCTTTGGCACTCCGTTCTTTTGCGATAAACTATCATAGTACACAAGAAAGGCTTGCCAACCGCAAGCCTTTTTCTTTGCCTTATACATGAAAAAAATTTTAGCACACCTGTTTGAAAACAGAAGCTTCGATCGGAATGAAGCTTACGAGATATTGAGGAATATTGCCGCAGGCCAGTACAACAACGCCCAGATGGCGGCTTTCATGACGGCATATTGCATGCGCAGCATTCGTGTGGAAGAGCTGGCCGGCTTTCGCGATGCCATGCTGGACCTTTGCCGGCCGGTTGACTTGGGTACCAGAGATCTGATTGATCTTTGTGGGACTGGAGGGGATGGTAAGAATACCTTCAACATCTCGACACTGGCCTCCTTCGTGGTAGCCGGCGCAGGTTATCCGGTAGCCAAGCACGGAAATTATGGTGTTTCCTCGGCTTGTGGTTCTTCCAATGTTATGGAATACCTGGGCTATCGTTTTTCGGCCGATGGAGATGCCTTGAAACGCGGATTGGAGAAAGCTAACATCTGCTTTCTGCATGCACCCCTTTTTCATACGGCGATGAAGACCGTTGCACCCATCCGTAAAGAGCTTGGCGTAAAGACTTTTTTCAATATGCTCGGACCGCTGGTCAACCCCGCAAAACCCAGGTTCCAGTCCGTCGGCGTGTTCAGCCTGGAACTGGTACGATTATATGCATACCTTTACCAGACAGGTGATAAACAATACAGTATTCTGCATGCACTGGATGGCTATGATGAGATTTCGCTCACCGGTCCGATTAAAGTGGTCAATAATTTTGGGGAGCACCATTTCCAGGTGGCTGATCTGGGACTGGAAAAAGTAAAAGCTGAAGAAATTAGCGGAGGGGATACGGTGGAGGAAGCAGCAAAACTTTTTGTCGCTATTCTGGAAGGAGAAGGAACCGCTGCACAACAGCGTGTCGTGCTTGCGAATGCTGCTTTAGCCATTCAGACAATCCAGCCAGAGCGATCCTTTGAAGACTGTTACGGGGAGGCATCGGAATCGCTTTTTGCCGGAAAAGCGCTGAAAAGCTTCAGGCTATTGCTGCACGCGTCAGAAAAAACCCACTCCTGAAACTATGGCGACGCTTAAAATCAAGGTTTGTGGAATGAAGTTCCGGGAAAACGCTGAAGATCTGGCTAAGCTTAACCCCGATCTTATGGGGTTCATTTTTTATGAACGTTCAAAACGGGCGGTCCAGTCGGGCGAGCTGAACTTTATCCGCAACCTGCCCGTTGATCGTGTCGGCGTATTCGTCAACGAAGAACCTTCCGTCATGCGGGAAACTGCAGAGGCGGTAGCGTTAAATCATGTGCAGCTGCATGGTGATGAAAGTCCTGCAATATGTGAAAAAATGCAACAATCAGAACTTAAGGTAATTAAGAGTTTCGGATTAAGCAATAACTTTAAGTGGGATACTCTGAAAGATTACGTTGGTTTGGTGGATTATTTTCTTTTTGATACGGCTGATCCCGGTCGGGGTGGCACAGGAAAAACGTTCGACTGGACATTATTGAGGCAATATGAACTCGAATTACCTTACTTTTTAAGCGGGGGGCTTTCCCGTGAAAATATTGAAGAGGCGCTCAGATTCGATGACCAGCGCCTCTATGCGCTGGATTTGAATTCCCGCTTCGAAACAGCACCCGGCTTGAAAGATGTCGGTTTACTACAAGAGGTATTTACTATAATCAGAAATAACAATGAATCCATTTCAGGTTAACGAAGAAGGCTACTATGGCGATTTTGGCGGTGCCTTTATCCCGGAGATGATGTACCCGAATATTGAAGAACTGCGGCTGCATTATCGCAGCATTATGGATGATGCTGCTTTTCAGGAGGAATTCCAGCACTTGCTGACCGATTACGTGGGGCGTCCGTCTCCGCTGTATCTTGCTTCCCGGCTTTCCGAACGTTATGGTGTGGAAGTTTTCTTAAAAAGAGAAGACCTGAATCACACCGGCGCGCACAAGATCAACAACACCATTGGTCAGATCTTGCTGGCCAGGCGTTTAGGGAAGAAGCGGATCATTGCGGAAACCGGTGCCGGGCAGCATGGCGTAGCAACCGCAACCGTCTGTGCCCTGATGGGTATGGAGTGTGTGGTCTATATGGGTGAGATTGATATTGCACGTCAGGCGCCCAACGTGGCGCGTATGAAGATGATGGGGGCTACGGTTATGCCCGCCAGCTCCGGAAGTAAGACTTTGAAGGATGCCACCAACGAGGCGATGCGGGACTGGATCAACAATCCGATTGATACGCATTACATCATCGGTTCAGTGGTTGGACCCCACCCGTACCCGGATATGGTTGCCCGCTTTCAATCCGTTATCTCGGCCGAAACCCGAAAGCAGTTGCTGGAAAAGATCGGCCGCGAATACCCGGATGTAGTTATGGCCTGTGTCGGCGGAGGGAGCAACGCTGCAGGGATGTTCTACCATTTTCTGGACGAACAGCAGGTTCGGCTGGTAGCTGTTGAAGCGGCTGGTAAAGGCGTGGACTCCGGGCAATCTGCGGCTACCTCGGTGTTGGGGAAAGCTGGTGTGCTGCATGGCAGCAAGACCATTCTGATGCAAACAGAGGATGGGCAGGTGGTGGAGCCTTACTCCATCTCTGCCGGTTTGGACTACCCCGGTATCGGACCTCAGCACGCCTTTCTGCATAAGGTCGGTAGGGCTGAATATGCCAGTATCACGGACGACGAAGCCATGGAGGCCGGTTTGAGGCTGACGCGTCTGGAAGGGATTATCCCGGCTATCGAGAGTGCTCATGCACTGGCGCAGCTGGAAAAAATGGATATGAACGGAGCCCGGTCTGTCGTGGTCTGCCTCTCGGGAAGAGGAGATAAGGATCTGGATAATTACATGAAATACTTCAACTTTTAACCGACGATGAACAGACTGAAAAACTTACTCCGGGAACAGAAAGGAAACGATTTACTGTCGATCTACTATACAGCTGGGTATCCCACTCTGGAAAGTACCTTGCCCACAGCCCGGGCACTCGAAAAGGCGGGGGTCGATTTTATCGAGATAGGATTTCCGTATTCGGATCCGGTAGCGGATGGACCTGTGATTCAAAAAAGTTCTGAAACGGCCCTAAAAAACGGAATGTCTCTGGATCATCTTTTCCATCAACTCGCCGGAATGCGCAGGGAAGTGCAGTTGCCGGTGATCCTTATGGGGTATGTAAATCCGATTCTGCAATTTGGCGTCGAACGTTTCTGCCAAAAATGCCGAGAGGTTGGTGTCGACGGACTGATTGTCCCCGATTTACCCATTCTGGAATTTAAAAAAGAATATGAGGCCCTTTTTGAACAGTATGATTTGTCCAATATTTTCCTGATCACGCCTCAGACATCGGACGAACGAATCCGGGAAATAGATGGCTTAAGTACATCCTTCATTTACATGGTTTCTTCTTTTTCCGTAACCGGATCTCAACTCGCTTTTGATGAACGGGTGGAAGATTACTTCAGAAGAGTTAAAGCACTGGAACTTCAAAGTCCTGTTATCGTGGGCTTCGGCATATCCGATCAGGAGAGCTTTGAGCGTTCGGTCTCCTATGCAGATGGGGCTATCGTGGGTAGTGCATTCGTCCGGCACCTGGAAAACGATCCGGAACTGCGGAATGTAGAAACCTTCATCCGAAAAATCCGGCCTCAGCAGGTCAAGCCGTTGAGCGAATAGCATATATAAGCTATATTTTAAATTATAGTATTTTAAGGCTATATTTTGATATATAGTATTTTGAAGCTATATTTGGTTTTATCGTATTTAAAGACGATTAATCAGTATGAAAGCAGTCATCACCGGTGATATCATTGGCTCAACAAAGGTTCAGCCTGCCGCCTGGATTCCTGTCCTGAAGCAAGCTTTAAAGGATCTGGACAAGCGGATCCGATCGGCTGAACTTTTTCGGGGAGATAGCTTTCAGCTCTTAAGCGATCCGGAGGAGGCTTTTCTGCTGGCCGCCGCCATCAAAGCATCCGTCAGGACTGCACAATCCGTTGATGTACGCCTGGCCATCGGGATCGGGGAGGCCGACGAAGACGATCAGATCCGGATAGCAACCGGCTCTGCTTTCATCCGCTCCGGACAACTGCTGGAACAGCTGAAACCAAACAAGATTAACCTGGCCATCCGCTCCGGCTCGGAAAAGCTGGATGAAACGTTAAACCTGATGTTTGGCCTGATGAGCCTGACCATGGATAAATGGACAGAAGTGGAAGCAGCGTTGGTGCGGCTGGCTATGCTAAACCCGGATGCCAACCAGCATGAGCTGGCTAAAGAACTGAGTAAAAAGCAGTCTACCGTCAGCACCACACTGAAACGGGCCGCGTTCACACAGCTGATGGATCTGGATGCCTATTACCGCAAGCATATATACACTGCCGCCGGCACCTAAAAGCTTTGCCTATGGAAATGCTGATTAAATTGATCCTCGCACACCTGCTGGGAGACTTCCTTTTCCAGTCTTCGGGCTGGGTCAAGTCCAAAGAGACAAAAGGATTGACATCTCCTTTTTTTTACGCACACATCACGATTCACTTCCTGTTGAGCTGGTTAATACTATGGCAGCCAGACGGGTGGAAGATAGCTTTGCCCATTGCATTACTGCACGGACTGATTGATTGGCTCAAGATACACTTCCAACGGGAGCGCACAGCGCGGGCCTGGTTTTTTGCAGATCAGATCTTACATCTTCTGACCATAGCTGGCGTCTGGCTTTTCTTTGAGCAACCGGCATTTTCACCGGCCAGTTTCTTCTCCCGGGAATTTTTTATCGTGGTAACTGCTGTTTATGTGATCACAAGTCCAACCGCCGTTCTGATTCGCTTTTTTGCGCTTCCCTGGACAAAAGAACTCGACCGGGAAAACAGCAGCAGTTCGCTGGCCAACGCCGGCAAATACATCGGTATTTTTGAGCGCTTACTGATTTTCTGTTTCGTTATCCTGGGCCAGTGGAGTGGTGTTGGTTTTCTGTTTGCCGCAAAATCGGTCTTCCGCTTTGGAGACCTCAGCAACTCGAGCGACCGGAAGCTCACGGAGTATATTCTAATTGGTACACTGCTTAGTTTCGGTATTGCCATTGGTACGGGTCTGCTCGCCCGCTTTATGCTATAGCTTCCAATGTTTTTTGTAGGTTTGTAAGAAACAGAGTCATTATGGAAGAAATAAAAGCTTACATAGAAAGCAATAAAGAGCGCTTTCTGGAGGAATTATTTGCCTTTTTAAGGTATCCTTCGGTCAGCGCGGATTCTAAGTACAAACAAAACCTGCTGGATGCAGCTTCTTTTCTGGCCGGACAGCTTAAAGATGCCGGTGCCGATAACGTGGAGGTTTGTCCTACCCCCGGCCATCCGATTGTCTACGGCGAAAAGATCGTAGATCCAGGTAAACCCACGGTATTGGTGTACGGGCATTACGATGTGCAGCCACCAGAGCCACTGGAATTATGGAAAACCCCGCCCTTTGAACCCACTGTACGAGATGGTAAGATCTTCGCCAGGGGCGCCTGCGATGATAAAGGACAGATGTACATGCATGTTAAGGCTTTCGAGACGCTGAATCGTACCACTGGCCTGCCCTGCAACATCAAAATGATGTTTGAGGGAGAAGAGGAAGTCGGTTCCGATAACCTGGCGGATTTTGTTAAAAAGAATAAGGAGCGTTTAGCGGCCGATGTTGTACTCATTTCAGACACGGCATTGATTAGCCTGGAAACACCTTCGCTCGAAACCGGATTGAGAGGACTTTCGTACCTGGAGGTAGAGGTAACGGGGCCCAACCGGGATCTGCATTCGGGCGTTTACGGCGGCGCAGTCGCAAATCCGGCTACCATACTCGCGAAACTGATTGCTTCACTGCACGATGATCAGAACCGGGTGGCAATTCCTGGTTTTTACGATGATGTGCATGACCTGAGCGAGCAAGAACGTAAAGCATTGAACCAAGCTCCATTTAACGAAGAGGAATACAAAGAAGACCTGGGAATAGAAGCCTTGTGGGGTGAAGAAGGTTATACAAGCATCGAACGCACGGGAATACGGCCAACGCTGGAAGTGAACGGAATCTGGGGTGGCTATATCGGCGAAGGAGCAAAGACGGTTCTGCCGTCTAAAGCCAATGCGAAGATCTCAATGCGCTTAGTTCCGAATCAACGTACGGAAGTCATCACGGAGTTGTTTAAGGCTCACTTCGAAAAGATTGCTCCGCCCTACGTGAAGGTGAAGGTTACGCCACACCATGGCGGGCAGCCTGCG
>JBMDWN010000003.1:0-8146 GCA_048595275.1 Olivibacter sp. | reverse complement strand
GCCGTCCACGCTTCGGGTCGGATACGGCTCCCTTCGGGTCTCCTACGGCCCGACCCGTGGAATACCCGTAAAATACCCTATAAAAACGCCTGGAAAACCCGTAATTCGACTGGAGTTGGTATAGCGTTGGTCCCTCATTCGTCCAGCGGAAAAAATGGGGAGGCAGGCTCTCCCATACCCCGATAAGACACCTAAGCAACAGCTGGGCAAATCCGGACCAAGGCCTGACCAAATTCGATCGCCTCTCAGGTTTTTCTCAGGTATTTCTCAGGTCAGACCTGTAAAAAACCTGGAACCGACCTGGGAATCCACCGAAGTTGATACGAAGTTGGTCAGTAATTGATTCCCTCAATAACGCACGGTAATAATCTGTATCGGCATATAAGAAACAAGCGGGATCAAAACGAAAATAAAAAGCAGCCACTCTTAAAAAAAACGCAAAAGAATTAACGGTCAATTAACCAGCGTCTAATATCGCAGCTGACGAGTCCATACGATTGCTTGTTTCTCTAAAAAACATTCATTAAATTCAGTCGGTATTAAGGATCTGTTTGTTAACACAAGCTTAACCTTTTGTTAGCCTCAGATTATCACCTCTCCTATTTTTCACGTTTACGTTGAAAAAAGCTCCAGACCAAAACACTGTAAGTTAGAAATAAATGAATCGCTCATCATGAGTAAAAGGATAAAAAAAATAACTTTGTGGATAATTTTTATATCGTCTTAAGAGCGCGCTTAAATTACATTTAAAAAATATGTATATAGTTGTTTTTCAGATCATTGAAACATTATTGAAATTTTAGTTTTGTTTGTAATTTTTTTTTGAGACCTTCGGATATCTGCTAGGTTATCCACATTCTCAGCAGCCTACATTGATAATCAGAATATTAGAAAATATAGTATGGAAAAAACGAGTACGAGCGTATGGAATAGTTGCCTTGAAATCATAAAAGATAACATTCCCGCCCAGAGCTTCAAGACTTGGTTTGAGCCCATTTCTGCTCTGCGTCTGGAGGGGGATGTTTTAACCATACAGGTACCTAGTTTATTCTTTTACGAATGGTTGGAAGAACATTATGTCGGTCTCTTAAGAAAGACGGTTAAAAAACAATTAGGGGAAAGCGGACGTTTGGAATACAATATTGTAGTAGAAAAATCTTCCAAAAGCATGCCTTACACCACAAATATGCCCTCAAGCGGAAACGGTGCTGAAGGAAAACGACAGTCTATCCCTGTACCGGTTGCACTTAACAAAGACATTAAGAATCCTTTCGTCATTCCCGGGCTTAAAAAGCTCCAGGTTGACCCGCAACTGAATCAGCAATATACCTTTGATAGCTTTATAGAAGGGGATTGCAACCGGCTTGCCCGCTCGGCAGGTTATGCAGTAGCCAGCAAACCGGGGGGCACATCCTTTAATCCGTTGATGATTTATGGAGGAGTAGGCCTCGGTAAAACACATCTTGCACAGGCAATAGGGAATGAAGTCAAGCGTAACATGCCGGATAAGCTGGTCATTTATGTGTCCTGCGAAAAATTCTGCCAGCAATTTGTCGACTCACTGAAAAACAATACGATCAACGATTTTGTAAACTTTTATCAGGCGATGGATGTAATCATCATGGACGATGTGCATAATTTTGCCGGAAAGGATAAAACTCAGGACATCTTCTTCCACATTTTCAATCATTTACATCAGTCCGGAAAGCAAATCATCATCACTTCAGATAAAGCTCCGAAAGATCTGGCCGGTCTGGAAGAGCGTTTGCTGAGCCGCTTCAAATGGGGCTTATCAGCTGATATGCAGGTGCCTGATCTGGAGACAAGGATGGCGATCCTGCAAAAAAAAATGTATGCAGACGGCATCGATCTTCCAGGCGAAGTAGTCGAGTATGTCGCGCATAATATCGACAACAATGTTCGGGAACTTGAGGGTGCTATGGTATCCTTGCTCGCCCAGGCCACGCTGAACCGAAAGGAAATTGATCTCGGGCTGGCCAAGTCTATGCTGAAGAATTTCATCAAGAATTCACATAAGGAAATTTCCATAGACTATATTCAGAAGCTGGTTTGCGAATATTTTGAAGTGCCGGTGGAAATGGTCAAATCCAAGACCCGTAAAAGAGAAATTGTTCAGGCCAGACAAATTTCTATGTACCTGGCAAAGAATCATACAAAGACGTCGCTTAAATCCATTGGCGCCTTTTTCGGCGGGCGGGATCATTCTACGGTGATTTACGCCTGTCAGACGGTGGAAGATCTGATTGATACGGATAAGAAGTTCAAATCCTATGTACAGGATATTCAGAAGAAACTGAAGATCGGGTAAAGTCCTTTTTTTATTTGCACCGCAATATTTTCATTGCAAACAAACGTAATTGTTTAATATATAGCTACCACCTTATTGATAAGGTGGTTCTTCTTTTTTTATAACCCACCGTTAACCTACACCTAACATTGCTGCATTAGTTTTGGCGCCACAACGCGTTGCATAGAAACTCTACATCTACCAAAAACTAATGAGAAAAAAAATCCTTTATTTCTTAGCTATTCTGGCGCCCATGCTCCTGATCAGCTTTAATGCACGATCGCAAGGTTCTACAGAAGCCCGAATCCGGGGTCGGGTGACAGAAGATTCTGGTCCGGTTCCCGGCGTTTCCATCAAGGTACGGAACGAGTCGACTGGTTTCGAATCCACAACCGTAACCAACGAAAATGGTTCTTTCGTGTTTCAGCAGCTGCCTCTGGGCACACCCTACACCGTCAGCGCCACCTACATGGGCTATACGCCGCAGCGTAAAACCGGCTACGCGCTTAATTTCGGAGATGAATTGGTGGTAAACTTCGAAATGGCCCAGAGCAGTACCAATCTCTCCGAAGTTGTGGTAAACGGATCCGACCTTAAGAGTACGGTGAAGACCCTGGGTGCTTCTACCGCTGTAACCGCTACGGACCTGACCAAATTACCGGTCAACGGCCGTAACTTTTCATCGCTCATTGATCTATCCCCCGTCAGTCGGAGCGGCAACATTGCCGGGCAGCTGGCCTCCTCAACGAACTATACCCTGGACGGGATGACCGCCAGAAGCACGGTTGCAGGTGGAAACAGCGGGGGCGCCTATTCCGTATCGATTGAGGCGGTACGTGAATTTAAAGTCGTCACCAATGAATACGATGTCACTTACGGACGCAGCGGCGGGGGAAGTGTGACGACGGTAACTAAATCCGGAACGAACACGCTGACCGGTAGTGCGTTTACCTTTGCCCGTACAGACTGGTTGTCCAGTAATTACAACCTGAATGGTACGCCGCGCAACCAGGATTTCTCCACGTATCAATATGGGTTTTCGCTGGGCGGACCAATCGTGAAAGACAAAGCACATTTCTTCGTGGTCTGGGATCACCAGGCGGATGCCCGTCCCCTGCTGATTGCCGATATTCAAAGTCCGGAAGACATTGGGCGCTTTCGCGTTACGCAACCGACCCTGGATGAATTTACCAGTATTGCACGGGAGAAGTACGGATTTGGCGGTGATGCTTTATTCGGGTCGTTCGATAAAAGAAAAGCGACGGATGCCGGATTTGCAAGGATTGACTGGCAAATCCATCCGAAACATTTGCTGACGGTCCGAAATAATTTCATTTACGATATGGACTACCAACAGGAAGGCGATAATACGGCCATCAATTCTTTCGAGTCCTACGTCAACCGTAAAAACATCAACAACAGCCTGATGGCCTCCCTGCGTTCTTCTTTCAGTTCAAGCCTTACAAATGAGTTTAAGGTTCAACATTTTTATGAGAAGACCGACGTACAGCACAATGTGTCCGGCATCGGTGCCCTGCAAAGTATCCCAAGGGCAATCGTCGAAAATATCGAGTCGACGGATGGCGAGCGTGAACTGGAAAACTCTATTCAGTTGGGCGGACAACGTTTTGCACCGGAGTGGTTCAGAGGTAATGTCTTTCAAGTGGTTAACAACCTGTACTACAATACGGACAACATTAAGTATACATTCGGCGCCGACCTCATGTATACGGACATGGTTTTCCGCTATGGAAGCGAGATGAATGGCCGCTTCTTTTTCACCGGTATGGAAAACTTCCGCAACATGACGCCCTACCGTTATGCCCGGGATGTGTACATGACGGACGACGAGTCTACGCGGGTAGATAACCTTGCCGTAGGCCTGTATGGTCAGATGGAGACAAGACTCGCAAAAGGACTCGATGTGGTAGCGGGTATACGGGTGGACAACACGAGCTACCTGAAAAAGGCAAACTTCAACCAGGTGGTGTACGATGAATTAGGCCTCTCTACGGACAATAGCATCAACACTTTTCAGTTTCAGCCCCGCCTGCAATTCAACTGGAACGTGGGAGAACGAGGGCAGGACATTATCCGTTTTGGAGCCGGTATTTTTGGTTCGGCGCTCAACCCCTATTCCATGCTGAACAATATGTTATTCGACGGCACGAGGATCGCCGGGGTTGACATTACCGATCCTGATCTCATTCCGATACCAGATTTCCCGGGCTATCGTCAGGATCCGAATACCGCTCCCGGCCGCGATTTACTGAATAATCCGGATGTTGAACAACTGGTAACCATTAACACCAATAGTCCGGATGCTAAGGTGCCGATTGTCTATAAAAGCAATATATCGATCAATCACTTTTTCAATCCTAACCTGCGGATAGGGCTGAGTGCATATGCTACCTGGGCGCGAAATAACTATATGTATATCGACCGCAATATGGTGGATGATCCGTACTTCCGTATTGCCGCAGAAGGAAATCGTGGCGTATACGTTCCGGCCGGTTCCATCCGGACTGACAATGGTACCGCGAATTGGGTAAATAGCCGCAAGACATCGGAAGTCGGTCGTGTGCTGGAGATGGTTAGCGACGGCAAGGTTAATACCTATACGTTTGTACTGGACGGCACCTACCGCTATTATAAGGATGGCGAGATCTCCGCATCCTATACCTGGAACGATACGCGCGACAACACCTCTTATAATGGAAACGTAGCGAATACGGCCACCTTATCCCTGATGGTCCGAGACGATCCGCGAAACCTCAGCAGGATGAACTATTCCGACAACCAATTCCGGCATAAGGTCGTCTTCTATGGCAACCTACCAAGCATCTGGGGCGTCACTGCAGGAATCCGTTTCAGCGGGATGGCGGGAACACGATATTCGCTGCGTGTAGGGGGCAACATGAACGGCGACTTCGTCTCATCCAATGATCTGGCTTTCATCTACGATCCCAACAGCCCAAATACGCCAGAAGTTATCCGTGAAGGCATTAACGCTATTTTGGAAAATCCGGAGGCGGAGCAAAGTGTGAAAGATTATATAAACCGCAGTATGGGCCAGATCGCGGAACGCAACGGCGGAGAAAATGGCTTCTATGGCGTGTTCGATCTGCGCCTGGCCAAGATGTTCCGCTTCTACAGAGCACATGGCATTGAAGCTTCGATTGATATTTTCAACGTAGCGAACATGTTGAACCGCGACTGGGGTGTCGGACGGAATCTCGGTCACCAGAACATTTACAACATTCGCGGATTTAACCCGGAAGTTCTGGAATACCAATACAGTGTCAACACCCCAACCGGTGTGTCTACATTGAATGGAAACCCATTCCAGGTACAACTCGGACTACGTTATGCATTTTAACTAAAGCTTATTTAAATGAAAAATATATTTTTTGTCTTCCTGATTTTCCTGAGCGCGCAGCTTTTCGGCCAGTCTCCGGATAACCATGTTGTCCTGATCAGTGTTGACGGCTTCAGGCCGGAATTCTATAAAGACCCTTCCTGGGGGATGATACACCTTCGGCAGGCTATGGAAAACGGCGCGTACAGCGATGGCGTTCGCGGCGTTTTCCCCTCGGTTACCTACCCTTCGCACACAACCATGATCACAGGGGTCAAGCCTATCCGGCACGGCGTCTACTATAATACTCCGCTAGAACCCCAGGGAGCAAGCGGGAAATGGTACTGGGAGTACGATTCACTAAAGGTGCCCACCATATGGACTGCCGCAAAAGACGCTGGTAAGCGAACAGCTTGCGTCATGTGGCCGGTCACGGTAAATGCGCCGATCGACTGGCGCATTCCTGAATACTGGTTCCTGCCGAAGGAACAGGGAGGCGAAAATAATTATGTGGGCGGGATGACGGAAGCGGCCTATCCAAAAGGGCTTTTTGAAGAAGCGCGCGCGGCCGTTGGCGGTTCTATGTCTCCCGAATTGTTCAGCGCTGACATGAACAATGCACGGATGACGGCCTATCTGATCGTCAAGCATAAACCAGCTTTTACGGCCGTACACATCGCTGATCTGGACCATGCCGAGCATTTACAGGGACGTGATGGCGAGTTGGTTCGCTCTGCGGTTGCGTCGGCTGACCAGGCTATCAAGGTTATTTTAGATGCGATAAAAAAGGCCGGGATCGAGGAGCAGACAACCGTGATTGTGACGGGCGATCCTGGCTTTGTCGACATTCATACACAACTCAATCCGAATGTACTGCTTGCCCAGACTGGCCTGATTAACCCCTCAGACCCTTCGGACTGGAAAGCATTTTTTCACAGCGCGGGGGCATCCTCGTTTCTACACCTTAAAGATCCGGCCGATAAAAAAAGTATGGAAAAGGTACTGGCGGTGTTAGATAAGCTTCCGGCTAGCAAGAAAAGCCTATTTTCGATTGTCGACCGGAAGGCTTTAGACCGCGTCGGATCAGATCCGCGTGCGGTCCTAGCACTTGCCCCAATTCAAGGCATTACCTTCGGAAATCAAATTAAAGGTGAATTTTCCCGTTCCGCTAAGGGAGGTACGCATGGCTATTTCCCAGACTTCAATGAGATAAAGACAGGTTTTGTCGTATTTGGAAGAGGTATTCGTAAGGGATCGGTTGTGCCTCAGATGGGTCTCGAAGATATTGCGCCGCTGATCGCTGAACTACTCGAACTCGACTTACCATCAGCCGACGGACAGCTTTATCCGGGTCTGCTGACGAAATAAAAAAAGCCGGGCTTACCCGGCTTTTTCTAAATAACACCCGATCTACCACTATTTAACCTCTATCTGCTTGGGTGCAACTTTTTCTTCAGCTTTCTTGGCTATATCTAAGGTCAGTACGCCTGCTTCATAAGAAGCGCTGATATGATCACCATCAGCGGTTTCAGGCAATTCAAAAGAACGTTTGAATGACTGGTATGAAAACTCTTTACGCATATACTTCTTCCCATTTGCCTGTTCAGCCTCTTCTTTGCTTACCGAAGCAGACACGTTTAACATGTTATTTTCAACTTCGATCTTAAAATCTTCTTTTTTAAACCCGGGAACCAGGAACTCCAGCTGATAGTGATGATCATCTTCGGCTACGTTTACGGAAGGATGTTTAGCCCAATTTCTCGCGGTTACTCCTCCTTCCATACCTCGGAATAAACCATCGAATAAATCATTCCATGGATCTGAGACTCTTCTGTTGTTTACTTTAACTAAATTCATTTTATTTCCTCCAAATTATTTTCTACAAGCTCTTGTTCAAAGTGCATACCAAGCCTGCTTTTGCTCTCAAATGCTTAAAATATAACGACATTTTGTCTTAAAAAACATAATTATGGTGACATTATGTCTTTTTAGCTAATTCTAACTCATAGTTTGGGTATGTGATAATGTCCCGGAAACGTCAAAATGGATTAAGCATTTACCTTTAGCCAGATTTTACCCTACCTTTGAGAAAAGCAATAACAACAGCTATGAACACAACAATTTCCAGTTCACCGGTAACCTTGTCGGAAGGGGCTATTAAGGAGCTAAAAAAACTCCGCGAACAGCAGGAAGTAGGAGAAGATTTCGGTCTGCGTGTTGGTGTAGAGGGCGGAGGTTGTGCTGGAATGAATTACATCCTGGGTTTTGACCAGCTTAAAGATGGCGATTCCATTTACGAGGTTAGCGGCTTGAAGATCTTCATGAACAAAGGACATGGACTTTACCTGGCCGGAATGCAAATAGATTTTCAAAACGGACTAAATGCCCGGGGTTTCACCTTCAATAACCCGAATGCTTCCAGTACCTGCGGTTGCGGAACTTCTTTCTCGGCTTAGCTTTGCTCTGCGTAATCTGTTCTG
>JBMDWN010000002.1:0-6495 GCA_048595275.1 Olivibacter sp. | reverse complement strand
ACACTGGTTTTTTCAGCCATAAGAAAAGTGACGCCATAATTCTGCTCGCAGAAGGCCTGGATATCCTGATTGCTTCCGGGCTCCTGTTCGCCGAAATTATTAGCTGGAAAACCAATTACCACCAGCTTGTCGCCGTATTTTTTCGACAGCTCTTCCAGTTCTTTATATTGTGGGGTAAAACCGCACTTAGAAGCTGTGTTGACGATCAGGATTTTCTTCCCCTTGAACCCTCCGAGCGATACATTCTGACCATCCAGCGTAGTGAAGCTGAACTGATAAACATTTTCCGGTGGGAAAGCGGAAAACAATGCGAATAAAAGAATAATAGACTTCATAGTTAATGTTTAATGAGGATTATGAAATAGTACCGTCTGCAACCTTTTCCCGTTCAATAATGAAGGCAAAAAGTTCTTCTATAGGCTGTTGGATAATTTTACCAACATTGATGTTATATCGTGTACAAACTGCTTTCAACTCGTCCTGAAAATAGTAAGCAATGGAACCTACAAAATGACAGGGGTATTGCTGATACTCCGGAAAGGCCAGGACATTTTTCGTGATAAATTCTCCGAATCCGTTCTTCAGCAGACTACTTACGTAAACATGTTTTTTAAATTCCTGCAAAAACGGAGCAAATGAAGCGAGGTAAGTATTTGGAGAAGGACGCTGGTAGACGTTCCGTATAATGATTTCTTTGTTAATGTGATAGGTTTTGTCAAACTGCACCCCAAGCTCTTCCGGCATGTCGCCATATAAAAACTGTGTAATCAGTTTTTTTCCGAACCATGCCCCGGAGCCTTCATCTGCCAGGATATACCCAAGGCCCATCTTTGTCGGCAAAACCTGTTCGCCATCGAAAAAGGTAATGTTTGAACCCGTGCCGAGAACGGCAGTGTAACCACTGCCTTTTCCGCAGGTTGCATAAGCCGACCCGATCAGGTCTGTCTCAACCGAAATAAAGGCGAATCTGAACACTTCTGAAAGCGCGTTGGATACCAACTCTCTCCGGTCTGGGTTGGTGCACCCGGAACCGAAAAAATAAATTTCTGAAACGTCATTTACATAAGGTAGAATTTCCTCTATGCCCTGTATAACACGGATAATTTCCTTTTCGTTCGTGAAGAAAGGATTCAGGCCCCGCGTCCGAAAGCGCATAGGCTCACGATCAGGCAGGTTGAGCATCCAGTCTGATTTATAAGAGCCGCTGTCAACAACTAAGATCATATGTTAAACTCGGATTCGATTTCCCTCAATGACTTCATAACAAATATACAAATGCTTTAGTGAAGCGGAAAGTAAATTTAGTCAAAGCTAAGAGAACCTGCGATTTGTTTTAAACCGATCTCCGCCATTTTAGCCTCAAACTGAGCATTACTGAAACGCACACTGGCGTCGATATAATTACGCTGAGCTTCTCTGAATTCCAGGGGAGTTATACTCCCTAAACGATACTTCTCCAGGGTGATCTCCATGTTTTGCCTGGCTATGTACTGATTTTTGTCTTCCAATTTAACCAGGTCCAGGTTGACCAGATAGGTGCGGAAGGCGGCCGAAAGCTGCGAGCGTAAATTCAGGTTGGTCTTTTCAACATTTATAACCGCTTTGTCTACTTCGATATGCGCATTTTTCTCATTTCTGTTTTGTAAAAACCCGTTAAAGATATTCATGGAAGCCGCGAGTCCATAGCTAAAACCTTGTCCGACGCTGCGGGTGGCAAAACCCAGCTCGGCGGTCATCCGGCTTCGGGTATAGGCCGAATTCAGGCTGACCACGGGATAGCGTTGACCTTTAACCATTTTAAGGTTTAATTCAGATACGCGTTGATTGATCAGCGCCGCCTGCAGGTCCGGATTATGCTGAAGGGCCTGATTGATTAGTGGCTCATATTGAAGATCGTTCTTAATTAGAATCGTATCGCTCACTGAAAAATCGATGGTTACTGATCTGCCCAATAATTCATTCAGCCTGATCTTCGTGTTCTCGAACGCAACTTCCTGTCGCATCATGTTGGTCGTGTCGGTATTCAGGTCTACATTCGCTGCCAAGACCTCAAGCTTAGAGGCTCTTCCAATCTGATAACGACTGTCAGCCATCTGAGCACGGTAGTTGGATAGTTCGAGGGCTGTTTTCAGCGCGTTCAGTTGTTGCTCCTGCTGCACGAGTGAAAAGTATTCGGCAACCACGTTATAAACGGTTTCCAGAATGGACTGCTTAAGGGTTGCGTCGCCTAATTTTTTAAATTCTTGTAGTTGCTCGTAACGGGAGAACATCTGAAAACCGTCAAATATCGTCCAGTCCAGACTTACGCCATAGATCAGACTGGTGTTTTCTGCACCGCGAAGGGAGCGGGTCTCGCCATTAAGTAAGGTTTGAGTAGTATTCTGTATCGCAGCGGAACGGGAGACATCTCCTGAAAGATTAGGTAACAAGCCTGCATTGCCGAGGTTGATGTTATTCTTCGCGATAGCGACATCATTAGATACCAGTTGAATATCGTAATTCTGTTTCAGGGCGATTGCAATAGCCTGTTCCAGGCTAAGGGTATTTAGGAGGCTATCCTGTCCTTGGCCATGGCTTGGGAATGCTATTCCTGACAGAAGCGCGGCGAAAAGGAGACGATGGAAAAGGCCAATCATAGATTGTAAAAACTTAATGTGTGGCAGGTTGAGGCTGTTTTTTTTCAGCCTGTTCAGTTTCTTCGGCCTCGAGTAAATCGAGGTTTGGTTTGTATGCCCTGGAGGCCATGGAATAAATAGCTGGAATAACGTATAAAGAAAGGATTAGCGAAAAGATCGTACCCCCTACAATAACGACCCCCATGCCAATCCGGCTTGTAGCCGCCGCACCAAGCGCCATTGCGATAGGCAGAGCACCAAGCGCGATAGCCAGGCTGGTCATTAGAATTGGACGAAGCCGGGCCTCGGAGGCTTCCAGGATAGCTTCCCCAACGGTTCTTCCCTGCTCTTTCAAATGATTGGCAAATTCGACGATTAAAATACCGTTTTTCGTCACCAGTCCGATCAGCATAATGGTTCCGATCTGACTGAAGACGTTCCAGCTCTCGCCGGTAAGCCACAAAGAAAGCATAGCACCGGCTACCGCCATAGGTACAGTTAGAATGATGATGAACGGATCAAGAAAACTTTCGAACTGAGCCGCTAAAATCAGGTAAACCAGCAGCAAAGCCAGGCCGAAAGCAAAGAGGGTGTTGGAGCCGCTTTCCCGGAAGTCCCTGGATTCACCACCCAGATCGGTTGAAAAACGTTCGTCAAGTATTTCATCTGCTATGCGATCCATTGCCTTTATACCATCTCCCAGACTATAGCCAGGGGCAAGGGAAGCCGATACCGTTGCCGACATAAAGCGGTTATTATGATAAAGTTGAGGCGGGCTGCTTCGTTCCTCAATGCTGACGACGTTATCAAGCTGGATAAGTTGTCCGTCAGCACTCCGTACAAAACTGGAGGTCAGATCAATTGGTGCGCTTCGATCCGCGTCTTCATACTGTCCGATAACCTGGTATTGTTTTCCGTTCATGATGTAATAGGCGAAACGCTGGCCGCTTAAGGAGAGTTGTAAGGTCTGAGCGACATCCAATACAGAGACCCCCAGGCTTTGGGCTTTGTCGCGGTCAATGCTGATATTCAGTTCAGGACGGTTAAACTTCAGGTCTACATCGACAACTGCAAATGCTGGATCAATATTAGCAGCATCCATAAAGGCCGGGATCTTCTCCTCCAGCTGCTGGAAGTTAGTCGCTTGTATGATGTATTGAATAGGTAAGCCTCCGCGCCGGTTTACGGATATCGTAGGCTGTTCTGTAAAGAAGGCTCGTGCTTCTGTATATTTTCGGGTCTGCTTATTCAGTCCGTCGAGTATTTCCCGTTGTGAGCGCTCTCGTTTTTCCGGAGCCACGAGCGACAAGCGCATACGTCCGCGGTTAACCGCTCCGGAGCCTCCAAATCCGGGTGAGGTGATGACGAGGTTAACAGACTTTTCGGGTACCGAATCGTTTACCAGGGCTGCCAGTTCGACCATAAACCGGTCCATATATTCATAGGAGCTACCCTCCGGCGCAGTTATGTTGGCGCTGATAATGCTCCGGTCTTCATAAGGTGCTGTTTCTTTCTTAAGATGGTTCCAAAACCAGCCGATCAGCAGAAAGCAAATGATCAGTATAGGAAAACTTAACCACCTGACCTTAAGAAAGAAATTGAGAGAGCGGCCATACGCCCCGGTCATTTTTACGAAATAGACCTCGGTCACTTCGTAAAATCGGGAATGCTTTATCCCGCCTTTTGGCATCAGGTAAGCATTCAGCATAGGGGTGAGGGTAAGGGCAACGAAAGCGGATATCAAAACCGCCGCTGCAATCACTACGCCGAACTCTCTGAAAAGTCTGCCGACAAAACCCTCCAGAAACATTACCGGCAGAAAAACTGCAGCCAGTGTAATCGAGATGGAAATCACGGCGAAGAATATCTCATTGGATCCCCGGATGGCAGCCTGCATGGGAGACATACCCTCTTCTACTTTTTTGTAGATGTTTTCTGTAACCACAATTCCGTCATCCACCACCAGGCCTGTAGCCAGAACAATAGCGAGGAGTGTTAGTACATTTATCGAAAAACCGAAGAGGTACATGACGAAAAAGGTGGCGATCAGCGACACCGGAATATCAATTAAGGGCCGGAAGGCAATTCCCCAGTTTCTGAAGAATAGAAAAATGATCAAAATAACCAGTACTAATGCGATAAGAATGGTTTCGGCTACCTCAAGAACGGATTTTTTAATAAATAGGGTGTTGTCGATGCCAACCTCAAGAATTATATCTTCCGGAATTTCATTTTTGATCTGATCGAGGCGTTCGTAAAAAGCGTCGGCAATCTCGATATAATTCGTTCCTGGCTGCGGAATGATCGCCAGTGCAACCATTGGAGTTAAGGATTCCCGCATATTGGTTTCCGGATTTTCAGGTCCGAGTTCAGCCCTTCCGATGTCATTGAAACGTATGATGCGGTCCCCGCTTGTCCGGATGATGAGGCGGTTAAACTCTTCCTCTGTGGTAAGATTGCCTACCGTTTTTACCGTGAGCTCCGTATTGTCACCAGTGATTTTTCCCGAAGGAAGTTCAACGTTCTGCCGGCTCAGGGCATTGCGGACATCCAGGGGGGTCAGTCCATAAGCTGCCAGGCGCATGGGGTCGATCCACAAGCGCATGGCATATCGTTTTTGTCCCCAAATCTGAACAGTGCTTACTCCCGGAAGCGTTTGCAGGCGCTGCGCAATAACATTGTCTGCATAATCATTCAGGTTCAAGATGTCCCTTCCATTGCTGCGTGCAGTCAATACAATGATCGGTTCAGAATCAGCATCGGCCTTAGAAACCACGGGGGGCGCATCAATATCCTGAGGGAGATTCCGCTGAGCCTGCGAAACTTTATCCCGTACGTCGTTCGCCGCTTCCTCCAGATCTTTGCCCAGTACAAATTCGATGTTGATGTTGCTTGAGCCCTGGTTGCTGGAGGAGGAAATATTCCGTATTCCGTCAATCTGGTTAATGGACTTTTCCAGCGGTTCAGTGATCTGGGATTCGATGATTTCCGGATTGGCTCCTGCGTAACTGGTCCTTACGGAAACGATGGGAGGATCGATTGACGGGAACTCCCGGATCCCTAAAAAAGTATATCCGATCACGCCGAAAAGGATCAGGATCAGGTTGATCACAATGGTGAAAACCGGGCGTTTTATACTGGTGGTGGACAGGCTCATGATACCGCTGTTATTTTAAATTTACCTCCACAGGTGTTCCGTCTTTTAACGACATGATTCCGGAAGTCAGAACGGTGTCGCCGGCAACAATTCCTTCATTAACGAGCACAGACCGGTTCGTTCTGTTTTCCGTCGTAATATCTACTGCTTTTGCTTGCCCGTTTTTATACAGGAACGCCTGCTTGCCATTCTGGACCGGTATTACAGCTTCCGTTGGAATCATGACCGCATCGTGCAGGCTGTTGAGGGGTACTTCTACGCGGGCGAAAGATCCCGGGAAGAGTTTTTCTTGGTCGTTAGGCGCCAGTGCCCGAATCTGTATAGTGCGTGTAGAGGCATCGATACCCGGTTCAATAGCGTAAATCTTGCCTTCATATTTGTCGTTACTTCCACTGACCGAAAAACGTATCAGCTGACCGGCTTTTATTGCAGTGCTATATTTTTCAGGCACAGCAAACAGGATTTTTACGGGATTGGTACTCATCAGGTTGGCAACAATCGTGGTAGGCGTCAGGTATTCTCCGGCCGAAACCGATCGCAATCCGATTTTACCGCTGAAAGGTGCCCGGATTCGCGTTTTTGCTAGCTGTGCCTGAATCAGCTGCGTCTGAGCCTTCGCGCCTTCCAGATCTGCGTTTGCCACATCCCGCTCCTGTAAGCTTATCGCTTCTTTATCAAATAGCTGAACCGCCCTTTCCGAATTTTCCTTGGCGAGTTTCTCTT
>JBMDWN010000001.1:0-18834 GCA_048595275.1 Olivibacter sp. | reverse complement strand
TGAGGAATATGTCTTTAAACTACTGATCACTCCACCTTTATCGGTATCTAAGAGTAACTCCTGCTGCCCTGTTCGAATCCTGACCTGCCCAGGCTTCCGACGAATGACTACCGGAGATTTCCGTTTAGTTGTTCTTTTTTGCAGCCGGAAACCCATTTCGGCCATCGAAGGCACCTCGGCCTCAAACAACAACCTAACGCTCGATTCCTCAACAGACCATTGGGTTGCTACTTCCTCGCCCCGCGCGTTTAGCACGACCTGGTTCGTATCCAGGTTTTGCGAATCCGGAAATAAAAATTCAGCGAGATCAACCCGGTCATAAGCCTGAAGGTTGCGAACAAGGAAAGATGACGGCTGTCCCTCAACAGGCAACCCTTTCCCTAAAACCGAATCCGCTACCGCATTCGTTTGTCCGGTCCACTGACGCACTTTCCCGGCCCAATTCAAACTGTCCACTTTATTGTATGGAACAATCCAACAGTCGTGGTGCTGAGCGAGAAGAAGCGGTTGCCAGGCAAGGCGTATAGCCTGTTCAGGATAAACCTTATGCTGCCTCACATAATCGAAGGCGGCTGATTTCTCCGCAAGCACCATGCGGTATTCTGATTCCCGGACCTGTTGAGCAATACGCTGAAGCACCTGCGCACCCCAAACCAGGCCCACCTGTATATCTTCCTGCGTCAGATGCCACTGCTCGGCGTCAACAGATCCCACAGATTTCAATAAGTCAAAATAACTTCGCCAGGTAGTATATTCAGTAGGCTGATAATCGCCCCCCCTTTTTCCAAGCCATGGACCATTTTTCCAGCCGGCGTCCTGAAGACACATCCCCAGCGGATGCCGTATACCGTCCTGTAATGCAGCCTTTATGAAAGACTGGCCGTTATAGCTGGCAATGGTTTCCCAGGTCGAATTTTCTTTCAGCGCCTCTATGCCATAACGGGGGACGGTTAGCACTTCGCTGCCATCCGGCCCGACCCAATTCACCAGTGCACCGCCATGTGCCCTGACGTAACCGCCCCAGCAAGTATTAGGGTTTTTCAGTGAGGCATGGCGAAATCCGAAAGAGCGCAGAATGCCTGGCAACGCGCTGGTGAAACAAGGTTCCTCCGAGGAGTAGGTGTCGAAACGTAAGGTCGGGAAATGGGCGTACAGCATCTCCATACCGTATCCGAACTGGCGGATAATGCTTTCCCCGGATATGTTATACAAATAGGGTTGTCCGTAAGTCGGATTGACAAATTCTATTCTTCCGGAGACAGACTGATCTGCTACAGCCGCCTTGAGTCGTTGGTAACCATCGGGATCTACCTTCCTTGCCCATTCCCAGGTTTCGGGCTCAATCTCCAGATTAAGTTTCCATTCCGGATGCAGGTCGAGCTGATCCATCATAAAACTGGTGTAATCAGAAGGATAATGCCCCCACTTTCCACCATGATACCCATCAATGAAGTAAGCTGTCTGCGCTTTCATCGTTCCCCAGAGAAGAAGCATCGCAATTAAAAAAAGGTAATGTGCGTTTCGTTTCAAGGTTTAAAAGTTAGTAGGAGCAAATCTATTGAAGCAAATCCTGTAATCAGCAACTGGAACACGGTTGGTAAAGTTTTTTGAATAAAAAACATTTTAAAGTTCTATATATCAGCAAATTATCCCATAACTGAAATAAACTTTTGGTAAGTTATCGGTAGGAAAAACGGGCAAATAAAGTATTTTTTCGTTCTGAAATGCTTTGCTTTGAAACTTGTCTTCTCACTTTTTACGTATCTTTCCAAGGTTATTAGAACAGGGATTAATTGCTGACCGTGAAACGCTTTTTACTGACCATAACCTATATCTTTCTTTTCTTTCCATATTTATTCGCAAAGAATACCGGAAGGGAAATTGACTCCCTTTTGCAGGCGCTGGATAAGGCCATAGCGGATCGTCCTCGTTATACGTTGGAAAAGCAAAAGAAGATAGAAGGTATTAAACAACTGATCAGGAAAGAAGCTACAGCGGAACGTCGTTTTCGTTTGCAGGAGGATTTAATTTCCGAATATCAAAGCTTCAAATGCGATTCTGCTTTAGTTTATATTGAGCATAACCTTGAATTGGCTAAAGCTCTGAAAAACACCGAATACCTGCAGCAAACCAAATTGAGGTTAGCTTTCGTATTATCTTTGTCCGGCCTTTTTACACAGGCCCGGGAAGTCCTGGAAGAAATTGATTATTCGCCTTTGCCTACTTATCTGAAGCTGCTCTATTGCTGGACTTATATCCGCTATCATGAGAACCTTATGAAATACAGCGACAAGCGGGATTATGAGCGCATTTATCAGCAGGAGAACAGACGATACCGGGATATGGCCATAGGTTTACTTGGGAATGACTCCGAGATGTATTTGAAGGAAAAGGCCTTCAAATTAAAATCCGAAGGAGCTTACCAGGAGTCGGCTGATATACAGACCGAGTTGTTTCGGTTCGTAGAATCGGACTCTCACGGCTATGCCATGTCCGCCATGAGCTTGTCCATGATTCATGAAGCCTTGGGGAATACTGAACTCGAAGAGAAATACCTTTTGCTGGCTGCGATTACGGATGTCAGGCTAGCGGTGAAAGAAAATGAGTCTCTGCTTACGCTCGCCATTTATCTGCATCAGAGAAACGATGTTAACCGCGCTTACACTTACATTCAGGCTGCGCTGGATGACGCTAATTTTTACAACTCCAGATTCAGAAATGCCGTTATTGCCAGAACGCAACCGATTATCGAAGCGACCTACCTGGATAAAATCCAGCAGCAACGCCATAACTTACGTCTTTATGCTTTGTCCATCAGCGTCGTTCTGGTCATTCTAATCGTAACGCTTTACATGCTTTACAAGCAGATAAAAAAGGTCATTAAGGCCCGACAGCATTTGAACCGGACAAACGAACAGTTGGTATTGGTCAATCATCGCCTGGATGAAGCAAACTTAATCCGGGAACGTTACATTGGTCATTATATCAACCAGTGTGCCGTCTATCTCGATAAACTGGATGATTTCAGAAAGAATGTAAACCGGAAAATAAAGGCGGGACAACTGGAGGATTTACAGCGTTTAAGCAGTTCCACCCTCGCTCTGGAAAGGGATGCCCAGGAATTGTATAGCGACTTTGACCGAACGTTCTTCGAAGTGTACCCTAATTTCGTAGAGGAGTTTAATGCCCTGCTAAGAGAAGAAGAACAATACAAACTGAAGAAAGATCAGCTGAATACGGAGCTCCGGATATTCGCACTCATCCGTCTAGGCATCACTGATGTCAATCAAATCGCCATTTTTCTAAGATATTCCATCCAGACAATTTACAATTACAAAAGCAAAGTAAAAGGAAAGGCCTCCATAGAAAGCGATCATTTTGAAGAAAAAGTCCGGAAAATTGGTAACCGTTCAGCTGTTCGCTTTGAATAAGGCATGATCAGCGAACTGACGGTAGTATGCTATACCCATAAGCAACTGTCGATTAAAATTATCGGCAAATTTCTGCGCTCCGATGTCGCCTTCTGCAACCGTTTTCCAGTAAGCCCTAAGATGTTCTTTGTAGAGTTCCAGCTCGTTAAGAAATAAGTTAGGTCGTTTCAGACCCTTATCCATCAAAGACGTTCTTCCATAAATATGATCAATCATCTGTTCCAGTGAAAAAATTCCTTTGAACCAACGTAGATTTGGTCCCGGACAGATGGCAACAGCCTGATTTTCCCGAGGCCTTATCAACCGGTGTTTGAGATAAAAGGAACTGGACAAGCCTGCACACAGGCAAGTTTTCTCCAAGACCGCGGAACGTTGTCCTTCATAATCATCCGCGCTGAGACCGGCACGCTTAAGCGCGTTTAGTTTATGTCGCTGATACGTAAGGGAAGCGGTGCAAATCGGTTCGCGGGTAAACTCCGTATTACTGACCAGATACTTTTTTGTGCAAGGGCTTCCCGGGCGGTCGCATTCAATCCGATGAAGTCTTTGTGCCTCGGCAGTGCTTCCACGGAAATTATTGAACGGAACACCTAAAGGAGAAGCCCCGCTCACATAGAAGTCTTGCGGTTCTGCTTGCTGCAGGCGGTTTAATGTCTCCTCATCTACATTCGTTGCCTCTGGCACAAGCAAAAAGGGACTTCCCCAGCCTACAGCATCCAGCTGGTAATAATCGAGCAAAAAGCGATGCTCTGCTGCCGTTCCAACCCCACCTTGTGCGGTCAGCCGGAAAGCCAAGTTTTCCGGGAGGGGACGACCTGACGCCATGAGTACGTTCCCGTAGATCTCCCGCATCTCGTTCTGCAAATGCTTTCTTCGCCCTTTAAATTCCTCCAGAATAGGCCCCAGCAAGAGGCCATTTGTTGCAAAAGCGTGTCCACCACAATTCAATCCCGATTCTACCCGGAACTCAGATACCCATATCCCCTTCTTTGCCAGAAATTTAGCCTGTATATAGGCAGACCGGAAGTCACTCACTTTTAAGACGACTTCCTTTCGGAAGGTCCCCCTTTCGTCAGGGATAAAAACATCGAAATCAGCCAGATAATTATATAAACGTGGATTCATCCCGGCCGAAAGGATCAGGGAACCCTTTAAGCGGCTTTGGGCGAAGCCGCGAAGAGCAAGAAGTGCATCAGAATGCTTTTCCCTGTCTTCTCTTTGCTTCAAGTTCATCTTATCAACTTTAGACATAATGTTCACATCAGCACGACCCATTTCCAGCATATCTTTCAACTGCTGCTGAAGCCGCTCCCTTTCAGCGGGACAGCTAGAAGCCTGCATCTCCAGAAACAACGTCTTAGCCGGAGCAGCTTCCGGTAAGTATTCAAAATACCGGCAAAGGTCACCATTCGCTTCAAAGCGTTCCGCTTTCATTGCAGCCAGCTGCTCGTCCAGCAAATCCGCTACCAGATCCAGATAAGCGGTTATCCGATGTGCCCGGCTGTCTGGTGCTTTTGCGGGTATCGCAGGACGGAGGCGTCCTGTCCGTTCTTCATGAAAAAGCCTGACGCGCTCGATCAATTCATCGTCCACGATGGACATTACAGAAGTTATCCCAAATTTTGCCACTTTAAGGGGCGTATCGACAGAAAAAGCAAGGCCCAGAACGGGAATATGGAATGTATGCGACATGAAACTCTTTTGGCACGAAGAAACGGCAGCGGCACCAAAGAAAAAGTGACACTCGTCATAAATTATTGTCACAATAAACACCCGGGGCAGATTTCGATTCCCGCAAAAAAGCCAGTAATATTGTAGCTTAAATCGAGCAAGCTTATGGAATCCGCTAAACTTTTGGAAGCGATTATTCACAACGCTATTGATGGCATCATCACGATAGACAGCAGAGGCAGTGTGGAGTCGATTAACCCGGCGGCTTCCAGCCTTTTCGGCTACCAGGAAAACGAAGTAATCGGACACAATATTTCCATGCTGATGCCCGAGCCCGATCACAGCAGACACGATGGATACATCCGCCATTACCATCAGACGCACGAGAAACACATCATCGGCATCGGACGCGAGGTCCGCGGCCGACGGAAAGACGGCAGCACCTTCCCTTTCCGTCTGGCGGTGAGTGAAGTCCGCTACCGGGACCGGATCATCTTCACCGGTTTTATCCATGACCTGTCGAAACAAAAAGAAGCGGAAGACCGTCTGCTGCATTATACCCATCAGCTCGAAGACAATGTCCGGGAGCGAACGAAAGACCTTGTCGCCGCCATCCGTGAACTGGAAGAAGCCAAAGAAGATGTCAGCCTGTCGCTGGAGAAAGAAAAAGACCTCAACCAAATGAAATCACGTTTTGTGTCCATGGCCTCCCATGAGTTTCGCACGCCGCTCAGTTCCGTGCAGCTTTCCGCCTCCCTGATTGAACGCTACCTGGAAAAGCAGGATTTCGAAAACATCCATAAGCATACCAACAAGATCAAAGGATCCGTTCAGCTGCTAACCAATATCCTGAACGATTTTCTGTCATTGGAACGGCTTGAAGCCGGAAAAGTCACCGCCGTCAGCGAACATACGAACATCGTACAGCTGGCCGAAGCCATCACCGAAGAAATGCAGCTGCTGACCAAGCAAAATCAACACATTGTTTATCAGCACACCGGTGCGAACGGCCATTTCGACATAGATCCTAACCTGCTTAAGAACGCCATTATCAACCTGATATCCAATGCCATTAAGTATTCCGGAGAGAACAGCTTCATTGAATTCAACAGTGAAATCACACAAGGGCGTTGCGCCATTACCATCCGGGATAATGGCATCGGCATACCGCCGGAGGATCAAAAGAGCCTCTTTGAACCCTTCTTCCGGGCGAACAATACCGGCAGCATCCCCGGTACCGGTCTGGGCTTGAATATTGTCAAACGCTACGTGCTGCTGATGGGCGGAAGAATTGAGTTTTTAAGCACCCCCGACGAGGGCACCCTGTTTACCTTAACCTTCAGCGAAGAGAAATGAAGAAAATACTGATCATTGAAGACAACGACGATATCCGGGAGAGCACAGCGGAAATCCTCACGATGGCGGCCTACGATGTATACAGCGCGGCCGACGGAAAAGCGGGAGTTGACCTTGCTGTTCAGGTGAAACCAGACGTGATCCTGTGCGACATCATGATGCCGCAGCTCGACGGCTATGGCGTTTTGTTCCTTCTGAGCAAGCATCCGGACCTATCCGGTACCCCCTTTATTTTCCTGACCGCAAAAGCTGAGCGGTCCGACATGCGTAAAGCCATGGAGATGGGTGCCGATGATTACCTGACGAAGCCTTTCGATGACATTGAGCTCCTTAATGCCATCGAGGGGCGCCTGAAAAAGAAGGAAAAGGCACTGGCCGAACGGATTCCGGCGCTGGATCATGGGAAGCAAAACCGCTTACTGAATGAATTGTCTCTAAGCGGACGTCATAAAAAATACCGGAAGAAACAGCTGATTTATGGGGAAGGTGATCAGCCTATATTCCTCTACCAGGTGAAGAGAGGCAAAGTCAGAAGCTTTCTGTTTTACCGGGATGGTCGCGAGCTTTCCACAAACCTTTACACAGATGGCGATTATTTTGGCTATGAGGCCTTACTTGGAGCGGGGCCTTATTCGGATAACGTGCAAAGCCTGGAAGACAGCGAGCTCAACTTGATCAGCAAAGACCAATTTTTTGAGTTGCTTTACCAGCAGGCCTCCATAGCAAAAAATTTTATTCAGCTGCTGTCTCAGGATATCCGTCAGAAAGAAGAACAGCTGCTGCGCCTGGCTTATCATTCGGTTAGAAAACGCGTAGCGGATGCCCTGGTTTCCGTGGCCCGAAAATTTTCTTCCGAACCGGAGGCCGACAGCTGTACCGTCCGGATCAGCCGGGACGATCTGGCATCGATGGCCGGAACAGCAAACGAAACCATCAGCCGCACGCTGGCCGATTTTAAGGACGAACAGCTGATATCCAAAGAAGGAAATGCGTTCCGGATCCATTCCATTGATAAACTGCGTAAAATAAAACAGTAAAAAGTAACCAGCATTACTTTTTTCCATGATGGGCTTCATGGCCAGCGCTTTCAAGGACGGCTAGCTTTGAAGACATGAAAGCAATCGCCTACAGCATCACTCCGGAGGAAAAGGAATACCTGGTCAAGTCCAATGCAAAGGTCCATGACCTGACCCTGATCTCCAACATACTCAACGCCGACACGGTTTCTTATTGCGAAGGCAAAAGCGTATTGATTGTGTCAGAGCGGGACCAGCTTGACCGCCTGTTGCTAATCACTCTGCAGAAGATGGGCATCCGGCACATCGTCACGCGCTCGAAGGCGACCAGTCACATCGATCTTCTGGCGACGTCGGAACTGGGCATGAAAGTCGCTAACAATCCCACTTCAGATCAATCTGTGGAAAATGCTGCGCGGCAAAGCATTCGCAGCCTTCATTTGTGGGAAGCCGGAAAGTGCGTAGGCAAAGCCTGCTGCTGCCAGAAAGACTGTGCGGTCAATTATAACGAAGAAGGGAGCGGCCTATGAAAATGCTGCTTTATCCCGAGCTTCTTCAGAAGTACAATGTTGCCGCACCCCGCTATACCAGTTATCCCACCGTTCCGGCATGGGATACGGAAAGCTGGACGGAGGAAGCCTGGCTGGAACGCTTTCGGAAGGCAGCAGCTGAAAATGATAACCGCCTCAGTCTATACATTCATTTGCCCTTTTGCGAAAGCCTGTGCACCTACTGCGGCTGTCACACCCGCATCACTAAAAACCATGCCGTCGAACAACCGTACATAAACGCCGTATTAAAAGAATGGCAACTTTATAAAAAACAGCTTTCCGGTAGGGTAAACATCCTGGATATTCATCTTGGCGGCGGTACGCCTACCTTTTTTCATCCGCAACAGTTGCGCGTGCTCGTTGAAGGACTGCTCGAAAACAACGATTCTCCGGAAGACGCTGCTTTTTCTTTCGAAGCCCATCCGGCCAATACCCTGCCGGAACATCTGGCTACACTGCATCAGCTCGGCTTCCGTCGTCTCAGTCTGGGCATACAAGACTTTGACCCGGAGGTACAGCAGCTTATCAACCGGCACCAGACACCGGCCGATGTAATCCGCGTGATGCAGACGGCCCTGCAGACGGGTTACACGTCCATCAATTTTGATCTGATTTACGGCTTGCCTCTTCAAAAGGAAACAGGCCTGATAAAAACGCTCCACATTGCTCTGGCCATGAAGCCCGACCGGATTGCCTTTTATAGTTATGCTCATGTGCCCTGGATGAAGCCTGGCCAAAGCCATTTTACGGAAGAGCAGCTGCCCACAGAACAGGAGAAGATGCACCTTTATCGACTTGGCCGTGAACAGATCCTGGCAGCTGGTTATGAAGAGATCGGAATGGACCATTTTGCATTGCCTTCAGATACCTTAAGCCAGGCAGCACGGGAGGGTCACCTCCATCGGAATTTCATGGGCTATACCGACCGCGCGTCGGCCGTACTGTTGGGTCTGGGCGTCTCTTCCATCAGCGATTGCGGAAATGCATTCGCCCAAAATCTTAAAAAGGTAGAAGATTACCAGCAATGCATAGAAGCAGGAACCTATCCGCTCATGAAAGGGCATTTACACCATTCCGATGATCTGCAGATCCGGGAGCAGATTCGTCAGCTGATGTGCCGGGGCGAACTGGATCTTAATATGAAACCCCTTCGGCCAGGTGTTCTTGAAAAGCTTGAAACCCTATTGCAGGATGACCTCATACGCATACAGGACGAATGGCTGAATGTCACCGAAACCGGACATTCCTTTTTACGCAACATTTGCATGGCCTTCGACGAAAGACGCAGCCTTCAGGTAGGCGGAAAACCAAGCCACAGCAACGCCATTTAATTTTCATTCCATGGCCAGTCCAGCGATCACGAAAGAAAAAATCAGCTGCTTCCATTGCGGAGATCCTGTAGATGATACGCCTTATCAGGCAGATGACCATTCCTTCTGTTGCCTTGGCTGTCAGCGTGTATATTTATTGCTCAGTCAAAACAACCTTCAGAATTATTACCAATACAATACCCATCCAGGGAAGAAGCAGGCGGAAGAGAGCCATTTGGATTATCTGGACGACGACCAGATTGCCGCACGTTTGCTGGACTTCAGAGACGATCGTCTGAGTAAAATCACCCTGTATATTCCAGCCATTCATTGCAGTTCCTGCATCTGGTTGCTCGAGCACCTGCATCAGCTGGAAAAGAATATCCTGGATGCCCGCAGCGATTTTATGAAGCGGCAGCTAAGCATAACCTTCCAGCACAGCCGCCTATCGCTGAAGGAACTGGTGCAATTGCTGACCAATATTGGTTACGCCCCGCTCATTACCGCTCAGGATGTTGTCAAAACCAATCAAAGCCGAAACCAAAACAAGCTGGTGCAGCAAATCGCTGTTGCCGGCTTTTGTTTTGGTAATGCCATGATGATCAGCTTTCCGGAATACTTCGGCATGGCGGATTTCGAAAAACGTTATGCTGACTTGTTCGGCTGGATCAACCTTTCCCTGGCCCTTCCCAGCATGCTTTACAGTGGGCGGGACTACTTCACTTCTGCCTGGTACAGCCTGAAACAAGGTCATCTGAACCTTGATGTTCCACTGGCGCTGGGCATAGCGATCCTGTTTATCCGCTCCTTTTTTGAAATCATCAGCGGCACCGGCGCCGGATTTTCCGACACCTTGTGCGGCCTAGTCTTCTTTTTACTGATCGGTAAGTGGGTCCAGCAAAAGACCTACCACCATCTATCTTTCGAACGCGATTACCGTTCCTACTTTCCGGTCGCGGTTACCCGTATCGGCACCAATGGTATCGAAAAAGCAACGGCCCTGTCCGACGTACAGGTGGGTGACCGGATTCTGGTGCGAAATGAAGAAATCATCCCTGCAGACGCCATGCTGCTCAGGGGCCGGGCCGCTATTGACTTCAGCTTTGTTACCGGAGAATCCGAGCCGGTCGATAAGTCACTCGGAGAAATCATCTATGCCGGCGGCAAGCAAAAGGGGGAAGCAATTGAGCTGGAGGTGGTTAAAGCGGTCTCTCAAAGTTACCTCACCCGTCTCTGGAACCAGTCCGGTGCGGAGACGTCCGAAAAAAAATTTCAGACCTTCAGTCAGCAGATCAGCCGATACTTCACCTGGGCGTTGCTAAGCATAGCCCTATCCAGTGCCGGTTACTGGCTTCTGCAGGATGAGCCTGGCCTGGCATGGGGTGCCTTTACAGCGGTATTGATCATTGCCTGTCCTTGCGCGCTCGCACTCAGCTCCCCTTTCACCCTATCCGCCGTTCTCAGCGTATTTGACCGACATCACCTCTATCTTAAAAATACCGGGACGGTAGAAAAGATGGCCGCGGCAGATACCTTCGTGTTTGATAAAACCGGCACCATCAGCTCCGTTCGGGCATCTGCTTTACACTTGGAGGGCAACCTCAGCAAGTTCGAAAAGTCTATGGTCGCGGCCGTCTGCCGCAATTCCAACCATCCCGTAAGCCGGGAACTCGTCCGTCTTCTGGAGCCGTCCGGGAAAACTACGGAACAGACGTCCATCGCGCGCTACGAGGAAATCCCGGGTCAGGGTCTGGAAGCCCTGTTGCATAATGGTACAATGATTCGTGTTGGCAACGCCACTTTTACCGGCCAGCCGAAGACGCCGGAAATGTCAGCCGGTATCCGGATCAACGGTGTATCTAAAGCATCGCTCCGCCTGAAGCGGCCCTGGAGAGCAGGCTTGAGCCAAGTGATCCGAAGCTTGAGTACCACATATGATCTGCACTTGCTGTCGGGCGACAGCAATCGGGACCGGGATGCTTTGCAGTTAGTCTTTCCCCGGGAAGATCAGCTGCATTTCAAACAATCTCCGTGATATAAAGTCGACTATATCCTCGATCTGCAGCGGCAAGGCAAAAAGGTGGCGATGTTCGGCGACGGTCTGAACGATGCCGCCGCGTTAAAAGCGGCCCAGGTCGGCATCGCCGTAAGCGATGACACCAACAACTTCTCCCCCGCCTGCGATGCCATCCTGGAAGGGGGCGCCTTGGGCAAGCTGCCTGTCCTGTTCAGACTGGCAGGTCAGGCCATTCGCATTATCTATCTATGCTTTTTCATATCCCTGTGCTATAACCTCGTTGGCTTGTATTTCGCTGTCCAGGGAACGCTTTCTCCCCTCTTTGCAGCCATCCTCATGCCATTAAGCACGGTCAGTATCATTAGTTTCACCCGTATAGCCGTACACCTGTGCGCCAGAAAAAACAAGCTTTAATCTTATCGTTATGAGTGCCATCTATTTCCTCATCGCCTGCAGCGTCAGCATTGCACTCTTTTTCCTTTACGCCTTTTTCTGGGCAAACAGGAACGGTCAGCATGAAGACAGCTATACGCCCGCCCTACGGATCCTTTTCGACGACGAGCACCCCAAGGCGGATGCCGAGCAAAGGGAGGATGATCAGACAACCTCCGCAAAGAAGTGACGATGATCACCTTTTGACATTATCCCCATCATTCAGCCGGTCATCCCGGGCGACTACATTTGAAAAAACTACAAACTATGCAGCTTGAAACCTTTAGCTACGACAATAAGATCGTCCGCAACTTCGGGATCGCCACCATTTTCTGGGGCATCGTCGGGATGACGGTGGGTCTTCTGGTGGCCGTACAGCTCGTCTGGCCCTTCATGAACCTCGGAAATCAATTCACTACCTTCGGACGCATCCGCCCGCTGCACACCAATGCTGTAATCTTTGCCTTCGTTGGGAACGCCATCTTCATGTCCGTTTACTATTCCCTTCAACGGCTTTTGAAAGCCCGGATGTACAGCGATGTGCTTTCCAGTGTTCATTTTTGGGGTTGGCAGCTCATCATCGTTGCCGCCGCGATCACCCTTCCGCTGGGCATTACCACCTCTCACGAATACGCGGAGCTGGAATGGCCGATTGACATCGCCATCACAATCATCTGGGTAGTTTTCGGAATCAATATGTTTGGCACCATCATCAAAAGACGGGAACGGCATCTGTATGTTGCCATCTGGTTTTACATCGCAACTTTCGTGACGATTGCCGTCCTCCATTTGGTGAATTCTGCACAATTGCCGATATCAGCCTGGAAAAGTTATTACCTGTACGCCGGAGTACAGGATGCCCTGGTGCAATGGTGGTACGGGCACAATGCCGTTGCCTTTTTTTTGACGACGCCGTTTCTGGGCATGATGTACTATTTCCTGCCCAAAATGGCCAACCGCCCTATTTACTCCTATAAACTCAGTATCCTGCATTTCTGGTCACTGATCTTTATCTACATCTGGGCGGGCCCACACCATTTGTTGTATACCGCACTGCCGGGTTGGGCACAGTCTCTCGGAGTCGTGTTTTCGATTATGCTTATTGCCCCCAGCTGGGGGGGTATGATCAACGGATTGCTTACACTTCGGGGTGCCTGGGACAAGGTCCGCAGCGAGCCGATCCTTAAGTTTATGGTGGTATCGTTAACCGCCTACGGGATGGCCACCTTTGAGGGACCGATGCTTTCCCTGAAACAGGTCAATGCCATTGCGCATTTCACCGACTGGATTGTCGCGCACGTGCACGTCGGAGCGCTCGGATTCAACGGTTTCATGACCTTCGCCGTTCTCTACTGGCTCATTCCGCGTCTGTACCGCACGCCCCTTCATTCCCGTAAACTAGCTGGTGTCCATTTCTGGATCGGCACGCTGGGCATTCTTTTCTACGCCGTACCGATGTACTGGGCAGCCGTCGTTCAGGGTTTGATGTGGAAAGAATTCACACCAGAAGGGGTATTAAAGTATCCGACCTTCCTGAGCAGCACGCTCGAAATCCTCCCGATGCACATGATGCGGGCCGTCGGCGGCGCATTGTATCTTGCGGGGGTTATCCTGATGACGTTCAACCTCGCCAAAACCATGCGCAAAGGAAAACTGCTGGCCAATGAGCAGGTTCAAGCTATGCCCCTGCCGATTAAATTCAGTCGCGAGAAAACATGGCATCGCCGCCTGGAGCGCAGGCCTGCGCTCTTCATGGTCCTTGCTCTGCTGGTGATCCTGATCGGCGGGATGGTAGAGATGGTGCCCACCTTTATGATCTCCTCAAATGTGCCCACCATCAGCAGCGTAAAACCTTATACACCACTGGAATTGCAGGGCCGCGACATCTATATCCGGGAAGGATGCGTGAATTGCCATTCGCAGACCATCCGCCCCTTCCGTTCCGAAACCTCCCGCTATGGCGAATACAGCAAAGCCGGCGAATTCGTCTATGATCACCCCTTTCTCTGGGGCTCCAAGCGGACGGGACCAGACCTGCATCGGGTTGGTAAAAAATATCCCAACAAGTGGCACTTCGACCACCTGCTGGATCCTACGCTGACGTCTCCCGGAAGCATCATGCCGCCCTACCCCTGGCTGATCGAACAAGGATTAGACACCAGCAATACGGCCAGCAAAATCAAGGCCATGCAGCAGCTCGGCGTTCCTTATCCGGCAGGCTATGCTGCACAAGCCAATGCCGATCTGAAACAACAGGCGGAAAGCATCGCAGCAGACCTTCGCGAAAACCAGGTCGATGTGGTCAGCGACCGGGAGATCATTGCCATCATCGCCTACCTGCAACGCCTGGGGACCGACATTAAAGTAGCCGAATAATCAATACGAAAAAGCATGTTCAAGCAAATAACTCAACTCAACGGAAATGAAGCATACCTCATTGCTTCGCTCTGGATTTTCCTGATCTTCTTCCTACTCGTAGCCCTTCTATTGCTCCGGATGAAAAAGCAACACAGCACCTATATGAGTCGGCTCCCGATGGAGAAGGATGAGGAGTTCCAGACCGACAGGAAACCCTTAAGCACTAAAGACCATGAATGAATTAATCATCATTGCTCTGCTAACGGTTCTGTTGACCATTCTCCTCGCCGCGCTGGTGCTGTACCGCACCTTTAATATCCTGATCCGGATTCACCTGCCGGAGACCCTGCTAGCCGAACGGGAAGAACGCCGGCAAAAAAGGCAGCTTAGGAAAGAACGACTGGCCGAACGCTGGAAAAGGTTTGGCGGCCTGCATTCACTTCAGGAGGAAGAAACGCTTGTCATCGATCATAGTTACGATGGCATCAAAGAGCTGGATAATCCTACCCCGGCCTGGTTTATGGGCTTATTCTATGCAACCATCGTATTCGGAGCTGTCTACTTGTCGGTGTATCACGTCTTCGGCGTAGGCCTGAACCAGGAGGATGAATATGAGCAGGAAGTAAGGATAGCAGAGAAAGAGCGCCAGGCCTACTTGTCCAGCCAGGCAAATAACATCGATGAGCACAGCGTTGTTCTGGATCAACGGCCGGAAACCCTCGCCGCCGGTAAAGCCTTATTTGAGCAAAGTTGTTCGCCCTGCCATGGTTCCCTCGGGGAAGGCGGCATCGGTCCAAACCTGACGGATCCTTACTGGCTGCACGGTGGCGGCATCAAAGACGTCTTCCGCACTATTAAGAAGGGTGTGCCGGATAAGGGAATGATCGCATGGGAACAACAGCTTACGCCCGCGCAAATCGCACAAGTATCCAATTACATCGCCTCTCTTGCCGGAAGCGATCCGGCAAATGCCAAAGCGCCGCAAGGCGAATTGCTTGAAATGGTCGAGGAAGCCATTGATGACGCCGTACACGAGGAAGTTTTAGAACACAACCCATGAGCCTGTTTAAGCGGATATATGTCAAACGCATCAGCGGGCCGCTCCTACGCTACCGGCAACTTGCCGGCTACAGTCTGCTGGGCCTTCTGCTGATCGGTCCGTTTATCCGCCTACAGGGCGAACCGCTCTTCCTTTTTAACCTGGTGGAAAGGAAATTCGCCATCTTTGGCGCCGTGTTCTACCCACAGGATCTGCACCTGTTCGTTTTCGGCATGCTGATTCTTATGGTCTTTATCGTACTGTTTACGGTCATCTTTGGCCGGATCTGGTGCGGTTGGGCTTGTCCGCAAACCATCTTTATGGAGCTCATCTTCCGCCGGATAGAATATTGGATAGAAGGCGACGCCACACAGCAGCGCAAGCTTCAACAAGCCCGTTGGACAGTCGATAAGATTCGCAAACGCCTGCTCAAACACAGCGTTTTCTTCTTGATTTCATTTGGCCTTGCCCATGTTTTCCTGGCCTACTTTATAGGTTCGGAAACCGTGCTTCAGTGGCTGGGAGAACCGCGGACGCAACACCTACCCGCCCTCAGCGCCATCCTGATTTTTAGCCTGGTTTTTTACGTTGTATTCGCTTATGTGCGGGAAATTGTTTGCACCACCATCTGCCCCTATGGACGCCTGCAGGGCGTTCTGCTGGATGAGCAAAGCCTAAGCGTAGCCTACGATACCCGCCGGGCATCCGACTGTGTAGATTGCGGACTGTGCGAGCGGGTTTGCCCCACCGGCATTGATATCCGTAATGGTCTGCAACCGGAGTGCATCAATTGCACAGCCTGCATCGATGCTTGCGACAGCGTTATGCTGAAACGCAAGCGACCAGAGAAACTTATCGGCTTTTACTCCCTGAAAACACTTTCCGGCCGTTCGAGTATCGCGAAGCCCGTCAGAGCAATCGCTTACAGCGCCGTACTGGCACTGCTCCTGGGCATCTTCGGATTTTTGCTTCTCAGCCGGAGCGTGCTGGATGCCACGATCCTGCGCACCAAGGGGACCAGCTACATTTTCCGTGAAGACGGCAGTGTCGCCAATCTATACGACCTGGATCTCACGAATAAAAGTGTCGAAGCACTTGACTTTCGCCTGGAAACCAGCGAGGAACCTTTCAGCATCCAGCTTGTCAGCACTCGGAAGACCCTCGGAAAGGGCGAATCTGCTCACCTTTCTTTTTTACTCGTCGCACCTCGCGAGGACATACAACATTATAAAACAACCGTTCGCATAGCGCTGCTTTCCGGCGATGTGCTGATCAAATCACTCGAAACCACGTTCGTGGCCCCGCCCGGAGGATCGCAAAAGGCACATAACATTAAAAAACAACACTTATGAATTGGGGATTTCGCATTGTCATCGGAATGGCTACAGCCTTATCAGCGGTAGTTGCAACCGGTATTTTTATGGTCAGTCAGGATCACGACAGCCTGGAGTCGGCCGATTATTACGAGCGTGGACTGCGGTACGATCAGGCTTACGAACGCCGGGGGAATGTCTTGCGGCATCAGGCCGGCGTGCAGCTTCAAATCGATCAGGACCAGCTGCACATCCGCTTCCGGCAAGACGGAAACCGGGGGATCATCCGCCTTCAGCGACCTTCCGATCAGCGACTTGACCGGGAAACGCCCTTTGAGATCAACGGTTCGCTTTATGAACTCTCTACCCGTCAGCTGCCCGCCGGCTTGTGGAGGCTCCATATTGAATGGAGCGACGGAGCCGTGCCTTTCGAACAGGAAACATCGGTTTATCTGCCCTAGCTTATGAATAACCTTAGTCTGGCCTTTTTCATCGGACTGCTGGGCAGCGTACACTGCATTGGTATGTGCGGTCCACTGATGCTTTGCGTCCCCCTTCGAGACAGCAGTGTCTGGACGCGTTGGCGAAGCTTGATGACCTACCAGGCAGGTCGGCTGCTGACCTACAGTTGCCTTGGTTTGTTCGTTGGCCTCATCGGCGAAAACCAGGCCTTCCCCGAATGGCAACAAGGCTTGAGCCTGGCAACAGGGATAACATTGATTCTGTTGGGCCTGTACCAACTGAGCGGACTTCCCCGAAGACGTCAGTCCCGTCTGGCGGAGCGTCTCCTCCAGCCCGTACTCCTTCGTATGAGCCGCTGGCTCTACCGCCCCGGCGGGCATTTCATGGTGGGGATTCTAAATGGCCTTCTCCCTTGCGGGATGGTATACATGGCGCTTGCCGCCGCCATGAACAATGGCGGAAGTTTTCAGGGCGCCGCCTTTATGTTTGCTTATGGTCTCGGAACGCTCCCCCTGCTGCTATTGGCGCTTTCGGCTGGCACCCAACTCAAAAGGCGTTTTCCCTTCATCCAGCGTTTCAGGTTGCTGCCCGTACTCTGCCTGATGCTGGGGTTTTGGTTTCTCTTACGGGGGGCCAGCCTTGATATTCCCTATCTCAGCCCCGCCTTGCGAGCGACTCCGGATGCTTCCTATTGCCGTTAAGATGCTCTTTGAGACAATGGAAAGAAATTGTGAAACGAAAGGCTTTCCGGATATCGCGGACAAGGCCGACCTTTGGCTGAATTTATTCAGTATTCTATGTCGGTCTCCATTCCTCAGCCAAAAGCGTATCCCAGCAATCCGCATTTCATTGTGCTGGATGGCCTTCGCGGTATTGCCGCGTTTGCCGTTGTCGTTTTTCATTTTATGGAGATCGCTATTCCGGATCCCAGCGAAAATTTTATCGCCCATGCCTACCTCGCGGTAGATTTCTTTTTTTGCTTATCGGGATTTGTCATTGCCTACGCCTACGATCAAAAAATAGAACGCATCGGCTGGAGAGAATTTGTCAAAAGGCGGCTTATCCGCCTCCATCCACTGGTCATCATCGGTGCTGTCCTTGGCCTCTTAGTGTTCCTTTTCGATCCGTGGAGTGATTTGTACGCGCGTTATGCCGATCAAGGCTGGCTGCTTTTTCTAAGTGCCCTCTTGTTGATCCCCTTTCCGCTGGTTAAGGAACGTTATTTCAATTTGTTTCACCTCAATCCACCCACCTGGTCGCTGTTCTGGGAATATATCGCCAATATACTTTATGCCCTTTTTCTTGTTCGGCTTTCCCGTCGGATGCTATGGCCGCTATGTGTCCTAGCCGCAATCCTGCTTTTTTGCGAGGCCCGTCGGGTAGGTCACCTATCTGTTGGCTGGGGGGGTGATGAGCCCTTCAGCGGTGGCATCCGTATTTTCTTTTCCTTTCTGATCGGCATCCTCATCCATCGTCAGGGCTGGCGCATCTCCAACGCTTTGGGCTTCTCGGGGCTTGGTGTTTTGCTCGCCATCGTTTTCTTCATCCCCTTTTCAGAGCAAAGTGCCTGGATTGTCGACCCGCTCATCATCGTCCTCTACTTTCCGCTGCTCATCGCTCTCGGAGTGGGTTCTACCCAACATACTAAACAGTTCCGCCTCTGCAAGCTTTCCGGCGATCTGTCCTATCCGCTTTACACGGTCCATTATCCTTTTATCTGGCTGTTTATGAGCTATGTAGAGCATTTTAAGCCCGGCTGGACTGAAATGATGATCGTCAGTACCATAGGCACTCTCCTGCTGGTCCTGCTCGCTTACCTGCTCATGAAAGCGCTCGATATTCCGATACGCGGGTACCTCAGCCGGACTTTTTTTAAAA